>NZ_JBSFFI010000005.1:0-282701 GCF_053596035.1 Streptomyces sp. NPDC001781 | reverse complement strand
CGGTCGGTGAAGGGACGCAGCGCCTCGAACGCCATCGCCGGACCGAGATCGGAACCACCGATACCGATGTTGACGACGTTCCTGATCCGCTTACCGGTATGACCCGTCCACTCACCCGAACGGACCCGGCCGGCGAAACGGGCCATCCTGTCCAGCACCGCGTGCACGGCCGGGACGACGTTCTCCCCGCCGACCTCGACCACCGCGCCCCGGGGAGCACGCAACGCGGTGTGCAGCACCGCCCGGTCCTCGGTCGTGTTGATCCGCTCACCACGGAACATCGCGTCCCGCTGCCCGAACACATCCGTGGCGACGGCCAGTTCGCGCAGCAGCCGCAGCGCCTCGGCGTCCACGAGCTGCTTGCTGTAGTCGATGTAGAGGTCCCCGACCCGGACGGTGTGCGTCCGCCCGCGCTCCGGGTCGGCGTCGAACAGCTCCCGCAGGCTCGTCCCGCCGAATCCCTCGCGGTGCTCCTTCAGAGCGGCCCACTCGGGCGTCCGGTTCAGTGCCGTACGGCCTTCTGCGTTCATCTCCGGCCTCCGCCTTCCTTTCTGCGCCTGTCGCCTGTCCTGCCCCGTGTGCCCACTGCGGGACCAACCTAATTGATCACCCGGGGGCCGGGCCGGTGGTGACACCGCTCCGCTTCCCGTCCTTCGATACGTCCGCCGAGCGCGCCGGTATCAGCTCGAGTACCGCCGCCGCGAAGAGGGTGGCCGCGAGGAGGGCGGGGGCGTTGAGGCCGAGGGTGCCGGCGGCGGTCCCGCCGAGCAGGGCGCCGAGGGGGGCACCGGCGGTGGAGGCGGTGCGGAAGGCGGCCGAGATGCGGCCGGTCATCGCGGCCGGCACCCGCTGCTGCATGAGCGTCACCTGGTTGACGTTCCACACCGTGCCCATCGCGCCGAGCATCAGCATCCCGGCGAACAGCGCGGCCGGCTCCCGCACCGAACCCAGCAGGAGCAGCGCCCCGGTCTGCACGGTGCCGCCCAGCAGCAGGGCCCGTATCCGGCCGAGGCGGCCCGCCAGGCGCTGGGCCAGGAAGCCGCCGGCGACGCTGCCGGCGGAGTAGGCGGTCATGGCGGCCGCGTATTCCGCGTTCCCCGCGTGCAGCCAGCCGGTGACGTGCAGGACGAGGGTGGCGATCAGGGCGCCCATGCCGATGTTGCACAGCAGGGTCGCCCCGCAGACCGCGCGGAGCGCGCGGTCCCGCCAGAGGTGCCGCAGCCCCTCCCCCACGTCCGAGCGCAGGGTGGCGCCGGGCGGACGCGGCCCGCGTGACGGTGCCCTCACGCGCAGGGACGCCACGAGGGCGGCGGCCAGGAGGTAGGTGGCGGCGTCGGCCGCATAGGGCAGGAACGCCCCGGCCGTCAGCAGCAGCGGCACCAGAGGACCGCCGAGCAGGCCGCCGGCGAGCTGCTGACCGGTCAGCAGGCGTGCGTTGGCACTGCCCAGGGAATCCGGCCGGACCACGGAGGGCAGCAGAGCGGTGGCCGCGTTGTCGAACAGGGTCTGGAGTGCGGTGAGGGAGAAGGTGAGCGCGATCAGCAGCGGGATCGAGGCGTGCCCGAGGGCCACCGCGAGGGCGAACGCGGCGACGAGCAGCCCGCGCGCCACGTCCACGGCCCACATGGCGCGGCGTTGGTCCACCCGGTCGGCCACCGCGCCGCCCAGCAGACCGAACAGCAGCCAAGGCACGTAGCCGCAGGCGGTCACCGCGGCGACGGCGAGCGGCTCGTCGGTCAGTCGCACGGCGAGCAACGGCAGCGCTGCGGTGCGCAACGCGTCGCCGAAGCGGGAGAGCACGGCGGCGCTCCACAGCCGGCCGAATCCCCCGCGCCAGGCGGGTGTTGCCCCCGGCACCACCTGAGTCGCCATCATGGCCGTCCCCCGAGTCGCAGTCACCTCACTCACGGTAGGGGGCACCACTGACAACGGGGTCCGGCCGTGGGACAGGACAGCTCCGGCCGGACACCCTCTCAGGTCCCGGCCGGCGTCAACTCCTAGATCTCGCCCCGCAGTTTCGCGAGCGCCTCGGCGAGGATCGCCTCGCCGTCCGCGTCGCTGCGCCGCTCGCGCACATAGGCGAGGTGCGTCTTGTAGGGCTCGGTGCGCGGCGGGTCCGGCGGATTGTCCCGGTCCTGACCGGCCGGGAAGCCGCAGCGCGGGCAGTCCCAGGTGTCGGGGACCTGCGCGTCGCTGGCGAAGCTCGGCTGGGTCTCGTGCCCGTTGGAGCACCAGAAGGAGATGCGCAGACGCGGTGCGGACTCGCCGCGCTCGGCCTCGCCCATCGGCCCCGCACCGACCCGGCTTCCCCGGATCGCGTTGCCACTTGCCACGGTCGTAACTCCCTGCGTGATGGTGCCGCGAAGCAGGTCGGCCTATCGCTTCGCCGCGAGCGCCTCAGTCTACGTAAGGCCCAACGCGCGTCCAGTGATGGGAGGTACCGCCTCCGCCCAGACGCAAGCCCCATGATAGGCCGCGCTCGTGAGCGCGTACCGGACATGGGGCCTTACGTGTGGAATCTATGCACTTGTGGGACGTGCGGGGCATTGCGGCTGTACGCGCGGGCCCCGCCTCGGCGGTCCGGTCAGCCGCTCGACTTCATGAGCAGGCCGAGCACGATGATCGAGGCGAACCAGAGCACGGCGATCACGACCGTGATCCGGTCGAGGTTGCGCTCGGCGACCGAGGAGCCGCCCACGGAGGACTGCATGCCACCACCGAACATGTCGGAGAGGCCGCCGCCCTTCCCCTTGTGCATCAGCACCAGCAGCATCAGCAGCAGGCTGAAGACGATCAGGGCGATCGAGAACCCCAAAACCACGGCTGGACCAACTTCCTCGGATTCGGACGGACGGATTGAGCTGGACGACGGGGGCACGGCACGACGGCCATGCCCCCGCAAGAGTACGACGTATCGCCGCTACCGCCTACTCGCGGACGGGATCACTGATCGCGGAACCGCACGATCTTGACGAACTCGTCGGGGTCCAGCGACGCGCCGCCCACCAGGGCGCCGTCGATGTCCGGCTTGGCCATGATCTCGGCGACGTTGCCGGACTTCACGGAGCCGCCGTACTGGATGCGGATCATGTCGGCGACGTCCTGGGAGTACAGCTCGGCGAGCTTGCCCCGGATCGCGCCGCAGACCTCCTGCGCGTCGTCGGAGCCGCAGACCTTGCCGGTGCCGATGGCCCACACCGGCTCGTAGGCGATCACGACGGTCTCGGCCTGCTCGGCCGGGACGTCCTTCAGGCCGCCCTCGACCTGGGCGAGGGTGTGGTCGACGTGGTTCCCGGCCTCACGGACGTCCAGCTCCTCGCCGACGCACAGGATCGGGGTCAGGCCGTTCTGGAAGGCCGCCTTCACCTTGGCGTTGACCACGTCGTCGGTCTCGTGGTGGTA
This sequence comes from Streptomyces sp. NPDC001781, assembly GCF_053596035.1. Lineage (NCBI taxonomy): Bacteria > Bacillati > Actinomycetota > Actinomycetes > Kitasatosporales > Streptomycetaceae > Streptomyces > Streptomyces sp. NPDC001781. The sequence continues at coordinate 279,299 of NZ_JBSFFI010000005.1, read as the reverse complement.
CTGGCGGCGCTCGGAGTGACCGGCGAGCGCGTAGGAGCACTTCAGCTTGGCGAGCATCGAGCCGGAGATCTCGCCGGTGTAGGCGCCGGACTCATGCCGGGAGATGTCCTGGGCACCGTACTTGATCTTGAGCTTGTCGCCGTCGACCAGGGTCTGCACGGAGCGCAGGTCGGTGAAGGGCGGCAGGACGGCGACCTCGACGGCCTCGTAGTCCTTGTCGGCCAGGGCGAAGGCGAGCTTCTGGACGTGCGCGATGGCCTCGAGGTGGTTGAGGTTCATCTTCCAGTTGCCCGCCATGATCGGCGTGCGAGTGGTCATGCGGGGTCAGTCCTCCAGTGCGGCGAGGCCGGGGAGCGTCTTGCCCTCGAGGTACTCGAGGGAAGCGCCGCCGCCGGTCGAGATGTGGCCGAATGCGTTCTCGTCGAAACCGAGCGTACGCACCGCGGCGGCGGAGTCGCCGCCGCCGACGACGGTGAAGCCGTCGGAGTCGACGAGCGCCTGGGCGACCGCCTTGGTGCCCTCGGCGTAGTCGGGGTGCTCGAAGACGCCCATCGGACCGTTCCAGAAGACGGTCTCGGCGTCGCCGAGCTTAGAGGCGTACAGCTCGCGGGTCTTCGGGCCGATGTCCAGGCCCTCCTGATCGGCGGGGATCTTGTCCGCGTCGACCACCGTGTGCTGCGAGGGGGCCTTGGTCTTCAGGTCCGGGAACTCCGGGGAGACCAGGACGTCGACGGGCAGGACGAGCTCGACGCCGTTCTTCCCGGCCCGCTCCATGTACTCCTTGACGGCCGGGATCTGGTCCTCCTGGAGGAGGGAGATGCCGACCTCGTGGCCCTGGGCCTTGAGGAAGGTGTAGGCCATGCCGCCGCCGATGAGCAGGCGGTCGGCCTTGCCGAGCAGCTCGTCGATGACGGCGAGCTTGTCGGAGACCTTGGCGCCGCCGAGGACGACGACGTAGGGGCGCTTGACGTCGTCGGTGAGCTTCTTCAGGACGCCGACCTCGCGCGCGATCAGGTAGCCGGCGTAGTGCGGCAGCCGGGCCGGGAGGTCGTAGACGGAGGCGTGCTTGCGGTGCACGGCACCGAAGCCGTCGCCCACGTACACGTCCGCCAGGGCGGCCAGCCGGTCGGCGAACTCGCCGCGCTCGGCGTCGTCCTTGGAGGTCTCGCCGGTGTTGAAGCGCAGGTTCTCGACGACCGCGACCTGGCCGGGCTCCAGGCCGTCGACGGCCGCGTGGGCGGCGGGGCCGACGGTGTCCTCGGCGAAGGCGACCGGTGTGCCGAGGAGTTCGGCGAGGCGCTCGGCGACGGGCCGCAGGGAGAACGCCGGGTCCGGAGCACCCTTGGGGCGGCCCAGGTGGGAGGCGACGACCACTTCGGCTCCCGCGTCGGCGAGAGCCTTGATGGTGGGCACGACGGCACGGATGCGGCCGTCGTCGGTGATGGTCCCCTCGGCCAGCGGCACGTTGAGATCGGCGCGGACGAAGACCCGCTTGCCGCTCACGCCGTCGGCGAGAAGTTCGTCGATCGTCTTCATTGAGTGGACTCCTGGAGAGGGCTCGTGATGCCCCTGATCGTAAGAGGGCGTGGTCCGTGCGTGAGACAGGGCCCGGACAGCGCGGCCGTGCGCTGCCCGGGCCCTGCTCTCACTTCAAGGTCCTGCTGGATCCGATCCGGCGGATCAGAGCTGCTCGCCGACGAAGACCGTCAGGTCCACCAGGCGGTTGGAGTAGCCCCACTCGTTGTCGTACCAGCCGAGGATCTTCACCGTGTTGCCGTCCTGGACCATGGTCAGGGACGAGTCGAAGGTGCAGGAGGACGGGTCGCCGACGATGTCGGAGGACACGATCTCGTCCTCGGTGTAGGACAGGAAGCCCTTGAGCGAACCGTCCTCCGAGGCCTTCTTGAACGCGGCGTTGACCTCGTCCTTGGTGACCTCGCGCTGGAGCTCCACGACCAGGTCGGTGGCCGAGCCGGTCGGGACCGGGACGCGCATCGCGATGCCGTCGAGCTTGCCCTTGAGCTGCGGCAGGACCAGCGCGGTGGCCTTGGCGGCACCCGTGGTGGTCGGGATGATGTTCTCGGCGGCGGCGCGGGCGCGGCGCAGGTCCTTGTGCGGGAAGTCCAGGATGCGCTGGTCGTTGGTGTACGCGTGCACCGTGGTCATCAGGCCGCTGACGATGCCGAAGTTCTCGTCCAGCACCTTCGCCATCGGCGCCACACAGTTGGTGGTGCACGAGGCGTTGGAGATGACGTGGTCCTTCGCCGGGTCGTACTTGTCCTGATTGACGCCCATGACGATGGTGATGTCCTCGCCCTTGGCCGGAGCCGAGATGAGGACCTTCTTGGCGCCGCCGGCCAGGTGCTTGGCGGCGTCGTCGCGCTTGGTGAAGATGCCGGTCGACTCGATGACGACGTCGACGCCCAGCTCGCCCCACGGGATGTCGGCGGGGTTGCGCTCGGAGAGCACCTTGATGGTGTGACCGTCGACCGTGATCGTGTCTTCGGTGTGCGTCACCTCGGCCTTGAGGCGGCCCAGGATGGTGTCGTACTTGAGCAGGTGCGCCGTGGTCGCGGTGTCACCCAGGTCGTTGACAGCCACAACCTCGATGTCCGCACCCTGCTCCAGCAGAGCGCGGAAGTAGTTACGCCCGATGCGGCCGAAGCCGTTGATGCCTACGCGGATCGTCACGAACCGATCTCCTCGTTGGTACGCCGGCCATGCGGTGCCGGCGAGCTGTATTTGGGATGTCCCCGACCACCCACGACCCTACCCCTCCACGGCCCCTGGGGTGACATCGAGATGGCGCATAAAAGGGCAGGCGTTCCGTACCCGTCAGTAGGGTACGGAACGCCTCAACACGGCGGTGGATTCACTCCTCTTTGTCAGGGAATGACGGTCACCGCGGACGCGTTTTTCACTCGTTCGTGAGCGGGTTGGCTCACCTGATACCGGGCCCTTCCGCGCACCGTTGAGAGGGGGGTTCGCTCACCTGTCGAGTACGGTCAGCGCCTTGCGGACGAGAGCGTTCCGTTCGGCCGCCGACGGGACCTGGTCGAGGCCGAATCCGAGCAGCACGGTGTCGTCGGTGGTGACCGCGCCGTAGGTCTGGAAGAGGGCGCCGGTGCGGGCCCAGTCCTTCAGCACCGCCGGGCTCCCGGCCGGGGGGCCGGGGGTACGCCAGGGGCCGAGGGAGGACTCGAACCCTTCCGTCTCCTTCGCGTTGCCGCCGACGACGAGCGAGGCGTCGTCGGCGAGCACTCCGTGGCCGCCGGTGCCGGGGTCGGTGATGTAGGAGACGGACAGCTCGATCTGCCTGCCCGCGTAGGCGCTCAGGTCGAAGTCCACCCGCTGCCAGCCCGAGGACCGGCCGGTGAGGCTGTGCCACTGGCCGGTGGTCCCGGTCGCGGTGCAGGCGTTGCCCGTGAGCGTGAGGTAGTGCCGGAGCCAGGGGTGCTCCGCGACCAGGAACCCGGCCCCGCACTCGGCGGGCACGGCGTCGGTGGTGGCACCGCCCGCCTCCGGCAGCGTCGTCCAGTCGTCGGCACCGACGGTGTGGACCTCCACCACCGCGTGGTCGTATCCGCGCTCGGTGTCCCACAGCAGCCGGGTGCCGAAGGCGGGCTTCTGGGCGGCGCCGACACCGGTGAGGTCGATGGTGCGGGTGAGGCGCTTGTAGGCGTCGTCGGTGTGCACGGCGGCGGCCATGAACGAGCCCGCGTACGGCCCGTACGGGCTGACGGCACCCGTGAACCGGCCCGCGCCCGCGCTGCGGAACTGCGGGTACGCGGCGGCCGGCAGCTCGTCCGAGGTGACCCCGTAGGCACCCGCCGCGTCGAGCGGGTCGCCCGGTGCGTCGCCGAGCGCGGCGGAGACGCCGTTCAGCGCTCCGGTGCCGGTGACGCCGGTGGCGCCCTTGGTCGAGGTCCGGCTGTAGGCGCCCAGGTAGTACTGGCTGAAGTCGTCGGAGAGGTTGCCGCCGCCGAGGTCCACCTCGCCGCCGGCCTGCTCGCCGGCCTCGATCAGCTTGCCGCCCTCGTTGAGGTGGGTGCGCAGCTGGAGCTGGGTGGCGTTGCCCGGGCCGTCGGGGCCGGAGTAGTGGACCACGGTACGGAAGTGGGCGAGCACGCCGAGGGCGTCGGGGGCGCCCTGCCGGGCGGTGTCCCACACCAGGGGCCTGCGTCCCGCCGCCTTCAGGGCGTCGGTGTAGGCGCGGGTTCGGGTCGCGCTCGCGCCCTCCTCCGCCACGACGAGGGTGTCGGCGGTGCCCCGGTCGGCGACGGTGTAGGTGAAGTGGCGGCTCGCCTTCGCGCGGCCCGCTCCCGTGAACCAGACCTCGACCCGGTCGCCGGCCCGGCCGCCGGGTACTTCCGCGCGGTACTGGTCGAAGTGGAGGTTGTCGTCGCCGCCGTAGGTCTCGCCGCCCTTCCACGGGCGCAGGGTGCGCTCATGGGTACGGCCGCCGTTGACCCGGTACACCAGCCGCTTGTTCCGGACGGCCTTGCGGGCGACGACGGAGACCTGCTGGCCCCCGCCCCTCGCGTAGGAGGTGCCGAAGGTGGCCGGGGTGAAGTCGGGAGCGCTCAGGCCGACCGTGGAGACGGGCCGGTCGGGGTGGGCGGCGGTCTCCGCGACGGAGAGCGCGAACGGCACGTTCTTCTCGAACTCCCGCTGGATCAGCGTCTCGTCGTCCGGGAAGGTGAAGACCGAGCGGCAGTCGTCGGGGTTCCAGGCGTCGTCCGGATCGGACTCGGAGGCGGTCGCACAGGTGGACATCTCGGGGGTGAACATCGCCATGCCGTTGACGTTCGCGGCCTGCCCGTCCGCCTCTCCGTTGGTGGTGTACAGCTCCGAGGAGACCTGGGACCGGTAGCCGGGGATCGCCGGGTTGCCGGGGGTGCCGGCCAGTGCCCGGTAGAGGACGTCGTCGGGCGTGTCGGTGGCGACCTGCCAGCCCACGCCGTAGAGGAGCAGTTCGGCGGCGGAGTGGTAGTTGATGCCGTACGCGAACCGGACGCGCTTCTCCAGGGCGTCCAGCGCCCTGGTCTCCGGCTCGGAGTTCGCGCCCGGGCCCCGGTAGGTCTCGCTGGCGGGGCTGGGCGAGGAACCCTCGTCGTCGTAGCCCCACTTGTAGCCGAAGTTGCGGTTGAGGTCGACGCCGTCACCGGTGCCGATGACCCCGTCGCCGTTGGTGTCGCGCAGGTTCTTCCGCCACAGCCGGGTGCCGGAGTCCTTGAAGGTGTAGTCGTAGCCGTCGGGGTTGGCGGACAGCACGAACCACAGCTCGGTGGTGTCCACGAGCTTTCTGATCCGTCCGTCCGATCGGTAGTTGTCCAGATAGTGGTGCATCAGGCGCCGGGTCATCTCCGGCGTGATCCACTCCCGCGCGTGCTGGTTGGACATGTACAGCACGGCGGGCCGCGAGCCGTCCTTCGCGGTCCGGGCGTTCCTGGTGACCTTGAGCGCGAGGATGTCCTGGCCGCGCACGGTGCGGCCGATGGACTCGACCTTGGCGAGGCCGGGGTTCTCCCGCGCGGTCCGCAGGATCTCCTCCTTGAGCCCGCCGCTCCCGCTGTAGGGGCGGAACACGCCCTGGGCGGCGGCCGCCAGGCGCTTGCCGGCGCCGCTCGGCAGGGAGCGCTCGGTGAGGCGGACGCCCTGGTCCCTCAGGCCGCCGGCCTGCCGGTCGGTGAGGTAGACCTCGACGGCGGTCCGGCCGCGAGACCCCACTTTCTCTCCCAGCTCATGGGCGTCCTGCCCGGCCCTGAGCAGCAGTGGCACCTGGGCGCGGGTCACCTCGGCCCGGAAGACCTTGACCGCGCTGCCGCCGCCGGCGGGTGCGCCCTCCCTCGCCTGGGCGACGGGCGTGAGGCAGGCCGCTCCGGCGAGCAGCGCCCCGGCGGCGAGGACCGCCCTGACTGCGGGCCGGGCCGTGGGCCGGGCCGCGGGTCTCACTCGGTGTCTCATGAACCCCCCTCGCGGTGGTCCGCCACTGTGGCGAACAGGTTGCCAGGCTCATGTCACTGCATGATCGAGTCAAGAGCGCCCCAAAGACACGCGAAACGCCGGTGCCGACCACCCGAACGGGCGGCGGCGCCGGCGTCTGCGCGGCTTTTCCGCGGGGCGTCGCTCAGCCCGCGAGGTTGTCCGCCAGCTCCTCGGAGAGATTGGCCTCGGTGCTCGGGATACCGAGGTCGGAGGCGCGCTTGTCGGCCATCGCCAGCAGCCGCCGGATGCGGCCGGCCACCGCGTCCTTGGTCAGCGGCGGGTCGGCGAGCGCGCCCAGCTCCTCCAGCGACGCCTGCTTGTGCTCCATGCGCAGCCGGCCGGCGGCGGCGAGGTGCTCGGGCACCTCCTCCCCCAGGATCTCCAGCGCCCGCTGCACCCGTGCCCCGGCGGCGACGGCGGCCCGCGCCGAGCGGCGCAGGTTGGCGTCGTCGAAGTTGGCGAGCCGGTTGGCGGTCGCGCGGACCTCGCGCCGCATCCGGCGCTCCTCCCAGGCCAGCACCGACTCGTGCGCGCCGAGCCGGGTGAGCAGGGCGCCGATGGCGTCGCCGTCGCGGACCACGACCCGGTCCACTCCCCGCACCTCGCGCGCCTTCGCCGCGATGGACAGCCTGCGGGCGGCGCCGACCAGCGCGAGCGCGGCCTCGGGGCCGGGGCAGGTGACCTCCAGCGAGGAGGACCGGCCGGGTTCGGTGAGCGAACCGTGCGCCAGGAAGGCGCCGCGCCAGGCGGCCTCGGCGTCACAGGTGGCGCCGGAGACGACCTGCGGGGGCAGGCCCCTGATCGGGCGCCCCCTGCCGTCCACGAGCCCCGTCTGCCGGGCCAGCTGGTCACCGCCCGCCACGACCCGGACCACGTAGCGCGAGCCGCGCCGCAGCCCGCCGGGCGCCATCACGATCAGCTCGGAGCTGTGGCCGAAGATCTCCAGGATGTCCCGCTTGAGGCGCCGGGCCGCCATCGCGGTGTCCAGTTCAGCCTCGATCACAATGCGCCCGCTCACCAGGTGGAGGCCGCCGGCGAACCGCAGAATGGCGGAGACCTCCGCCTTTCTGCAGCAGGTCCGGGTGACGGGAAGCCGGGAGATCTCATCCTTCACCGCTGCCGTCATCGCCATGGGCCGATCCTTCCATGCATCCGAAAAATACGGTCGTACGCGGCGGCCAGCAGCTCCGGATCGTGCCGGGGAGTTCCGTCGGTCCGGGCCACCGGCGCCAGCTCGACCGCCGCTCCCAGCCGCTTGGCGGCCTCGGTGAGCGAATCGCGGTCGGGCACGGCCGCCTCGTCGGCCAGCACCACGTCCAGGGCGAGTTTAGGGGCGTGTCGCCCCAAAACCTCCAAATGACGCTGCGGTGAGAAGCCCTCTGTTTCGCCGGGTTGCGGGGCGAGGTTCAGCGAAAGGACCCGGCGCGCCTTGGTCTGGGTGAGCGCGTCGAGCAGTTCAGGCACGAGGAGGTGCGGGATGACGGACGAGAACCAGGAGCCCGGCCCGAGCACCACCCAGTCCGCGTCCAGCACCGCTTCGACCGCCTCCGGGACGGCGGGCGGGTCGGAGGGCACCAGGTGCACCGACTGCACCTCGCCCGGTGTCAGCGCGACCGTCGCCTGTCCCCGTACGGTGTCCACGTCGTCCGGCCGGTCCGGATCGTGTCCCTTGACCAGGGCCTGCAGTTCCAGCGGCACCGCCGACATGGGCAGCACCCTGCCGTGCGCGCCGAGCAGCCTGCCGACCAGGTCGAGCGCCATCACATGGTCGCCGAGCTGCTCCCAGAGCGCGACGATGAGCAGATTGCCGACGGCGTGATCGTGCAGGTCGCCCTGGGACTGGAAGCGGTGCTGGATGACCCGGGCCCAGGTCTGCCCCCAGTCGTCGTCCCCGCACAGCGCGGCCAGCGCCTTGCGGAGGTCGCCGGGCGGCAGCACGCCGAGCTCGTCACGCAGGCGTCCGCTGGAGCCGCCGTCGTCGGCCACGGTGACCACGGCGGTGAGGTCCCCGGTGATCCGGCGCAGCGCGGCGAGCGAGGCGGACAGGCCCATGCCGCCGCCGAGCGCGACCACCTTGGGCTGGGCGCCGCGTCTGCGGGGCCGCGCGCCCCGCACCTCGACGGGACGGGCGGCGCGGGCCTCCGCGCGGCCGAGGCGTCCCTCGGGGACCACGCGGCGCAGGCCGCGCAGCCGCCGTGCACGGTCGGTCATTCGCGTCCCATGTCCCGGTGCACGACCACCGTCTCCACGCCCTCCGCCGCGAGGCGCGCCGCGAGCTTCTCCGACATGGCGACCGAGCGGTGCTTGCCGCCGGTGCAGCCGATGGCGATGGTCACGTACCGCTTGCCCTCGCGGCGGTAGCCGGCCGCGATCAGCCGGAGCAGCTCGGCGTACCGGTCGAGGAACTCCTTGGCGCCGGGCTGGTTGAAGACGTAGGAGGCGACCTCCTCGTTGACCCCGGTGAAGGGGCGCAGCTCCGGGACCCAGTGCGGGTTGGGCAGGAACCGCATGTCGGCGACCAGGTCGGCGTCGACAGGGAGGCCGTACTTGAAGCCGAAGGACATGACGGTGGCCCGCAGCTCGGGCTCCTCCTCTCCCGCGAACTGGGCGTCCATCTTGGCGCGCAGTTCGTGCACGTTGAGGCTGGAGGTGTCGATGACCAGGTCGGCGTCGCCGCGCAGCTCGCGCAGCAGTTCCCGCTCGGCGGCGATGCCGTCCACGATGCGGCCGTCGCCCTGGAGGGGGTGCGGGCGGCGCACCGACTCGAAGCGGCGCACCAGGGCGTCCTCGGAGGACTCCAGGAAGACGATGCGCCGGGTGACGCCCCGGCCGTCGAGATCGGCGAGGGACTCCCGGAGGTTGTCGAAGAAGCGGCGGCCGCGCACGTCCACCACGACCGCGATCCGCGCCACGTTGCCCTGCGAGCGTGCGCCGAGCTCCACCATGGTGGGGATCAGGGCGGGTGGCAGGTTGTCGACGACGAACCAGCCGAGGTCCTCCAGGCACTTCGCGGCCGTCGAGCGGCCGGCTCCGGACATGCCGGAGATGATCACCAGCTCGGGGATGGGCGCATCGTTGGCCGTTGCCGGCGTGACGTCCTGACTCACCTGTGCTCCGTTGTCCTGTTCCGCTGCCCCTGGCGGGCCGTCGTCCGTCGCCGCGTGTGCGCGGTCCCGCTCGGCCGTGGGCCGTGCCTCGTGCTCGGTCATGTCTCCTGCCCCCGTCGGTCGTCCGGGAGGCCCGCGCTCACGGACTCTCCGGAGGAACCGCCCGTCGTGTCGGGTTCCTCTCCGTCAATGATCTCTCCGGTCGCCGTGTTGACGGCGGGTGCGGCCGGAGCCGAACGGGCGAGTGCCACCGCGATGGTCTCGGCCGTCTTCCGGCCTATGCCGGGTACTTCCTGGATCTGCTCGATGGTGGCGGCGCGCAGCCGCTTGACCGAGCCGAAGTGCTTGATGAGGGCCTGCTTGCGGGTCTCGCCGAGACCGGGCACCTCGTCCAGCGGGCCGCTGCGCAGCCGCTTGGCCCGTTTGGCGCGCTGGTAGGTGATGGCGAAGCGGTGGGCCTCGTCGCGCACCCGCTGCAGGAGGTAGAGACCCTCGCTGCTGCGGGGCAGCACGACGGGGTCCTCCTCACCGGGCACCCAGACCTCCTCCAGACGCTTGGCGAGGCCGCACACGGCGATGTCGTCGATGCCCAGCTCGTCCAGCGCCCGGCGGGCCGCGGCGACCTGCGGGCGCCCGCCGTCGACCACGACGAGCTGGGGCGGATAGGCGAACTTCCGGGGGCGGCCGTCTTCGTCCTTGGGGCCGCCGAGGACGCCGTCGTCCTCGCCCGTCAGGGGGACGCCGGCGGGCGAGCCGTCCACCGGGGTGTCCTCGGCGCCCGCCCACTCGCCGGACTTCTCCTTCTCCACCAGGTAGCGGCGGAAACGGCGGGTGATCACCTCGTGCATGGAGCGGACGTCGTCCTGGCCGGCGAAGCCCTTGATCTGGAAGCGGCGGTACTCGTTCTTGCGCTGGAGGCCGTCCTCGAAGACGACCATGGAGGCCACCACGTCGTCGCCCTGCAGGTGGGAGATGTCGTAGCACTCGATCCGCAGCGGGGCGCTGTCGAGGTCGAGGGCGTCGGCGATCTCCTCCAGCGCGCGTGAGCGGGTGGTGAGGTCGGAGGCGCGCTTGGTCTTGTGCAGCACCAGGGCCTGCTGGGCGTTGCGCTGGACGGTCTCCATCAGCGCCTTCTTGTCGCCGCGCTGCGGGACGCGCAGCGACACGCCGGCCCCGCGCCGGACGGTCAGCCACTCCTGGACCGGCTCCACCGGGTCGGGCAGCGCCGGGACCAGCACCTCCTTGGGCACGGAGTCCCCGGTCTCCTCGCCGTAGAGCTGCTGGAGGGCGTGCTCGACGAGGGCGCCGGTGGTGATCTCCTCCACCTTGTCGGTGACCCAGCCGCGCTGGCCGCGCACCCGGCCGCCGCGCACGTGGAAGATCTGGACGGCGGCCTCCAGCTCGTCCTCGGCGACGGCGATGAGGTCGGCGTCGGTCGCGTCGGCCAGCACGACCGCGTTCTTCTCCATGGCCTTTCTGAGCGCGCCGACGTCGTCACGCAGGCGGGCGGCCCGCTCGTACTCCATCTCGTCGGACGCCGCGGCCATCTGCTTCTCCAGACGGCGGAGGTAGGTGCCGGTACGGCCCGCCATGAAGTCGCAGAACTCCTCGGCCAGTTCGTAGTGGTCATCCGGCGGGATCCGGCCGACGCAGGGCGCGGAACACTTGCCGATGTACCCGAGCAGGCAGGGCCGGCCGGTGCGCTCGGCGTTCTTGAAGACGCCCGCCGAGCAGGTGCGCACCGGGAAGACGCGGAGCAGCAGGTCGACGGTGTCCCGGATCGCCCACGCGTGGGCGTACGGGCCGAAGTACCTGACGCCCTTCTTCTTGTGACCACGCATCACCTGGACGCGCGGGAACTCCTCGTTCATCGTGACGGCGAGGTACGGGTAGCTCTTGTCGTCGCGGTACTTGACGTTGAACCGGGGGTCGTACTCCTTGATCCAGGAGTACTCCAGCTGAAGTGCCTCGACCTCCGTGGACACCACGGTCCACTCCACGGACGCGGCGGTGGTGACCATGGAGCGGGTACGGGGATGCAGGTTCGCCAGGTCCTGGAAGTAGTTCGCCAGGCGCTGGCGCAGGCTCTTCGCCTTTCCGACGTAGATCACCCGGCGGTGCTCGTCACGGAACCTGTACACCCCCGGAGAGTCGGGGATCTCGCCCGGCCTGGGGCGGTAGCTGGAGGGGTCGGCCATGAATCACACCCTACTGGCGAGCGCGGACACCGTGCCGGGCCTGTGGACAACGGCCGGGGAGGCGTCGGGCCATCCTGTGGACAACCGGGGCGGCGGGGCGCCGGGGCATCACGATCCAGGCCATGACGTGACCCAGGGTGTTGTCGGGGTCTGGTCAACACGCTTCAATGCGGGGGAACTCGGGGCCGCGCACCCGGCGCACGCGAACGGCGTGCCCGCCTGCGAGCGCGCCCCGGGGCCCACGGGGTGGCACACGACCCCGCGCCGCGGTCTGACCAGCCGTGGTGACACCTCACAGAAAGGCTTCTGTGCATGCCGCATGTCACAGAGCACCCGGACCTCGCCTCCGCCGCCGAGCTGGAGACGGCCCTGCGGGGCGGCCCCTTCCATGTGGCGCTGCGCGCCGCGATCGCCGCCCGCGGGCTGCCGCTGCAGCGCGTGCAGCACCACCTCACGCGCCACGGGGTGAAGGTCGGCGTGACGAGCCTCAGCTACTGGCAACAGGGCGCCCGCCGCCCTCAGCGCCCGGAGTCGCTGCGCGCGGTACGCGCGCTGGAGGAGATCCTCCGGCTGCCCGAGGAATCCCTGATCAGACTGCTCGCCGAGGCACCCGGAGCAGCCGGCGACGACCGTCCGGCGCCCCGCTCCTACCGCTCCCTGGTCGAGGCGTCCGACACCCTGGACCGGCTCCGGGCGGAGCTGGACTGGACGCCGGACGGCGGCATGCACACCCTCGGCCACCACGAACGCGTCCGCATCGGAGGACGGCGCGAACTGGCGGGCCGCGAGTCCGAGCACATCGTGCGCGCCGACCGGGACGGCGTGGACCGCTTCGTCGCCGTCCACCACGGCGACCCCGGCTGCCGTCCGGACGACATGGCCGTGCACGCGCTGGAGAACTGCCGTACCGGCCGCGTCCGGCTGGACCGGGAGACCGGAGTCCTGGTGGCCGAGCTGCTCTTCGGCACCCGGCTGCGCTCCGGCGACACCTTCCTCTTCCGGTACGGCATCACGGACGGCACCGCCGGGGCCTCGCACGAGTACGTCCACCGTTTCGGCTCACCGGGCGGCCAGTACGCGCTGCAGGTGCGCTTCGACGGGTCCGCGCTGCCGGCCCGCTGCCACCGCTTCACCCAGTTCTCACCCGCCGCACCGCGCGCGGGACGGCAGGAGCTGGCGGTCAGTGAGCCGCACCGCAGCGTCCATGTGGTGGAGCCTCGGGTGCGGCCGGGAACGGTGGGGATCGCCTGGGAGTGGGAGTGATCCGTATCGGACGCCCTGAGCGGGGGTGACCCGGCTGCCTCAGGCGGCCGGGCCCACGACGATCCGGCCGTCCGCCACCTTCACCGGCAGCTCGCTCAGCGGCTCGGTCGCCGGCGCCTGGACCACCTTGCCGGTGACGGCGTCGAACTCGCTGCCGTGGCAGGGGCAGACCAGGGTCGTGTCCCGCAGCTTGTTGATCACGCACCCGGCGTGCGTGCACACCAGGCTGTACGCCTTCAGGCCGCCTTCGGCGTCCCGGCCGACCACCACGCCGTGGTCGCGGTAGAGCTTCGCGGCGCCGTCGGCCACCTCGGCCTCGGGCCCGAGGTCGACCGAGGACGTGACCGCCGACGCTCCCTGGTGATCCTGGGGGGCGGCACAGGCGGCCAGCCCGAGCCCGGCGACCGGCGCCACGGCGGCTCCCCTGAGGACGGTACGGCGGCTCGCGGACGATCGGGCGGGCATCGGTCTCTCCACAGGTCAGGGGGTGTGCAGGGCGACCTTATCGGGGCATGCGGGACGGTTTGGGGGCGGGGGCGGGCGCAGGGGATTTCGGCCTGCGGGCCAGGGCAGGTGCGTAAACGCTTGCGCAAGCGTTTACGTGCAGGAGGGTGATGGGATACCTTCCCGCCGGGGGACCGGCGGCGGTCGCCGGGGTCCGCACCCGCACGCCGCGTTCCGGCAGGCGGCCGGGACCAGTCTCCGGAATTCCCGTGGGAGGGAGATCGCGCTGTCCACCATGGCCGACGTGGCCCGGAGCGCCGGTGTCTCCGTGGCGACCGTCTCCCACGTCCTCAACGGCACGCGCCCGGTGCTCCCCCACACCCGGCAGGCGGTGCTGGACGCCGTCGACGCCCTCGGCTACACGCCCAACTCCCTCGCCCGCTCCCTGGTGACCTCCCGGACCCGTTCGATCGGGCTCGCGGTGTCGGCGATCAGCAACCCCTACTTCACCGAGATCCTCCAAGGCGTGGAGGCGGCCGCGCTGGAGGCGGGGTACAGCCTGCTCATCGCCGACCCGCACGACGACCCCGCGCACGAGCTGAAGGTGGTCCAACTGCTTCACGGGCGCCGGGTGGACGGCCTTGTCGTCGCGCCCTCCGCCGAGCCGGGCGGCCTCGTGACCTACCTCCGGCGCCGAGCCGTACCGACGGTGCTGCTGGACCGGGTGCTGGAGCCGGCCGGCCCCGCGGACGGGCAGGGCCCGTTCGACCAGGTGTGCGCCGAGAACTCCGGACCCATGGCCGAGTTGGTCACCCACCTCGCCTCGCTGGGTCACCGGCGGATCGGCCTGGTCGCCGGGCTGCCGGGGTTCAGCACCACCAGCGAACGGATCGCGGGGTACCGGCAGGGGCTCGCGGCCGCGGGGCTCGACGCCGACGACGCACTCGTGGTGTCCGGCAGCTCCAAGTCCACGGGCGCCGAGCGGGCCACGGCCGCGCTGCTCGCCCTGCCCGACGCGCCCACGGCGCTGGTCACCGCCAACAACGCGATGACGATCGGCGCGCTGCGCGCACTGCGGGAGCGGGGCCTGGACGTTCCCGGTGACATCGCCCTCGCCTGCTTCGACGACTTCGCCTGGGCCGACCTGTTCACACCCCGGCTCACCGCGATCGCCCAGCCCGGCCGGGAGATGGGCGCCCGGGCAGTCCGGGTGCTGCTGGACCGCCTCGCGGCGCCGGACCGGGAGGCCAGGACCGTACGGCTGCCCTGCGCCTTCGTCCACCGCGCCTCCTGCGGCTGCCCGGAGCCCCGGCCGAACAAGAGCCTGCGCAGCAGGGAATCGACCTCGCAGCCAGAGAAGGGAACCACCCCGTGATCGTCGTCGCCGGTGAGGCACTGATCGACCTGGTACCGCAGGGCCGAAGCGCCCTGGCGACCCTCCAACCAGCGCTCGGCGGCGGCCCGTTCAACACCGCCGTGGCTCTCGGCCGGCTGGGCTCGCCGACCGCCTTCGCCTCCCGCGCCTCGTACGACGCCTTCGGCGAGGCCCTGCTCGACGGGCTGCGGCGGGCCGGAGTGGACGTGTCCGCGGTGCAGCGCGGTCCTGAGCCGACCACGCTCGCGGTGGCCACCGTCGACTCCGGCGGCTCTGCGGCCTACTCGTTCTACGTCGAGGGCACCGCCGACCGCCTCTTCACCACCCCGGCCGCCCTGCCCGAGGGCACCCGCGCGGTGTCCTTCGGCACCTGCTCGCTCGTCCTGGAGCCGGGGGCGAGCGCCTACGGGGAACTGATGCGGTCGGCCGCCGGGCAGGGCCTGTTCACGGCGCTCGACCCCAACATCCGGGCGGGCCTGATCCCGGACGCGGACGCCTACCGCGAGCGCTTCTGGGGCTGGCTGCCCTCGGTGACGCTGCTGAAGCTGTCCGAGGAGGACGCCCGGTGGCTGGGGGGCACCCCGCGCGAGTGGCTGGCCGCGGGGCCCTCCGCGGTGGTCGTCACGCGGGGCGGTGACGGCCTCACCGTCCACACCGCCGACGGCTCCGAGCACCGGGTGCCCGGCGAGAAGGTCGACGTGGTGGACACCATCGGCGCCGGGGACACCGTGAACGCGGCCCTGCTGCACGGCCTGTCCACACTGGACGCGCTGTCCGCGCGGGCGCTCGCCGGACTGGGCCCGGACACCTGGCGGCGGCTGCTCGGCTTCGCCGCGCGGGCGGCGGCGATCACCTGCTCCCGACCGGGCGCGGAACCGCCCCACGCGGCTGAGCTCGCCCCGTTGTGACCGGCTGAAACGGCGAGCGGCGCCTCGCGGGAGTTCTCCCGCGAAGCGCCGCTCGTACCAGGGTCCGCCGTCAGGCTTTGCGGGCCCGCGTCGCCTTCTTGGCGGCCGTCTTCCTGGCCGGTGCCTTCGCGGTCGCGGTGCTGTCGGCCTTGGCCGGCGCCGCCTTCGCCGCCGCCTTCTTCGCGGTCTTGCGCGCCCGTGGGGCCCTCACCGGCCCCGCGTCGCTGACCCGGTCGGCGCCGAGGATCTCGCGCAGGAACTTGCCGGTGTGGCTGGCCGGAACCGCCGCGACCTCCTCGGGCGTGCCCTCGGCGACCACGAGACCGCCGCCCGCGCCGCCCTCCGGGCCCATGTCGATGACCCAGTCCGCGGTCTTGATCACATCGAGGTTGTGCTCGATGACGACGACCGTGTTGCCCTTGTCCACCAGACCGGTGAGAACCTTCAGCAGCTTGCTGATGTCCTCGAAGTGCAGACCGGTGGTCGGCTCGTCCAGCACGTAGACCGTGCGGCCGGTGGAGCGCTTCTGCAGCTCGCTCGCGAGCTTGACGCGCTGCGCCTCGCCGCCGGACAGGGTGGTCGCGGACTGGCCGAGCCGGACGTAGCCGAGGCCGACGTCCTTGAGGGTGCGCAGGTGCCGGGAGATGGCGGGCACCGCTTCGAAGAAGTCGGTCGCCTCCTCGATCGGCATGTTCAGCACGTCGGCGATGGACTTGCCCTTGTAGTGGACCTCCAGGGTCTCCCGGTTGTACCGGGCGCCGTGGCAGACCTCGCACGGAACGTACACGTCCGGGAGGAAGTTCATCTCGATCTTGATCGTGCCGTCGCCCGAGCAGTTCTCGCAGCGGCCGCCCTTGACGTTGAAGGAGAAGCGGCCGGGCTGGTAGCCCCGCACCTTCGCCTCGGTGGTCTCGGCGAACAGCCTGCGGACGTGGTCGAAGACACCGGTGTACGTCGCCGGGTTGGAGCGCGGGGTGCGGCCGATGGGCGACTGGTCGACGTGCACGACCTTGTCCACCTGGTCGTCGCCGTCCACGCGCGTGTGGCGGCCGGGGACGTTGCGCGCGCCGTTCAGCTCGCGGGCCAGGTGGGTGTACAGGATGTCGTTGACCAGGGTCGACTTGCCCGAGCCGGACACACCGGTGACGGCCGTGAACACGCCCAGCGGGAAGGACACGTCGATGTCCTGGAGGTTGTTCTCCCGCGCGCCGCGCACCACGAGCTGCCGGGACGGGTCGAGCGGCCGGCGCACGTCCGGCAGCGGGATCGACTTGCGCCCGGAGAGGTACTGGCCGGTCTGCGACTCGGTGTTGGCGAGCAGTTCCTTGAGGTGACCGCTGTGGACGACCTTGCCGCCGTGCTCGCCGGCACCCGGACCGATGTCCACGATCCAGTCGGCCACCTTGATGGTGTCCTCGTCGTGCTCGACCACGATGAGTGTATTGCCCATGTCCCGGAGCCGGACCAGGGTCTCGATCAGCCGGTGGTTGTC
This sequence comes from Streptomyces sp. NPDC001781, assembly GCF_053596035.1. Lineage (NCBI taxonomy): Bacteria > Bacillati > Actinomycetota > Actinomycetes > Kitasatosporales > Streptomycetaceae > Streptomyces > Streptomyces sp. NPDC001781. The sequence goes on along the minus strand of NZ_JBSFFI010000005.1, from coordinate 262,524 downwards.
CCGCTGGTGCAGACCGATGGACGGCTCGTCCAGGACGTAGAGCACGCCGACCAGGCCGGAGCCGATCTGGGTGGCCAGGCGGATGCGCTGGGCCTCGCCGCCGGACAGGGTGCCGGCCGCGCGGTTGAGCGAGAGGTAGTCCAGGCCGACGTCGACCAGGAAGCGCAGCCGCTCGTTGACCTCCTTCAGCACGCGCTCGGCGATCTTCTTGTCGCGGGCGTTCAGCTTCAGCTCGCCCAGGAAGTCCGCGCAGTCGCTGATGGACATCGCGGAGACCTCGGCGATCGACTTCCCCATGACGGAGACCGCGAGGACGATCGGCTTCAGACGGGTGCCCTCGCAGGACGGGCAGGGCACCTCGCGCATGTAGCCCTCGAAGCGCTCCCGGCTGGCGTCGCTCTCGGCCTCGCCGTGCCGCCGCTTGACGAAGGGCACGGCGCCCTCGAACGGGGTGGTGTACACCCGCTCCCGGCCGTACCGGTTGCGGTAGCGGACCTCGATCTGGGTCTTGTGGCCGTACAGCAGGGCCTTCTTCGCCCGCTGGGGCAGCCCGGCGAAGGGGATGTCCGTGCGGAAGCCCAGCGCGTCCGCGAGGGCGTTGATCAGCCGGCCGAAGTAGTCCTTGGTGTGGCCGTGCGACCAGGGGTGGATGGCGCCCTCGTCGAGTGACTTGTCCTCGTCCGGGACGATCAGCTCCGCGTCGACCTCCATGCGCGTGCCGATGCCGGTGCATTCGGGGCAGGCACCGAAGGGCGAGTTGAAGGAGAAGGAGCGCGGCTCCAGCTCCTCGAAGGACAGGTCGTCGTAGGTGCAGTACAGGTGCTCCGAGAACATCCGCTCGCGCTCGGGGTCGTCCTCGGGAAGGTCGACGAAGTCGAGCACGACCATGCCGCCGGAGAGGCCGAGGGCCGTCTCCACGGAGTCGGTGAGGCGGCGCTTGGCCGAGTCCTTCACCGTGAGTCGGTCGACCACCACCTCGATGGTGTGCTTCTCCTGCTTCTTCAGGGTCGGCGGCTCGGACAGCTGGATGGTCTGCCCGTCGACCCGGGCGCGGGAGTAGCCCTTGGTCTGGAGGTCGGCGAAGAGGTCGACGAACTCGCCCTTGCGCTCACGCACGAGCGGGGAGAGGACCTGGAAGCGGCTGCCCTCGGGCAGCTCCAGCACCTTGTCCACGATGGCCTGCGGAGACTGGCGCGAGATGGGCCGGCCGCACTCGGGGCAGTGCGGCTTGCCGATGCGCGCGAAGAGCAGGCGCAGGTAGTCGTAGACCTCGGTGATGGTGCCGACCGTGGAGCGCGGGTTGCGCGAGGTCGACTTCTGGTCGATGGAGACCGCGGGCGACAGACCCTCGATGAAGTCGACGTCGGGCTTGTCCATCTGCCCGAGGAACTGGCGGGCGTACGAGGAGAGCGACTCCACGTAGCGGCGCTGGCCCTCGGCGAAGATGGTGTCGAAGGCCAGGGAGGACTTGCCCGACCCGGACAGGCCCGTGAAGACGATGAGCGCGTCACGCGGCAGGTCGAGCGAGACATTCTTCAGGTTGTGCTCGCGCGCGCCACGGACGATGAGACGGTCGGCCACGCCGGTCCGCACCTTTCTTCAGAGAAGTGACAGGGGCCGGGGCCCCGTGCTTCTTCGAGCCTAGGGGGAGCCACTGACAACGCCGGTCGGATTTCCGGATGCACAACAATCCCCCGCCATCCAGCATGCCCGACGTCGCCTTCGACGATATAGCACGCGCTTTCGAATTACGGAGGATGTTCGCCCGCTTCACCCGAAGGAGTGGTCCCGCTAGGGTCGGGCCTCATGACCGATCACGCTCATGACCTGGCCCGTGTACAGGAGGCGACGGAGCGGCTGCTCAGCGCGGCCGCCGTACTGGACAACGCGGCACTGGCCGAGCCGTCACGGCTTCCGGGCTGGACACGCGGACATGTCCTCGCTCACGTCGCCCGCAACGCCGACGCCCTCGTGAACGTCCTCGAGGGCCGCCCGATGTACAAGAGCCCGGAGAACCGCGACGCCGACATCGAGCGGGGAGCCCAGCGCCCCCTGGAGACACACCTCACCGACATGCGCGACAGCGCGGCCCGGTTCGACGCGGCGGGCTCGGCGCCGGGCGACTGGAATCGTGTCGTGGAACTGCGCAACGGCGTCACCGACGTCGCGGCCCGGCTGCCGTTCCGGCGCTGGGCCGAGATGGAGCTGCACCACGTGGACCTCGGCGTCGGCTACGAGCTGGAGGACCTCCCGGCCGAGTTCACCGAGCGCGAGACCGAGTTCCTGGCCCGGCGCTTCCTGGGCCACCCCGACGTGCCCCCGGCACTGCTGAGCGACGGCACGCGGACCTGGAGCACCGGGCAGGAGGCGGCCGGGCCCGAGATGACCGTCACCGGCACTCCGGCCGACCTGCTGGGCTGGCTGGCCGGGCGCCGCGACGGGGCCTCCCTGGAGGTGAAGGGCGGCGAGCTGCCCGCACTGCCCCCGCTGTGACACGGCGCCGGGCCGCCAACCCCCGCCCCGCTATAGGCTGATCGTCATGACGTACAGCGGCGAGGTCAGGGTCGGCGGTCCGGCGGACGTGCACGAGCTGAAGGACCTGATGATCACAAAGGTCGCGGTCGGCCCGATGAACAACAACGCCTATCTGCTGCGTTGCCGGGCCACCGACGAGCAGCTCCTGATCGACGCGGCCGCCGAGCCGCGCACCCTCCTCGGCATGATCGGTGAGGACGGCATCGCCTCCGTCGTCACCACCCATCAGCACGGAGACCACTGGCAGGCGCTCGGCGAGGTCGTCGGCGCCACCGGCGCCCGTACCTACGCCGGCCGGGAGGACGCCTCCGGAATCCCGGTCGCCACCGACGTGCCGGTCGACGACGGGGACGTCATCCGCGTCGGCCAGGTCGAGCTGACCGCGCGCCACCTGGTCGGGCACACGCCGGGCTCCATCGCGCTGATCTACGACGACCCGCACGGCCACCCGCACGTGTTCACCGGCGACTGCCTCTTCCCCGGCGGGCCCGGCCGGACAACACAGCCCGCGGAGTTCAACTCTCTGATGGACGACCTCGAGGCCAAGGTGTTCGACGTCCTGCCCGACGAGACGTGGGTCTACCCCGGCCACGGTGACGACACCGCTCTCGGCGCGGAGCGGCCCCACCTCGCGGAGTGGCGCGCGCGAGGCTGGTGAGCGTCCGACGACGACCGGCTCCATACGGCCAGGGCACACCCGCTCGGGTGCGCCCTGGCCGGCCCGTTCGACTCACCCTCCTGCGGTGGACCTCGCGTCGGTCAGGTCAACCGAGTCATGGACACCGACGACCACGACGGTGACGCCACAGTCACGGCGGGCGGAACGAGGCACAGGAACATCCCGTCCACGACGCCCACCAGGCCGCCCCGATGAACTCCCCGGCGCTGCAGGCACGGCTGCGCTCAGGCCTCTCCGGTCTTCGTGACCGGTCGGCTCTCCGCAGGGCGCAGACTCGCCAGCACCAGGGCGACGGAGTCTTCCGCCCAGCCCTGGCGGCCGGCGCGGCCGGCCATGTAGTCGGCGTAGTAGGGGCCGAGAAGCGCGGAAACCGCCGCTTCGAGATCAGCGTCGGCGCGAATTTCTCCCCGGGCGCGGGCCTCTTCGAGTACGTCGCGCAACAGGGCCCGTCTGGGCAGGACGGTGCGCTCGCGCAGCAGGGAGAGGAGTTCCGGGGTGTGGGCTTCCTCGGACAGACAGGTGCCGATCAGCGCCATGCCGTTGACACGCTCCACCGTGTCTGCGAAGTCCTTGAGAACGGCGGTCAGATCGGCGCGGGTGTTCCCGCTCGCGGGTGGGGCGTCGGCCATGCGCAGGGCCGCGAGCGCGGCGGTCAGAAGGTCGGCCTTCGTCTTCCACCGCAGGTGGATGGTGGACTTGCTGACCTGCGCGCTGGCGGCGACCTGGCTCAGACTCATCCGGGCGTAACCGTGCGAGGCCAGCAGGTCCAGCGCTGCCCGGAGAATGACGGCGTCCTTCTCGGCCGACCGCGGCCTTCCTGCGCTCCTGGCTTCCATGTCACCCATCCGGTCAGAGTAGGCGAGCCCGCACCGGGTGGTGCGGTGCGGGTTCCGTGAGGCGTGCGCCGGTGAACGATCCCCGTCAGGCACCGGCGATGTGGAAGTTGAAGTCGGCGTGGCCGACCGCGCCCCACAGGCGCAGCCAGATCGGCAGCAGCATCTCTGTCCCGCGGGCGGTGCTGATGTCGCCGAGGTCGATGACGCTGCTCTCCTGCCAGCCGAAGGAGAGGAGCAGTTCGGTGACGGCCTGCTTGGCGGCCGCGTCGTCACCGGAGACGAACACGGTGTGTGCCCCTGCGACGCGCGACGGGTCGACCATGACCTGGCAGTTCATGGTGTTCAGGGTCTTGACGACCCTGGCCTCCGGGAAGGTCCGCTGAATCTGCTCGCCGAGGCTGTCGGTGTCGACCGGGCTCAGCGAGGGCGGCATGCCGCGGGAGAAGTCCAGCGGGTTGGCGATGTCGACGAGAACCTTCCCCGCCAGGTTCGCCGCTCCCGCCGACTCCAGAGCCTGCAGGCTGCCGGCGCCCGCGGTGGTGTTGACGATCCTCTCACCGAAGGCCGCCGCGTCGGCGTAGGTCTCCAGCCGGACCCCGTGGTGTGCCGCGAGCCACTCCGCGAAGGACGGATTGCCGTAGGCGTCGGGGCCGGTGCGGGCCAGCGTGGTCTCGGGGTCGCGGGTTCCCACGACGACCTCGTGACCTATGGAGAACAGTTTGGCGGCGATCGTCCGTCCGACGATGCCGGTTCCGAGAACGGTGTAGCGCATGGGCAAGGCTTCTTTCGAGAGCAGGGAAACGGGCTCGCCGTACGAACCTAAATCTAAACCGAGTGGTTCGGTATTTCAATTGCCGACGCGCGACACGACCGGGGCCCCGCCCGGAAGACGAGATATGGGGCACAACGCTTCGACAAACTGACGTTCTGTGCAAGAATTGTCAGAATGTTGGAGGAAGAGCGGGTCACGGTGATCCTGGATGCGGCGTACATGTGCTTCACGCGGCACGGGGTCAAGCGCACGACCATGGACGACATCGCACGTGCGGCGGGCATGTCCCGCCCTGCGGTCTACCAGTACGTCCGCAACAAGGAGGACGCCTTCCGTCGTCTGGCGGTGCGCCTGCTCGACGGGGCCCTCGACGGTGCGCGTGAGGCGATCGACGTCCGCGGCGACCTGTGCGCCCGGCTGATCGGAGCCCTGGAGGCGAAGCTGGGGCTGGCGCTGCGCCTGTGGCGCGACAGCCCGGCGCATGCGGCCGAACTGCTGGGTGTCGACACCCGGCTGTCGGCGGACCAGATCGAGCGCTACAACACCGCCATGCGCGACCTGATCGCCACCGCCGTCGCCGCCGAGCACCCGGACGTGGAAGCCGTCGAGGTGGCCGAACTCCTCCTGGCCTTCACCCGAGGGCTGGAGGCCGACCTCTCCGACCCCGACGCTCCGGCCCGGCGTCTGCGTCACGGAGTCACGCTGCTCGTCGCCGGCCTGGACCACACGAGCGACCGCACGCACTGAACGACCGTCACGTCACACCTCAGAAGGAACCGTCATGACCACCTCCGTACTGATCACGGGAACCTCGTCAGGTATCGGCCGCGCCACCGCCCTGCGTCTGGCCCGCCGTCCCGAGCTGACCGTCTACGCCACCGCCCGCCGACCTGAGACGCTGGCCAACCTGGCCGGTGCGGGAGCCCGCGTCCTCCCGCTGGACGTCACCGACGAGGCGTCCATGGTCGAGGCCGTGGAGGCCGTGGGGGCCGAGCACGGCTCGGTGGGGGTCCTCGTCAACAACGCCGGATACGGCGCGTACGGCACCGTGGAAGAGACCGGCCTGGACGGCGTGCGGCGCCAGTTCGAGACCAACGTCTTCGGCCTCGCTCGGATGACACAGCTCGTCCTGCCGGGCATGCGCCGTGCGGGCGAGGGGCGGATCGTCAACGTCGGTTCGATGGGCGGGCGTCTCGTCTTCCCCGCGGGCGGCTACTACCATGCCAGCAAGTACGCGGTGGAAGCCCTGAGCGATGCCCTGCGCGTCGAGGCCGCGCCCTTCGGCGTCAAGGTCAGCCTGATCGAGCCCGGTCTGATCCGCACCGCCTTCGGCGACACCGCGGCCCACACCCTGGCCGGCTCAGCCACTCCGACAGGCCCCTACGCCGCGCTGAACACGGCTGCCGAACAGCAGATGGCGCAGTCCTACCGATCGAAGGCGCTGTCCGCTCCCCCCGAGAGGGTCGCCCTGGCGATAGAGACGGCCATCACCGCCGCCCGGCCCAAGGCCCGCTATGTGGTCACCCCTGCGGCAAAGGTGCTGATCCACACCCGACGCCTGCTGGGAGCCCGGGTCTTCGACGCCTACCTGCGCATGCAGTTCCGGGCGACCGCGTAGCAGCGGACCGGCCCGTTCGCCCCGGGCCGCCGCTGCCGGGGCGACGAACACGCGCGTTCCGGGCTCGCGGCGTGCCGACCCGCCCGCACCGGCTGCGGGGGCGCCTGGGGGGCAGGCGATAGACGGCCTTGCCCCGCGACCAGTTCGCGAGCAGGCCCTCGGTGATGTCGACAGCGGAGACGATCATCGTCGCCTGGAGCTTCCCGTCGCCCTACGTGTTCCCCTGCGGCGTGGGGAACACCCACCAGGACCCCGTGGCCTTCGCGGCTGATCCACGATGTGGAGGCGAAGATCTTCGACGCGCTGCCGGACGAGACCTGGGTCTACCCCGGCCACGGGGACGACACCAGCCTCGGTGCCGAGCGCCCGCACCTGCCGGAGTGGCACGCGCGCGGCTGGTGAGCCGGAGCGCGCTCAGGCGTCGGCCCGCGCCGCTCCCGCCAGTGTCGCGATGCGCTCCACCGCGAAGACGTACCCCTGCACCCCGCAGCCCGCGATCACGCCGTCGGCGCGCAGGGAGACGTACGAGTGGTGCCGGAAGGACTCGCGCCGGTGGATGTTGGAGATGTGGACCTCCACCACGGGCAGGCCGTCGCAGGCGTTGAGCGCGTCCAGGATGGCCACCGACGTGTGGGAGTAGGCGCCGGGGTTGATGACGATCCCGGCGTGGTCGAGCCGCGCCTCGTGGATCCAGTCCACCAACTGGCCCTCGTGGTTGGACTGCCGGCAGTCCACCGTGCCGCCGTACGCGGCCGCCGCCTCGGCGCACAGGGCCTCCACGTCGGCCAGCGTGTCCTTGCCGTAGATCTCGGGCTGCCGCCGGCCGAGGAGGTTCAGGTTGGGCCCGTTGAGAATCATGATCGGGGCGCTGACCAGGCTGCGGGGCACGGTGGTTTCCTCCGGTGCGTCGGGGGCGGCCGACTGGGCGGCCACTGCTCGCACCCGGTCTATCACGGCCCGCCAGGCCGCCGGCGGGCCCGGTGGGGCGCCCCCGGCTACGGGTTGAGGGCCAGCTCCAGATAGGCGGCGAATATGACCAGGTGGACGCCGCCCTGGAGCGGGGTGGCGCGGCCGGGTACGACCGTGAGCGAGGCGACGATCACGGTGAGCGCGAGCAGCAGCATGTGCGTCGAGCCGAGGCCCAGCACAAGCGGTCCGGAGAGCCAGATCGACGCCAGGGCGACGGCCGGAATGGTCAGGCCGATGCTGGCCATGGCAGAGCCCAGCGCGAGGTTGAGGCTGGTCTGCACCCGGTCGCGGCGGGCGGCGCGCAGTGCGGCGATGGTCTCCGGGAGCAGCACGAGCAGGGCGATGATCACACCGACGACGGCCGGAGGCAGTCCCGCGCCCTCCACTCCGGATTCGATGGTGGGCGAGACGCCCTTGGCGAGGCCCACCACGCCGATCAGGGCGAGACCGAGCAGGCCGAGGCTGATCCCGGCCTGGCGGGCGGTCGGGGGTGCCGCGTGGTCGGCCCCGGTGATGATGTCGCCCTCCTTGGTGACCGGCAGGAAGTAGTCGCGGTGCCGCACGGTCTGGGTGGCGACGAAGAGGCCGTAGAGGATCAGTGAGGAGACGGCGGCGAACGTCAGTTGCACCGAGGAGAACTCGGGGCCGGGTTTGCTGGTCGTGAAGGTCGGCAGCACAAGGCTGAGGGTGGCCAGGGTGGCGACCGTGGCCAGGGCGGCTCCGGTGCCCTCAGGATTGAACACGGCGGTGCCGTGACGCAGAGAGCCGACGAGGAGGCAGATGCCGACGATGCCGTTGCAGGTGATCATCACGGCGGCGAACACCGTGTCGCGGGCCAGGGTGGCGCTCTTGTCTCCGCCGTCGACCATGAGGGTGACGATCAGCGCCACCTCGATGATGGTGACGGCGATGGCGAGCACCAGGGAGCCGAACGGCTCGCCCACCCGGTGGGCGACGACCTCGGCGTGGTGCACCGCGGCCAGCACGGACCCGGCGAGCACGAGGGTGACCAGGGCGACGACCGTGCCGGGCAGGCCGCGGCCCCAGGTGAGGACGAGGAGGACGACCGCGAGCACCGGCACGAGGAGCGTCCACCGCGCGGCGAGCGACCTGAGCCGAGTGATCATGCAGTGATGGTGGCAGAGGCGTACACGGTTCGCATTCCGTTCATTTCTTCCGGCGCATCAATCCGGCGTGCGCGGCGGGACCGGTCGGGGCGGAGCTTCCCGTACGGAAGGCGCCTGGCCGCAGCGCCTTCCGTACGGGTCGCCTGCCTCTCGCAGATGCAGGTCAGGCGTCGACGCTGTCCTTGGAGGTGCCGTCGCCCCCGGCCGCCTCGGCGGCGGCCTGCTTCCGGGAGGCTATGAGGCTGGTGATCGTGGTGAGGACCAGCACGCCGCAGATCACGGCCAGGGAGACCGGGATACTGATCTCCGGGACGTGCAGTCCCAGCTCGTGCAGGGCGTGCAGCACCAGCTTGACGCCGATGAAGCCGAGGATGACGGACAGGCCGTAGGACAGGTGGACCAGCTTCTTCAGCAGGCCGCCGATGAGGAAGTAGAGCTGGCGCAGACCCATCAGCGCGAAGGCGTTCGCGGTGAAGACGATGTACGGGTCCTGCGTCAGGCCGAAGATCGCGGGGATGGAGTCCAGCGCGAACAGCACGTCGGTGGTGCCGATCGCCAGCATCACGACCAGCATCGGGGTCATGACCCGCTTGCCGTTCTCCTCGATCCACAGCTTGGTGCCGTGGTACCGGTCGGCGACACCGAACCTGCGCTCGGCCGCCTTCAGGAGCTTGTTCTCCTCGTACTCCTCTTCGTCGTGATCGGCGCGGGCCTCCTGGACGAGCTTCCAGGCGGTCCAGATCAGGAAGGCGCCGAAGATGAAGAACACCCAGGAGAAGCTGGCGATGATCGCCGCGCCTGCCGCGATGAATACGGCCCGCAGGACCAGCGCTATGAGCACACCGAAGAGCAGGACCCGCTGCTGGTACTGCGCGGGCACCGCGAACTTGGTCATGATCAGGACGAAGACGAAGAGGTTGTCGACACTCAGCGACTTCTCGGTGATGAAGCCGGCGAAGAACTCCCCGGCGGGCTGTGCGCCGCCGAAGTAGAACAGTCCCAGGCCGAAGAGTCCGGCCAGAACGATCCAGACGACCGTCCAGATACCCGCTTCCTTGATGGACACCTCATGCGGCTTGCGGCCGATGAAGAAGTCCACCGCGATCAGGGCTGCCAGCCCCACGATGGTCAGGACCCACAGGGTCATAGAGACGTCCACTGCACCTCCGGCATCACGTCACGGCAAACATCAGCGTTGTCGCTGCCGGAGGTCTCTTCCACCCGAGGGACGGGCCGGCGCCCCGGAATCCATGGGGATCCGTACTGACGGGGTCGCCGCATCAGGGAGTACTCCCCTCCGCACGAACACGGTAGCGCAATCACCAAGGAACAGTAAAGAGAAAGGTAAAGTGAAGACCAAGTGAGCAGCTCAGATGTTCTTTACCTTCCCTTGATCCTGGCTGCGGAGACGGCACTCAGCACGTGTTGGACGACCGGGTCGCCGTGCGGCGGGAGGGATGGTTCGAAGGTCCAGGCGTGCCCCACCCAGGGGTCGGCGAAACGGTCGTCGGGCGACGGCGTGAGGCGCAGCAGCGAACGCCACAGCGGGTCGAGCAGCGACCCGTACTCCCCGGCCTCCGCTGGGTCCGCGATCAGCAGGATGTGGACCCCGGCCGCCGGGCCCTCGTCGGCGAGGAAGCGGAGCCGGGTCAGGGCGCGGTCGTCGAAGCCCTGCGGGAAGTCGTTGACGATCAGCAGCCGACGGCCGGTGTCGAAGCCGTCCGGCAGCGCCTCGGTGGCACCGCCCCCGATCGCCATGCGCACCAGGTCGACCCGACGGGTGAGCGACTCCAGCGCCTGCGTGACGCCCGCCGTGCCCCTCGCGGGCGGCCCCGTCAGCGTGCCCGACCGGGTGAAGGCCCCGAGTGGCCCGGCTCCGGCCCCGGCCGGGTCGACGATCTCGACGGAGAACTCCCCCACCGGGTGGACCGCGAGCAAGCGCGCGGCGAGGGCCACCGCTGCCTCCAGGGCCGCCCGGCGCCGCTCGGCCGAGTCCGTGATGTCGGCCGGTGTGGCGCCGCTGTCGATCCACAGGCCCCGCTCCAGCGGCAGCCTGACCAGCATCGGGATGCGCAGGCAGGCGCTCTCGGGAAGGTGGAGATCGCCCAGCCTCACGGCCTGGGGCGGCTCGGCCGGCATCCGGTGCCCCTGCCAGACGGGGCTGTCCCAGCGGGCGTACGCCGGCGGCAGGGCGGGCTCGACGACCTCCGCCTCGGCGGTGAGCTGGGCGAGGTCGCGGTCGTGGGCGGCCCGCGCCCGGTCCATCAGCTCGTCGTGCCTGGCCTGGGCCGCCCGTCGTGCCGCTTCCCCGGCGCCACCGACCCTGGCGCGCGGGTCGGCCAGTGCCTCGTCGAGTTCGCGGTCCAGGCGGGTGGCGGCGAAGTCGGCCGCGCCGCGGAGGGCGGCGGTGGAGCGGGCCAGGTCCTCGAACATGCCCCAGACCTGGTTGTACAGCCGCTCCTCCATGGACCGGCCCGCCGCGTCACCCGCGACGGGCTGCGGCTGCGGCTGCGGCTGCGGCTGCGGCTGCGGCTGCGGGGAGGCCTGGCGGCCGGGGTGGGTGTAGTCGACCGCGCCCGCCTCCCGAGGGACGGCGGCCCGTCCCGCGCCGAAGTCCCCCGCTTCGTGCATCGCCGCGGCCGCTTCACGCGCCCCGGGCAGCCCCAGGTCCGCCAGGAGCGCTCGGAGGCCCTCCGCGTACCCCTGGCCGATCGCGCGGACCTTCCAGCCTCCCTGCCTGCGGTACAGCTCCAGCGCGACGACGGCCGACTCGGCGTCGAGCCCGGCGAGAGTGAAGCGGACGATCTCCGTGCCGTCGGCACCGGTGACAGTCGCTCGCGGGGCGGCGGTCGCGCCGAACCGCGCTGCCGGGCCCGGCAACGCCAGCAGCACCGTGACGCGGTGCACCGCCTCGGGCAGCTCCCCCAGGTCGGCGCGGACGCGGTGCTCGGCGGCCACTGTGCGGGACACCTCGATGCCGGGCAGGACGGGGGCGCCGGGGCGGGCGATCCGGCGGCTGTCCTGGACTCGGCCGCCCTCGTCCGCGAGGGCGGCCGCCACGAGCACGGGTACCTCGGCCGCGATCAGGATCTCCAGCCGCGTCCGGGGCAGCGGGTGGTTCTGCCCCCGCGCCAGTTCGACCCCCATCGCCGTCCCCCTGCGTCGTGCCGGTGCGGGCCGCGCCGGTCCTACAGGTGCGGCAGGATCGCCGGCATCAGGTCCTGGAAGGTGCGGCCGTTGGCCGGCTCGCCCAGTGCGGTCATCGTCCAGCCGGCGCCCTGGCGGTGCACCTTGGCCATGATCTGCGCGGTGTACTCGCCACCGCCCGCCAGTGTGTAGCGCGCGAGTTCCTGGCCGTTGGTCTCGTCCACCAGGCGGCAGAACGCGTTCTGCACCTCCTGGAAGGTCTGCCCGGTGAAGGAGTTCACCGTGAAGACGATCTGGTCGACGTGGGGCGGCACCCGCTGGAGGTCCACGAGGACGGCCTCGTCGTCACCGCCCTGCCCGACGCCGCCGACGAGGTTGTCGCCGGTGTGCCGTACGGAGCCGTCGTCGCTCACCAGATGACGGAAGAAGACCACGTCGACCGGCTGCTTCTCCGCGAAGAGGACCGCCGAGGCGTCCAGGTCGATCTCGCGGGTGCGCGAGCCGAACAGCCCGCGACGCTTCGCCGCCTGCCAGCCGAGACCCATACGCACCGCGGTCAGGGTGGCCCCGTCCTTCTTCTCCAAGCTGATGGCCTGGCCCTTGGTCATGTTGACGGTCACGGCTGAATCCCCTCTCGGTGTTCCCCTGTTGCCGCGTGTCGCGCGGTTGCCCCGAACCCTACGCAGCGCCGCCGACCGGGCCGAACCCCGGCCCGCGCTTTGTGTCGGTGTTGCAACACTGGGCGCGCACGCCGAGGTTCGGACGGGTCGGGAGGGTCAGGCGAGACCGGCCTCCCGCATCTGGCGCAGTTCCTTCTTCATCTCCGACACCTCGTCACGCAGCCGGGCGGCGATCTCGAACTGGAGCTCCGCGGCGGCGGCGCGCATCCGGTCCGTCATCTCCTCGATCTGCCCGGCGAGTTCGGCGGCCGGCTGGTCGGTGGGCTGTGTCTTGCCCTTGGCCTTGGTCCTGGCGGCCTTCGCCTTGGCGTCCTGGGTGGCCTTCCCACCGAGGCTCGGCACCGGCGTCCTGGGCGCCTTGCCGTCCTTCTGCTGCCGGTAGCCGGTGCCGAGGAGCTGCTCGGTGTCGACGTCCTCCCGGGCGATCTGCGCGACGATGTCGTTGATCTTCTTGCGCAGCGGCTGCGGGTCGATGCCGTTGGCCGTGTTGTACGCGACCTGCTTCTCGCGGCGCCGGTTGGTCTCGTCGATGGCCTTCTCCATCGCCGGGGTGATCTTGTCGGCGTACATGTGTACCTGACCGGAGACGTTGCGCGCCGCTCGGCCGATGGTCTGGATCAGCGAGGTGCCGGAGCGCAGGAAGCCCTCCTTGTCGGCGTCGAGGATGGCCACCAGGGACACCTCGGGCAGGTCGAGGCCCTCGCGCAGCAGGTTGATGCCGACCAGGACGTCGTACTCACCGGCGCGCAGCTCGCGCAGCAGCTCCACGCGGCGCAGGGTGTCGACGTCGCTGTGGAGATAGCGGACCTGGATGCCGAGCTCCACGAAGTAGTCGGTGAGGTCCTCGGCCATCTTCTTGGTGAGCGTGGTGACCAGGACGCGCTCGTCCCTGTCGGTGCGCTCCCGGATCTCGTGCACCAGGTCGTCGATCTGGCCCTCGGTGGGCTTGACCACGACCTCGGGGTCGACCAGGCCGGTCGGGCGGATGATCTGCTCCACCACGCCGTCGCCGCGGGACAGCTCGTAGGCACCGGGGGTCGCCGACAGGTAGACGGTCTGCCCGATGCGCTCCTGGAACTCCTCCCACTTCAGCGGTCGGTTGTCCAGTGCGGAGGGGAGCCGGAAGCCGTGGTCCACCAGGGTGCGCTTGCGGGAGGCGTCACCCTCGTACATGGCGCCGATCTGCGGGACGGTGACGTGTGATTCGTCGATGACCAGCAGGAAGTCGTCCGGGAAGTAGTCGAGCAGGGTGTTCGGCGGGGAGCCGGGGAGGCGGCCGTCGAAGTGCATCGAGTAGTTCTCCACGCCGGAACAGGTGCCGATCTGGCGGAGCATCTCGATGTCGTAGGTGGTGCGCATCCGCAGACGCTGGGCCTCCAGGAGCTTGCCCTGCTTCTCCAGCTCGGCCAGGCGCTCCCCCAGCTCCTTCTCGATGCCGTTGACGGCGCGCTCCATGCGCTCCGGTCCGGCGACGTAGTGGGAGGCGGGGAAGACGTAGAGCTGCTGGTCGTCGCTGATGATCTCGCCGGTGATCGGGTGCAGCGTGGAGAGCGCCTCGATCTCGTCGCCGAACATCTCGATGCGGACGGCCAGCTCCTCGTAGACCGGGAAGATCTCGATGGTGTCGCCGCGCACGCGGAAGGTGCCGCGGGTGAAGGCGGTGTCGTTGCGCGTGTACTGGATGTCGACGAAGCGGCGCAGCAGATCGTCCCGGTCGATCTCCTCGCCGACCCTGAGGGGGACCATGCGGTCCACGTACTCCTGCGGCGTGCCCAGGCCGTAGATGCAGGAGACGGAGGCGACGACGACCACGTCACGACGCGTGAGCAGGGAGTTCGTCGCCGAGTGGCGCAGGCGCTCCACCTCCTCGTTGATCGAGGAGTCCTTCTCGATGTAGGTGTCCGACTGCGGGACGTACGCCTCGGGCTGGTAGTAGTCGTAGTACGAGACGAAGTACTCGACCGCGTTGTTCGGGAGCAGCTCGCGGAACTCGTTGGCCAGCTGGGCGGCCAGCGTCTTGTTCGGCGCCATGACCAGGGTCGGGCGCTGGAGCTTCTCGATCATCCACGCGGTGGTGGCGGACTTGCCGGTGCCGGTCGCGCCGAGCAGTACGACGTCCTTCTCGCCGCCCTGCACACGCTTGGCCAGGTCGGCGATGGCCGCCGGCTGGTCGCCGCTGGGCTGGTAGGGGCTGACGACCTCGAAAGGTGCCACCGTGCGTTCGATCTTTGAAACGGGCCGCATGGCTCCAACGGTACGACCCCCCACTGACAACGGGCCGGGAATCAGTACCGCTGCGGGGTGCGGGAGCCGTGGGCGTCGGCGTGGACCGGCTCCCGGTAGGCCCGCTGCGGCGGGCGAACGCGCTGATGGGAGGTTACGGTCGCGGCCGGGACGCCCGGCTTGACTTCCTCGGGGACGCGCAGCGGCGCCCCCTTGACCATCAGGGGATCGAACATCACCACGACGGCTGCGAGGAGCAGGAGGGCGAGCGGTCCGATGAGGATCGGCACGAGCACGGCGGCCGACGAGCCGCCGGTGACGGCGTCGGGGGTGCCGTGGAGGTGGACGGTGAGTCCGGCCATCCCGGTGTAGTGCATGCCGCTGACGGCGAGACCCATGACCAGGCTGGCGCCGATACTGCCCCGCCATCCCCTGACGTGCCCGGCGGCCCGGAGGGCGACGGTGGCGGCCACGACGGCGATGACCACGGACGCGACGACGCCGGTGATGTCGTAGGTGAACTCTCCGTCGAAGCGCATGCCGGCCATGCCCAGGTAATGCATCGAGGCGACGCCCAGACCGGTGATCGTGCCCCCGGTGACGAGCGAGGCGCCGGTGGCGCCCCGGTAGCCGATGATGAAGATCCCGACGCCCACCATGACGATGGCCAGGCCGAGGCTGGCGAAGGTCATCGGTTTGTCGAAACGGACCGGTGTCCCGTCGATGGAGAAGCCCATCATGGCGATGAAGTGCATGGTCCAGATGCCGGAGCCGATCGCGGTCGAGCCCAGGGCCAGCCACGCGGGCCGCCACGAGTGCGTGACCAGCAGGGACCGGGTGGTGCAGCGCAAGCCGAGGGCGCCGCCCAGGCAGGCCATCAGGTAGCCCACCAGGGGCGTGACCACCCCGTAGCTGAATCC
The DNA here is from genome assembly GCF_053596035.1 of Streptomyces sp. NPDC001781. Classification (NCBI taxonomy): domain Bacteria; kingdom Bacillati; phylum Actinomycetota; class Actinomycetes; order Kitasatosporales; family Streptomycetaceae; genus Streptomyces; species Streptomyces sp. NPDC001781. The sequence continues at coordinate 247,018 of NZ_JBSFFI010000005.1, read as the reverse complement.
GTCGATCGTGCCTCGCATGCCCGGCTTTCCCTCGCCTTCTCGCGTCCCTCAGCCGACGCGATGTTCCCCCTGTCAGGCACCGCTGCGGTGGCCGGGGCTGTCGGAGAGAGTATGGCCGCCACCGGAATGGTCGAATGAATTTCCGGCAAAGAACCACGGCTTCACCCCACTTGTGCGGCACCGGTGTGCGGAGTTGGGCATCGCCGTTCATCGTGTGGCCGTTTCCGCGCCCCTGTGCCGTTGACGCTCTGCTGTCACCCTGGTGCTGTTGGTATTCGCCGGACGTGAGGAGTACGCATGTACGCGCACGCAGTCGCCGCCGTGGCCACCGCGGCCCTGGGGGCGGCGGTCCTGCTCAGCCCCGGCTCCGACGGCCGGCCGGCCCGGACGGTCCAGCCCACGGTGGTCGCCCACCGCGGGGCCTCCGCGTACGCGCCCGAGAACACGCTGTCCTCCATCGACAGGGCGGCACGGCTGGGCTTCTCCTGGGTGGAGAACGACGTGCAGCGCACCAAGGACGGCAAGCTGGTCGTCATCCATGACGACAGCCTGGCGCGCACCACGGACGTCGAGGACGTCTTCCCCGGCCGCGCGCCCTGGAAGGTGAAGGACTTCACGGCGGCCGAGATCGCCCGGCTGGACGCGGGGAGCTGGTTCTCCCCCGCCTACGCGGGCGCGCGCGTGCCGACGCTGGAGCGCTACATGCGCCGGGTCGAGCACAACCACGAGAAGCTGCTGCTGGAGGTCAAGAACCCCGAGCTGTACCCGGGCATCGAGGCACAGGTCCTCACCACCCTGAGCAACGAGGGCTGGCTGGACCCCGCGCACCGGAGCCGCCTGATCGTGCAGAGCTTCAGCGCGGACAGCATCCGTACCGTGCACCGGCTCAGGCCCGCGCTGACCACCGGTTACCTGGGCCGCCCGAAGGTCGCCGAGCTGGGCGGGTACGCCCGTTTCGCCGACCTGGTCAACCCGGCGTACGCGGACCTCTCCGCGAGCTACGTCTCGACCGCACACGCGCTGAAGGGGCCGCACGGCAAGCCCCTCCGGCTCTTCGCCTGGACGGTGAACGACGCGGCCACGGCGCGGAAGGTCCGGGGCTACGGCGTCGACGGCGTCATCACCAACAAGCCGGACGTGGTGCGCGCGGCCCTGAGCGACGACTGATCCCCGCGTCGCGACCCGCTGTCAGTGGCGGGCCGTAACGTGGCCGGCATGGACAGCCGGGAGCAGGACGGGCAGCGGGTCGTGTGGGCGGTCGTGGACAGCCGTATCGGCCCGCTGCTGCTGGCCGCGAGCGGTCAGGGACTGGTCAACGTGGTCTTCCACGCCACCGGCCCGGTGTGCGAGCGCGCGCTGAGACGGCTTGCGGCGCGGTACGGAACCGAGCCGGTCGGGGAGCCGGGCGCGCCCCTGCTGGCCGAGGCGATACGCCAGGTCGACGCCTACATGGCGGGCGAGCGCAAGGACTTCGACCTGCCCCTGGACTGGTCGCTGGTCTCGGGCTTCAACCGGGCGGTGCTGCGCGAGCTGGCCCACGGCGTCCCGTACGGCACGGTGGTCGGCTACGGCGAGCTGGCCCGGCGGGCGGGCCGGCCGGGCGGAGCGCAGGCGGTGGGAACCGCGATGGGCGCCAACCCGCTGCCGGTCGTGGTGCCGTGCCACCGGGTGGTGGAGAGCGACGGCGGGATCGGGGGTTTCGGCGGCGGGCTGGAGACGAAGCGGCGGTTGCTCGCGCTGGAGGGCGTGCTGCCCGAGCCGCTGTTCTGACGGCGACTCCCCGCCGATTCCGGGGCCCGGCGTTTGGCCGGCGGCCGCGTCCGCCAGGAATGAGGGGAGGCGACTGACGGGAGGCGGGCGCGTGGTGCTGGTGTTGTCGGAGGAGGTCCGGGAGGCGACGGGCACCGGAAGACCGGTGGTGGCCCTGGAGTCCACGATCATCGCGCACGGGCTGCCACGCCCGCGCAATCTCCAGGTGGCGCTGGAGCTGGAGGACGTGGTCCGACGCGAGGGGGCCGTGCCCGCGACGATCGCCGTGCTCGACGGGAAGCCCCATGCCGGTCTGGAAAAGGGCCAGTTGGAGCGGGTCGCCAACGAGGACGGCATCCGCAAGCTGGGCCACCGGGACCTGCCGCTCGCCATGGCGTCCGGGGCGAGCGGAGCGACCACGGTGTCGGCGACGGCACGGCTGGCGGCACTGGCCGGCATCCGGGTGTTCGCCACCGGCGGGCTGGGCGGGGTGCACCGTCAGTGGACGGCGACCCAGGACGAGTCGGCCGACCTCGGGCTGCTGGCCCGGACCCGGATCACCGTGGTGTGCGCGGGCGTGAAGTCGATCCTGGACGTACCGGCCACCGTGCAGCGGCTGGAGACCCTGGGTGTGGCCGTCGCCGGTTACCGGACCGAGCGTTTCCCCGGCTTCTACCTGTCCGACTCGGGCCATCCGGTGGACTGGACGCTGCGGGACCCGGAGCAGGTCGCCGAGGTCATGCGGGCGCAGGACTCGCTCGGCGGGCCGGAGTCGGCGCTGATCGTGGCCAATCCGGTCCCGCCGGAGCGGCAGCTAGATCCCGAGCTGCACGCGCGCGTGCTGGCGGAGGCGCTGCGGGCCTGTGAGCAGGAGGGGATCACCGGCCAGGCCGTCACGCCGTTCCTGCTGGCCCATCTCGTCCGGCACACGGACGGGGCGTCGCTGCGGGCCAACCTGGCCGCGGTGCGCGGCAACGTGGAGCTGGCGGCGCGGATCGCCACGGCCTGGGCGAGGAGGTGACCGGCGGTCCGGCGGGAGGGCTGCTGGTCGTCGGGGACGTGATCACCGACGTGGTGGCCCGGCACCGGGGACCGCTGGCCGCGCGCACCGACACGGCCGCCGTGATCCGGACCCTGCCGGGGGGCGCGGGCGCCAATGTGGCGTGCTGGGCGGCCGACGCGGGGTGCGCGGACGTGCGGCTGCTGGCGCGGGTGGGCGCGGACGCGGCGCGGTGGCACGAGCGGGAGCTGCTGGCGGCCGGGGTGCGGTCACGGCTGGTGGTGGACCCGGTGGCGCCGACCGGCACGGTCATCTGTCTGGTCGACGGCGAGGCGGCGGCCGAGCGCACGTTCCTCACCTCCAGCGGGGCTTCGCTGCGAATCGAACCGGCCGACTGGTCGGAGGAGTTGCTCGACGGGGTGGCCCGGCTGCACCTGTCGGGGTACCTGCTGTTCGCCGGCTCCAGCCGGGCGCTGGCCGAGACCGCTCTGGTGGCGGCGCGGGCGCGCGGGGTGCGGGTCAGCCTGGATCCGGCCTCTGCGGGGTTCATCGCGCGGTTCGGGCCGGACCGGTACCTGGAGTTCGCCAGGCAGTGCGACGTGCTGCTGCCCAGCCGGGACGAGGCGTGCCTGCTGACCGGGTTGCCCGACTGGGCCGAGGCGGCGGCGGAGTTGAGCGGGTTCGGGCCGCTGGTGGTGGCCAAGTCGGGGGCGGAGGGGGCGCTGGTGGCGCGGTCGGGGGTGGTGAGCGCCCGGATTCCGGCGGTGCCGGCCCGGCCGACGGACAGCACGGGTGCCGGGGACGCGTTCACCGGCGCGTTCCTCGCGGCTCTGGTGGCGGGTGCCCGGGCGGAGGTCGCGGCCGAACGGGGGTGCCGGGCGGGGGCGCGGGCGGTGGAGCGGGTGGGCGGCCGGCCGCCGCGCCCGGACGGCGACCGGCCTGCGCCGCGCGCCCTCTGAGGCAGGCGTCGCTCAGACCTTGCGCCCCCACGCCGAGATCATCGGCGCCGTGGCCAGATCCATGCCGCCCGCCGCGACGTTGGCGAGGTGGCGGTCGATGTCCTCGTCGGTGGCGAGTCCCGCTTCGACCAGGCGGTCCCGGATCTGCCGGACCGTGGCCAGTTCGAGCGCGCTGCACGCCGGTGAGGTGAGCGGGAAGTACGCGTCGGCCCCGACATGCAGCAGCCCGGCCTCACGGAGCAGCCGCGGCAGCCGGCGCCCGTAGGAGAGGTCGGCGCCGCGCTCGGCGAGGAGCCGGCGGAAGCCCTGGCGGAGGCGATTGGCCAGCCGTTCCTCGGGCCCGTGTTCGTCGGGGCAGGTCAGGGGTTGCAGCGCCGGGTCGGCGTCCTCGACCAGCAGCCGGCCGCCGGGCCGCAGCGCGTCGATCATGGAACGCAACGCCCGCTCCCGGTCCGGTACGTGGACGAGCACGAGCCGGGCGTGCACCAGGTCGAAGCCGTGGCCCGGCGGTTCCTCGGCGCCCACGTCATGGGTACGGACCTCCACCGGCGGCCGGGCCACGGCCTCCAGGCGCGAGGTGTCGATGTCGGTGGCGAGGACGGTGCCGGTCGGCCCGACCTTCCGGGCGAGCCAGGAGACGACGGAGGTGCCGCCGGCGCCGACCTCCCAGCAGCGCAGGCCGGGACCGATACCGAGTCGTTCGAGGTGGCGGAACGTGGTGGGGTCGAAGAGTGAGGCGAAGGCGTCGAAGCGCTCGCCCGCCTCGGTCTGCCGGTTGTCCAGGAGGTATCCGTCCGATGACGTCATGCCGGCATCGTCCCAGCCGGTCGCCGGGTGGGCGGCGGCCGACCCTCCGTCCACAGGCTGGAATCAAACGGAACCTGATGTTCCCACAGGCTTTCCCGGCCTTCTCGGCGGACTGGCAGACTGACCGGGCACGGCACGAGACGTGTCGGTGCGGAGATCCAGGCAAGGAGATCCAGATGTCGATGGCGGGGAATCTGCGGAAAGTCACGAAGCTGGGCAAGGTCGGCGGCCTGCGCAAGGTCGCCGGTATGACCCGGCGCCGGCCGCGTGTGGACCTGAGCCACCCGGCCAGGTCACCGCTGGGTTCCTCGGTCGTGAACTGCGTGATGTATCAGGACGGCATACGCGTGCCGGGCTCCGCCGATGTGGTCGAGGCGCTGAAGACGGTCCGCAACACCGGCGACGGCTTCGTCTGGCTCGGTCTGCACGAGCCGACCGCAGAGGAGTTCACCGATGTCGCCGAGCTCTTCGACCTGCACCCGCTGGCGGTGGAGGACGCGGTGGAGGCCCACCAGCGGCCGAAACTGGAGCGGTACGGCGACACGCTCTTCGCGGTGCTGAAGACGGTGTGTTACGTGGAGCACGAGAAGCTGACGGCGACGAGCGAGGTGGTGGACACCGGCGAGATCATGGTGTTCGTCGGCGAGGACTTCGTCATCACCGTGCGGCACGGCCGCCATGGCTCGCTGGGGCCGCTGCGCGAGGAGTTGGAGTCGCACCCGCGTCAGCTCGCCAAGGGCCCCTCGGCGGTGCTGCACGCCGTCGCGGACCACGTGGTGGACGAGTATCTGAACGTCACGGACGCGGTGCAGGGTGATGTCGAGCAGGTCGAGACGGACGTCTTCTCGGAGGAGGGCGGGCGCGCCGATCCGGGAAGGATCTACCAGCTCAAGCGCGAACTGCTCGAACTGAAGCGGGCCGCGGTACCACTGGTGCGCCCGGTGGAGGACCTGGCGACGCGGCCGATGAGGGTGGTCGATCCGGAGATACAGGCGTACTTCCGTGATGTGATGGACCATCTGATACGGGCCAAGGACCAGATCGCCGCGTTCGACGAGATGCTCAACTCCATCCTTCAGGCGCACCTGGCCCAGGTGACGGTCGCGCAGAACGAGGACATGCGGAAGATCACGGCCTGGGCGGCGATCGTCGCGGTGCCGACGATGGTCTGCGGGGTCTACGGCATGAACTTCACGTACATGCCGGAGGCGCGCTGGCACTACGGCTATCCGGTGATCATGGGCATCACCGCACTGGCCTGTGTCGCGCTGTGGCGGGGCTTCCGGCGCAACGGCTGGTTCTGATCCGCCCGGCCGCCGGGGCCGGCAGGCGCGGTCAGCCGTTCCAGGCGGGGTGCCGGGGGTCGTCGGCGCGCACGACCACGTCGGCCGCGGCGGCCGGGTCGGTCTCCGTCTCGTAGCGGGCGAAGGCGGGGAGGGTCCAGTGGTCGGTGTCGGGGGTGCGGCGGCGCAGGGCGCCGGAAGACAGCAGGACGTGGACGGACAGGTCGAAGGGGAACCAGTGCCGCAGAAGGAGGGGCCCGTGCAGGAGCAGCACCCCGCCGGGCGGTAGCTGCACGTAGGAGCTGCGGGTGGCGCGGTCGGTGACCGGGTCCCACAGGTCGGGCAGTACCCGCCCGTCTCCTCCGGCGTCCAGGGGGCCGAGGACCTCGCGCCACAGCGCACCGGTGTCGAACCAGCCGCTGTAGTAGGACTCCTCGTCGCGCCGCCCGTGCTCCAGGCGGAGGGAGGCGGGCCGCAGGAAGCCCTCGGCGCCGACGACCAGGGAGGACCGCCCGCGCACCCGGAGCGCCTCGGAGATCCGGGTGGCGAGGTCACCCGGCCCGGCGGCGGGCGCTCCGTCGAGGCCCACCCGCGTCCAGGGGCTGCCGTCGGCGGGCTCCAGCGCCAGGATGCGGTCGGCGAGCCGTTCTGCCAGCCGCTCCCAGGTGATCGCTTCGAGTCGCACACGCCCATGATGCCGGGAAGCCGGAAGGGGACGGAAAGCAGGGAGGCAGCAACTGCCCCGTCCTGTGCGGGAGGGCAGGCCTGTGGCGGGGAATGAACCGCGTATGGCACGTCCCGCAGGTGCACACCGTCCCGTGGAGCGTCTCTCCCCCGCGCCGCCCGGCGCCGGGGGCGGCCCGGTCGTGGTGCAGCCGCGGCGGCGGAAGCACTGCGCGGCCTGCCGGCAGGGGCCGCTGGCGCTGCTGGTGCTGGAGGACGGGGTTCCGCGCTGCCTCGACTGCGCGGATCTGGGGCACCTGGTGTTCCTGCCGCGCGGGGACGCCGCGCTGACCCGCAGGGCGCGGCAGGAGAGCGCGTTGTCGGCGGTGGTGGTGCGGTTCGCGCGGCGGCGTGGCCGCTACGAGCGCCAGGGCCTGCTGGTGGAGGGGGCCGCGCTGGCGCGGGCGGAGGAGCGGTGCCTGGCGGACGCGGAGGTCCGCCGGCGTCGCCGGGCACGGGACGCGCGGCGCCGGGCGGCGGAGGACGAGCGTTTCGTGGCACGGTTCGCGGCGGAGATCGGGCGGCTCTTCCCCGGCTGTCCGGCCGGCCGGGCGCGGGCGGTCGCCGGGCACGCGGCCCTGCGGGGCAGCGGGCGGGTCGGGCGGAGCGCGGCCGGGCGGGCGCTGTCGGAGGCCGCGGTGACCTCGGCGGTGGCGGCCTCGGTACGGCATCTGGACACGCCGTACGACGCGCTGCTGATGAGCGGGGTGCCCCGGCGCGAGGCGCGCGAGCGGATCAACGGGGCGGTGGCGGGAGTGCTGCGGGAGTGGCGGGAGCAGCCCGCGCGGGAGGTGGTGGAGCCGGGACGGGAACAGGGAGAGGTGTGACGGGAGTGGGGCCAGGGAGCGGTGGTTCGCCGGGGCGGACCGGTGGTGTGAGGAGTGCGGGAAGGTGGCGTCCGCCACCCTGCGCGAGGCTCGGTGGCGACGTATCGTGGCCGGAAGGACACCGGGACCGCGTCGCCCGGGTGCCGGGTGGTCACCGGATGACCGCCGCCCGATGCCGCGGGGACCGTGGCACTCCCGGCCGCCGCCGTACCCCGGTACACGTCCGCGAGGAAGACGCGCATGGCCGATCCCAAGGGGTTCATGAGCACACCGCGCCAGGAATGGCCGCGGCGGCCCGTGGTGGAGCGGGTCCGGGACTGGGACGAGGTCTACGTGCCGGGGGCGTTGCTGCCGATCGTCGGTGCGCAGGCGAACCGGTGCATGGACTGCGGGATTCCCTTCTGCCACGACGCGTGTCCGCTGGGGAACCTGATCCCCGAGTGGAACGACCTGGTGGCCCGGTCGGACTGGCGCGCGGCGAGCGAGCGGCTGCACGCGACGAACAACTTCCCGGAGTTCACAGGCCGGTTGTGCCCGGCGCCCTGCGAGGCGGGGTGTGTGCTGGCCATCAACCAGCCCGCCGTCACGATCAAGAACGTGGAGTGGGCGATAGCCGAGCGGGCCTGGGAGGAGGGGTTCGTGCCACCCAGGCCGCCGGACCGGCTGTCCGGGAGGACGGTCGCGGTGATCGGGTCCGGGCCGACCGGCCTGGCCGCCGCGCAGCAGCTCACACGGGCCGGGCACACCGTGGCGGTGTACGAGAGGGACGACCGCATCGGGGGGCTGATGCGGTACGGCATCCCCGAGTTCAAGATGGAGAAGCGCTTTCTGGACCGGCGCCTGGAGCAGATGCGGGCGGAGGGGACGCGGTTCCGTACGTCGACGGCGGTCGGCCGGGACGTGCCAGGACCGGAGCTGCGGGCGCGGTACGACGCGGTGGTGATCGCCACCGGAGCCACGGCATGGCGGGAACTGCCCGTGCCAGGGCGGGAGTTGACCGGGGTCCACCAGGCCATGGAGTACCTGCCGCCGGCCAACCGGGTGTGCGCGGGCGACCTGGAGGCCAACCCCCTGTCGGCGGCCGGACGGCATGTGGTGATCGTGGGTGGCGGGGACACCGGGGCCGACTGTCTGGGGACGGCGGTGCGCGAGGGCGCCGCGTCCGTGACCCAGCTGGACATCTACGCCCGGCCGGGTGCCGAGCGGGACGCGGAGGCGGAACCCTGGCCGACGTACCCGAAGCTCTACCGTCTCTCCGGTGCGCACGAGGAGGCGGCCGAGCTGCGGACCGCTCCGGCGGCGGACGCGGACGCGCGGCTGTTCGCGGCGTCCACGCTCCGGTTCACCGCAGACGGCCGCGGGCGGGTGAAGGAGCTGCACCTGGTGGAGGTGGACGAGCGGCGGCAGCCGGTGACCGGCACGGAGCGGGTGCTGCCGGCCGACCTGGTGCTGCTGGCGCTCGGATTCTCCGGGCCGGACCGCACGGACGGCCTCATCGACCAGTTGGGGCTGGAGACGGAGCCGCGCGGCACGCTCGCGCGGGACGGAACGTTCGCCACGAACGTGCCGGGTGTGTTCGCCGCCGGGGACGCGGCGCGCGGTCAGTCGCTCGTGGTGTGGGCCATCGCTGAGGGCCGGGCGGTGGCGGCGGCCGTGGACCGGTACCTGATGGGTGAGTCGTGGCTGGAGGCACCCATCTCGCCGAACGACCGGCCGATGGCGATGTAGCCGGCGGCCGGACGCACGGAAGGCGGCGGGGAGGGGGCGGGGAAGGGGGCGGGGCGGGGGTGGTGCGCAGAGTCAAAAAGCAGTGACGGCCGGTCAGGAGAGCAGGAAGTCCGCCTCTCCCGCCTTCGCGCCCTCGATGAAGGCGGTCATCTCGGCGGTGGTGTATATCAGCGCGGGACCGTCCGGGTCGGTGGACTGGCGTACGGCGATGCGGCCGTCGGCCAGCTTCATGGCCTCCAGGCAGTTGCCGCCGTTGCCGCCGCTCCAGGGCTTGTGCCAGCCCACGGCGCCCAGCTCCCGCGCGGGCATGCCGTTGTAGACGCGGCGGCGCGGATTGATGCGATCCATTCACAGCTCCTTGCGGAGATCCCGCAGGATCTCCTTCGTGCGTTGTGCCGTGGCGGCCTGTGCCGCCATGCGGTCCATGACCTCCAGGTGGGTCGCCACCTCGGAACGCGCGTCGAGGTAGACGGCGCCGGTCAGGTACTCGCTGTAGACCATGTCCGGGAGTTCGGGCATGGCGAACCGGAACAGTACGAAGGGGCCGTACGTGCCCGGATGCGGCCCGTTGGCGAACGGGGCCACCTGGAGGGTGACGCCGGGCAGCGTCGTGGCCTCCAGGAGTTTGTCGAGCTGGGCGCGCATCACCTCGGGGCCGCCGACCGGGCGGCGCAGGGCGGTCTCGTCCATCACGGCCCAGAAGCGCGGCGCGTCGGAGCGGGTGAGGAGTTCCTGACGGCGCATCCGGAGATCTACGTGGCGCTCGATGTCGTCGGGGCTGGTCTGGCCGACGGCTCCGGATCTGAGCACCCCGCGCGCGTAGTCCTCGGTCTGGAGCAGGCCGGGGACGAAGTGCGGCTCGTAGGAGCGGATGAGCGCGGCGGCGCCCTCCAGGCTGACGTACATCGAGAACCAGCCGGGCAGGATGTCGTGGAACCGCTGCCACCAGCCGGGCCGGTTGGCCTCCTCGGCGAGTTGGACGAAGAGTTCGGCCTCGTCGTCCGGGACGCCGTAGGACCTCAGCAGGAGTTGGAGGTAGGGGATCTTGAGGGAGACCTCGGCCATCTCCATGCGGCGCACGGTGGCGGGGGCGACGCGGAGGACGCGGGCGGCCTCCTCGCGCTTGAGCCCGGCGCGTTCCCGCAGGTCCAGCAGGCGGCGGCCGAGGACCACCTGACCGACGGTCGGCGCGGACCGCGGTTCGCTCACGTTGCCACCTCCGACGAATGGGATACCGGTTGCCTCGGGCGGGGATACCTGGAGAAGGGACCCCGACAGCCCTGCGGCGCCGTTCGAAGACCGGCTCGGCGATCCGGACGGATCGGCGAGGGTTCCAATTGGCGCCGCGCGAGGTGCTGTTGCGAGCAGTGTGCCACGGCCGTTCACCGCGTCATACCGCACTCTGCATTTTTCAGAGTGGCACTTGCCAAGTGTTCACGGCGGGGAGATAGTGGCAAGCGTGATTCCGTCCGCGCCCTTAGGAACAGACTCCGCCGCAGACCGTTCCCGTCCCGGCGTCGCTCGGGAACCGGCAACGGCCGGGACCGGCCGCCGGTTCCGTTTCGAGCTGGCCGCGCATCCGGGTTCACCGGCCCGCGCCAGACGCCTGGCGCGGACCCGGCTCGCCGACTGGTCGGTGTGCGCGGACACCTGTGAGAGCGCGGTCCTGGTCGTCTCCGAACTGGTCACCAACGCCGTCGTGCACACCGCGAGCAGTCGCGTGGTGTGCGAACTGGCCGACCACGACGGCATGGTGCGCATAGCCGTGCGGGATGAGGGGTGTGGCCCCGGTGAGCCCCACCCGGCACAACAGCGGCCCGACGAGGAGCACGGGAGGGGGTTGCTTCTCGTCGCCGCACTGTGCCGCGCCTGGGGTGCCCAGGAGTACGGACCGGGCCTGCTCGTCTGGGCCGAGCTGGACCGCGGTCCCACCGCGGGCGGCCTGCCCGGCACCCCGGTGCGCACGGACACCTGCGCCGGCACCCGCACCGCCACCGAGCCCCGCCGCGACCTCGGCTGGGGGACGCGCGGCAAGCCCGACCCCGCCCGTGCTCCCGGCGAGGACGTGCGCTCCGCCCCCGCCCGCCACATCCGGGTGCCCGAGCAGTACGTCCACGCCGCCGAACGGGCCGAAGCCCGGAGCCGGCCGTGACCGGCGCCGCCGGGCGGCCGCTCGGCATGAACACCCTGGTACGGCTCGGACGCGGCCTCCCCGCTCCGGACCGGGTCCCCGGGCCGGCGGTACCGGAGGGCATGACCGCCCCGCTCGGCTGCGACGCCGTCGCCGTGCCCGACCGCCTGGCCGCCCTGATAGTCCCCCGGCTCCCCCGGGTGGGCTGCGTGTACGCCGAGGGCGGGCGCTGGTGGTGGCTCGTCCCGGCCGACTCCGACTACGCGCTCCCCTGGCCCGCCCCGGCTCAGTACGCCCCCGGCGCCCCCGTCCCCCGCACCGCCCGTCTGCTGCACCGCCCGGCCGGCACGATCCCCTACACCCCGCCGATCCCGCTGTACCTGGCCCTGTGCCGGGTCACCGGCACCACCCCGGACTGGTCCCGCCCCATACCGGCCTGACGGCACGCGCACACCGTGCGGGACCCGGTGCGGCAGCCCGGGTGCCTGTCCACGCGCACCCCCGTACGCCCCCTTTGCCCCCGCTCGCGCTCTGCCCGTGCCGGGCGCCCGCCGGGATAGTGGCCGTTCGGTCACGGCGAGCGGGAGGTCCGCGGTGCGGCAGCGACGGGGGCGGAAGAGGCAAGGCGAGTCGAAGGACCCGGACGGCCCGGAGGTCTCCGAGTCGGAGCGGCTGCTCTTCGGCGGCCCCCTCCGGTACGACATGGGGTGGAACGAGCACGCCGACGCGTTCCTGGAGCTGAGCCTGCGCTCGATGGTGCGACGACTGCCCGGCATGCTGGCGTCCAGCCTGGAACTGGCCCGGCACCTCGGTCAGGCACGCGGATCTGGTGCATGTGCTGGAGCGTGGCCGGCTGGTGGAGTCCGGCACCCCGGACGAGTTGCTCGCGCGGGGCGGGGTGTACGCGGAGCTGTACGCGCTCCAAGCCGGGCAGTTCACCGCCCCCGCTCCCGCGCCGAGGACCGGCTGAGCCGGCTCCGCGCGGGACGGTCCACGCCCTCGGCGTCGCGCAGGATCACCAGGAAGGCGTCGGTCGCCAGGTCCATCACGACCTCGGCCGGCATCCCTTCCTGCCGTCGCGCGTGCGCGAACTCCTCCGCGGGCCATGAGCCGCGCGGGCCGCCCGCGGGAAAGCGTTCGAGCACCGTCCGCCCCATCACCGTCTCGCACCTCCAGTCCAGCGTCGTGCTTACCGGAGCCGACGCGCTGGAAGGGGTGCTCGCCTCGCCCGGTGACGGGACTGGGACACAGCCGGCACCGGTTCACAGCCGAACGGGTGCCTCCGCTCGCCGCGGGGACGGCGGCGGGCGCTCCCGGTGCCCGGACGGACACCGGACGGCACCGTGCGGTCAGTGGTCGTACTCGTCGTGCAGGCGGAGCCGGTCGCCGCCGCGCGGGTGGCGGCCGAGGGCGGTGAGATCGAGCAGGCCGGAGAAGGCGCCGATGCCGTCCAGGGCCTCGTCGTACACCGAGTAGGTGTGGAGGATCCGGTCGCCGTCGCGCAGGAAGCAGCTCAGGCCGGGGCGTTCGGCGGGGGCGCCGTCGCGGTCCACGGTCGCCTCGAAGTCGCGGTTGAAGTCGCTGTGGCATGAGGAGTACCACGGCACGGTCCAGCCCATCCGCGCCTTGAAGGGCAGCAGCCGGGTGAAGGGCGCGAGCGAGACGGCCGCGAAGGCGGTGTCGCGGGCCCGCAGATGGGCGAGGGGGCCGATCTGGTCGAGGAAGGCCGCGCAGCAGGGGCAGCCGGCCTCCTGCTGCGGCGCGAACATGAAGTGGTGCACGACGAGCTGGGCACGGTCACCGAACAGGTCGAGCAGGGTGGCCTTGCCGTCACCGCCCTCGAAGACGTACTCGTCGGAGACCTCGACCATGGGCAGCCGCCGCCGTTCGGCGTCGAGCGCGGCCCGTGCGCGCTCGAGGGCCAGCTCCTTGCGCCGTAACTCCTCGCGTGCCGTCCGCCACCGCTCGCGGCTGACGATCTCCGGAAGCGACATGAGTCCTCCTGTCCGACGGTCCGTCCGGGGTGCTGACCGCGGACGGGGGCACAACTCATCGGCGCGGGGCGGACTTCTTTCCCGCGGGCGGCAGCCGGCTACGCGGCCGTGCCGAGTCCGGTCCAGTCGCGGCCCCCGGCCTCCAGTTCCCGCAGCGCCGACCGGAGCTGCCCGGTGTGCCGGGGGGTGAGGCGGCCGGTGTCGTCGAGGTGGACCGCGCAGGCGGTGGTGGTGTCCACGAGCCGTTCCAGCGCGGCGGCCACCTGGTCGGTGCCTCGCGTGTGCCGGGCCAGGGCGGGCAGTTCGGCGGCGGAGACGGCGATGGCGGTACGGGCCTCGGCGAGGGCGCGGTACGCCTCGCGGCGCAGCGCCCAGCGTTCGGTGTGGTCGCCGGTCTCGGCGAGGACGTGCACGAGATAGGCGTGCGCGGCGTCCCCGGCGGCGGCGAGCCGGGCCCGTACGCCGGCGCCCTGGCGGCCCGGCATCGGCAGGTGGCCGACGATCAGGACCAGCGCGCAGGCCACCATGGTCTCGGCGATCCGGCCGAGGCACGCCTGCGGTTCCCCGCCGGCCATGACCAGTGCGAGCACGAGCACCGTGACGACGGCGGTCAGCGCGGCGAAGTGACGGGTGGAGACGGGCAGCAGCGCGCCGCACACCGTGACCAGCACGATCAGCCCCGCCGGGCTGGGCAGCAGCGCGGCCAGGCCGGCGAACACCAGCGCGCCGAGCACGGTCCCGGCGGCCCGGCACAGCACACGGGAGACCAGCGGGCCGAGGTCGGGCTTGACGAGGAAGACGGCGGTCAGCGGCAGCCAGTACCAGTGCGGGTGGCTGCCGTACCAGCCGGTGTGGTGCAGCGCCTGCGCGATACCGGCTCCGGCGCCGAAGCAGAGGGCGACGCGCAGCCCGTACTCGCGGCCCGCCGTGCCGGACATCGCCCGCAGGGCGCCGCGTAGGCCGCCGCGCCGGCCCCGGGTGAGGGGGCGGGCGCTTCCGGCGCGGTCGAACGCCTCGGCGGCGCGCAGCAGGGCGTCGTCGAGGGCGCGCAGGGCGGGGGCGGCACGCGTGGGGGCGGGCAGCGGCCCGGCGGCCGTGTTGTCGCGGACGGCTGCGGCGAGCCTGCGGGGGCCCGCCGAGGCCCGCGCGCAGAGCGGGTCGCCGGCCCAGGCGAGGGCGGTGGCGGCCTCGCCCAGGGGCAGCGCGGCCCGGTACTGGGCGTGCAGGCGGCGTTCGGCGGCGGAGGCGGCGCGGCGGCGGAGCCGGGGGCCGGCGAGGGCGTCCTGCGCGTGGTCGAGGGCGGCGGTGAGCGCGGCCCGGCGGGCGGGGGCGGTGTCGGTGCCGGCCGCGTCGAGGAGGGCGGCGACGGCGTCGTACACGTCGGCCACCGCCTTGCGTTCGCCGTCGAAGCGGAAGTCGCCCGCGAGGGAGCCGGGGGTGGGCAGGGCGAGGCGGAGCAGGATCAGCCAGAAGGCTCCGGCGAGGAAGGCGAGGGCGCCCTGCCACGCGGGCGGCCCGGCGGGGGTACCCGCGCCGACGGCGGCGGTGACGAGGAGCTGGGTGCCGGCCGCCGAGGCGACCGGGCCGACGGCGCTGATCGAGCCCGCCAGCAGGCCGAGCACGGTCAGGGCGAGGGTGAGCGGCACGGCCGACAGGTGCTGTCCGCCGTAGGTGCCGGCGAGCAGGCCGAGGGCTCCGGCCAGGGCGGGGGTGCCGAGACGGTCGACGGCGGCGCGCCGGCTGCCGGGGCGGTCGTTGATCCCGGCGAGCATCGCGCCGATCGCGGCGAGGACGCCCTCGGCGGTCTGTCCGGCGAGCATCCCGGCGACCAGCAGCGGTCCGGCGGCGAGAGCGCCCCGGGCCATCGCGCTCCAGGGCACGGGGCCGCGCTGGGCGCGGAAGGCGTGGGCCAGCCAGGGCGGAAGTGACCGGACGGCGGGACGCGACACGGGGCTCCTGTTCGGACGAGGGCGGGGGCCTTCGGACGACGGTGGCCGAGTGGGGCGTCACTCCAGGGTAGAGGGTGGCGCGGTGGTGGGTGCGACGCGCGGGTTTCGGGGAGGTGAAAGGTGTCGCTGGGGCGTGAGCAGGATCTCCTCGGCCTCGGTCACCGCGCGTTCCAGGTCGCCGGGGGTGAGGGCGCCGGTCACCTCGTCGATCCGGCGCAGTCCGGCACGTTCCAGCAGCCGTTTCTCGTTGGTGATCCATTCCCCGCGCTCGGCCAGCACCGCGTGCGCGGCCTGGGCCGCGGCGGTGGCCAGCGCACCGGCGACCTCGGTGAGCCGCCCGTGCGGGGCGTGGCCGGCGCGGGCGTAGCCGAGGGTGGCGCGGGCGGTGTCCCGCCAGCGCGCGGGGGCGGTGCGGCGCAGCGCTTCCGGATAGGCGGCGGGGCGGGGCAGGGTGCCGCGCAGCACCCGGTTGACGGCCAGCTCGGCGACGATCAGGTACGTGGGGATCCCGGCCAGGTGGAACAGCAGCGGCTCGACCCGGAAACGGCCCTGCTCCGCCTCGGCCAGCTCGTGCTCGACGCTGCGGAGATCCCGGTAGTGGATGTCGACCCGGCGGCCGTCGACGGTGAGCCACGCCCCTCCGTTGAACACCCCGCCGCCCCAGCCGCCGATCTCGGAGACCTCGCCCTCCCAGCCGAGGGCGCGCAGGTCGTCCGGGTCGAAGTCACCCCGGTAGTACACGGCGAGGTCCCAGTCGCTGTCCTCGGTGTGGGTGCCCTGGGCCCGCGACCCGCCGAGCGCGACGGCGCGCACGGTGGGCAGCCCGGCCAGCCGGTCGGCGGTGGCGGACAGGAAATCGGCGTCCGAGGGGGCGGGCACGGCGGCTCCTCACTGTGATCGATATTCGAATGCGCGGGCGACTCCGGGTGGTCCATGATGGGCGGTCGTCCGCCCGCGCTTCCAGGGAGCCGCCATGATCCGCCGTGTCACCGTGCCCGGTCTCTTGCCACCGCCGACCTACTCCCATGCCTCCGTGGTGGAGGCGGGCACCCGGCTCGCCTTCCTCGCGGGCGCGGTTCCGCTGGACGAGGAGGGCGCACTGGTCGGGCCCGGCGATCCGGTGGCCCAGGCCGGGCAGGTGATCGCCAACCTGCGGGAGCAGTTGCGGGCCGTGGGCAGCGGCCTGGAACACGTGCTGGTGACCGAGGTGTACGTGGTGAGCGACCAGCCCTCGGTGCTCTCGTCGGTGTGGGAGGTGGTGGAGGCGTCCGGCCTCGGCAAGGGCCCGCACTCCTCCACCCTGCTGGGCGTCGCCTGTCTCGGCTACACCGGCCAGCTGGTGGAGATCACCGCCACGGCCGCGATCCCGGAGGCGGGCGAATGACGGTCCTGCTGCGTCGGGCCACCCCGGCGGACGCCCCCGCCACGGCCGACGTCTGGCTGCGCTCCTTCGCCGCCGCCCTGCCGGCGGTCGTCCGTCCCCACTCCGACGACGCGGTGCGCGCCTACGTCCGCGACGTGGTGATCCCGCTGCACGAGACGTGGGTGGCCGAGGCGGAGGAGGGCGCGATCATCGGGATGATGGTGCTCGACGGGGGCCTGCTGTCCCAGCTCTACCTGGACCCCGCCCACCGCGGGCGCGGCCTCGGCGACCGGTTCGTGGCGCTGGCCAAGGAGCGCGTTCCGTCCGGGCTGACGCTGTGGACGTTCCAGGTGAACGAGCCCGCGCACCGCTTCTACGAGCGCCACGGCTTCGTCGCCGTCGAGCGCACCGACGGCCAGGACAACGAGGAACGGGAGCCGGACGTGCGGTACGTCTGGCAGCCCTGAGTCACCGGCCGAGGCCCGCCGCCCGGGCCGCCGCGCCCAGGGTCTCTCGGAGCATCTGAGGGGTGAGGCGGCCGGTGAAGGTGTTGCGCTGGCTGACGTGGAAGCAGCCGAAGAGGTCGAGGCCGCCTTCGAGCGGGACGTGGGTGCCGTGCCCGAAGGCGGGACGGGGGCGGGGCACGGTCCAGCCCGCCTCGGTGAGCGCGGGCAGCGTCGCCTGCCAGCCGAAGGCGCCCAGCACGACGACGGCCCGGAGCGTCGGCCGGAGCAGCTTCAGCTCCCGCACCAGCCAGGGCCGGCAGGTGTCGCGCTCGCCGGGCGTCGGCCTGTTGGCGGGCGGGGCGCAGTGCACGGGCGCGGTGACGCGGACGCCGTACAGCTCCAGCCCGTCGTCGACGGCGACCGAGGTCGGCTGGGAGGCGAGGCCCAGGTCGTACAGGGCCTGGTAGAGCACGTCGCCGGAGCGGTCGCCGGTGAACATGCGGCCGGTGCGGTTGCCGCCGTGCGCGGCGGGGGCCAGTCCGACGACCGCCAGGCGGGCGTCGGCCGGGCCGAACCCGGGCACCGGGCGCCCCCAGTACGTCCGGTCCGCGAACGCGGCCCGCCGGGTACGGGCCACCTCCTCGCGCCACGCCACCAGGCGGGGACAGGCCCGGCACTCGCTCACGCGCCGGTCCAGCCGGGCCAGGCCACCGCTGTCGTCCATGTCTCTCACGGTCCCTCACGGTAGCCCGGGCCGGTCAGGTGACGGCCGCGCCCAGTGCGACGAACCCGCAGATCAGCGCGAACAGCACGGCCAGCAGCGGCCAGGCGAACCGCAGGTACTTGTCGTAGCCCACCTTGGCCAGGGCGACACCGCCCATGACGACGGCGGTGGTCGGTACCCAGAGGTTCATCCAGCCGCTGGACGCCTGCCAGGCGGTGACGACGACCGCGCGGGACACCCCGGCGAAGTCCGCCAGCGGGGCGAGGATGGGCATGGCGAGCGTGGCGTGGCCGGAGGTGGAGGGGATGAGGAAGGCCAGCGGCAGGTTGACCACGAACACGATGACCGCGAACACACCGGACGAGGTGCCCCGCACCACGCCCTCGATGGAGTGCAGCACGGTGTCGGTGATCCGGGAGTTGTTCATGATCACGGTGACGCCGCGGGCCAGCACGATGACCAGCGCGGGCGAGATGAAGTCGGCCGCGCCCTGCACGATCGTGGCGCTGAGCCGCTGCTCCCCCATCCGCGCCACCAGTCCGACCAGCACGGCCGCGCAGACGAACAGCGCGGCGAGCTGCGGGAAGGACCAGTCCAGCTCGAACCCGTACGGGGTGGCGTCCGCGTCGCCGGTGAGCGCGCTGGACCAGGGCACCACGGAGAAGATCATGAACGCGAAGACCAGGACCATCGTGGTCAGCACCGCCCGGTGCAGCCCGGTCAGCTCCGGTTCCGCCTGCGGCGCCTGTGTGGCGTGCTCGCGGTCACCGGGCAGGAAACCGGTGAGGGAGCGGGCCGGGTCGCGCTGCACCCGCCGGGCGTACCGGATGACGTGGGCGACCGTCACGGCCGTCAGCACCACCCACATCGCGAACCGCAGCGAGATGCCGTCGCCGAGGGAGACGTCGGCGGCCGAGGAGGCCACGCCGGTGGCGAAGGGGTTCACCGTCGAGCACAGCACGCCGATGCCCGCGCCCAGGATGATCGTGCCGACGGCCACCATCCGGTCGTAGCCGAGGGCCAGCATCAGCGGCACGATGAGCCCGTAGAAGCCGAGGGTCTCCTCGGCGAAGCCCTCCACGGTGCCGAGCACCGAGAACACCACCATGATCCCGGCGATCAGCAGCGCTCCCCGGTCCCGCAGCCGGTGCGCGAGCCGGGCGATGCCCCGGTCCAGCGCGCCGGTGGCGAACACGACGGTGATGAAGGCGCCGATGGCCAGCACGAACAGGAACACCCCCGCCGCGCCGTACAGCTCCCCCGCCAGGTCCGGCCCCACCAGTCCGGTCTTCGGGTCCCGGAGGCCGTAGAGGCCGTTCACCGGGGACAGGAACAGGTCGTCGAGCCGGTCGGTGAAGGACTCGCCGGCACGGACGCGGTGGTAGGTCCCCTGTACGGGGGCGCCGGCCGCGTTCCGGTCGTACTGGCCCGGCGGGACGAGGAAGGCGAGCAGCCAGACCGCGATGGTGACGAAGGCGAGCACCGTGAGCGCGCTGGGAAAGGTGAACGTCCGCCGGTGCCGGGGCGGCTCCTCGGCCTCGGCCTCCGTGTCCATGTCCCCTCCTCGCTCCCGGCGCGACCTCGGCAACAGCCTCCGGGGTGCGTGGGCGGGCCGCATCCGGGGCGGGGCGTGGGAGTGGCGGAGGACGCCGTACCGGCCTGGTGCGACGGAGCGCTAGGGTCGGCGGCATGGCACTCGCTTCACAGGACCCGGCCGCCGGCACACCGGAGGCCACCGCCCCCGGGGCACCGGCGCCCGACCCCGGCATCACCGCCGCGGTGGCCGCCGCCGAGGCAGCGGAGCTCGCCGCCGGGGAGACGGTCCGTATCGACAGCTGGATCTGGGCGGTGCGTCTGGTCAAGACGCGTTCGGTGGGCGCCGCCGCCTGCCGGGGCGGCCACGTCCATGTGAACGGGGAGCGGGTGAAGCCCGCGTACTCCGTGCGAGTGGGTGACGAGGTGCGGCTGCGTCACGAGGGCCGGGAGCGGGTGGTGATCGTGAAGCGGCTGATCCGCAAGCGGGTCGGCGCCCCGGTGGCCGCGCAGACCTACGTCGACAACTCGCCCCCTCCGCCGCCCCGCGAGGCGGTCGCCCCCGTCGGCATCCGCGACCGGGGCACCGGCCGCCCCACCAAGCGGGACCGCCGGGAACTGGAGCGCCTGCGCGGCCTCGGCGCGCCGGACGCCCCCGCCGCCCCCGACACCAGGCGCCGGCCGGGCCACTGAGCCCTGCCGCCCCGGCCCGGCACCTCAGCCCCCTCCGCCCTCCGGCACCGCCCGCACCCACGTCCCGTCGTCGGTCAGCTCGGCGTCCGCTCTCAGTCCCGCCTCCTCCAGCGCGGCCTCGAACTGCTCCTTCGTCAGGGGCCTGCTGCGGAAGGTCTGGGTCCAGGCGGCGTCCGGGAACGTGTACTCGGCCAGCACCGAGTCGACCCCGTCCCCGACAGGTTCCACCGAGGCGATCCGGACGGTGAAGCCCCGGGGATCGACGCGTTCCCTGGGCACGTTCTCGTGGTAGTCCGCGCCCTCCCGCTGGATGAGCACGAGACCGTCCGGCGCCACATGGCTGGCGCAGGCGTCCAGCAGGGCGTGGCGCAGCGCCGGGTCGGCGGTGTGGACCAGGAAGGAGCCGAGCAGGACCACGTCGAACCGCTCGCCCAGCTCCAGGTCCTCGATCGGCGTGCACACGGTGCGCTCCGCCCCGCGCACCCGCTCCAGCATCTCGGCGGACTCGTCCACCGCCGTCACCCGGAAGCCGCGTTCCAGCAGTGCGTGGGTGACCCGGCCCGCGCCACTGCCCAGTTCCAGGATGTGTGCTCCGGCGGGCACGGCGGCGGCGATGACGT
Organism: Streptomyces sp. NPDC001781; assembly: GCF_053596035.1. Classification (NCBI taxonomy): domain Bacteria; kingdom Bacillati; phylum Actinomycetota; class Actinomycetes; order Kitasatosporales; family Streptomycetaceae; genus Streptomyces; species Streptomyces sp. NPDC001781. The sequence continues at coordinate 226,489 of NZ_JBSFFI010000005.1, read as the reverse complement.
CCGGTTCGTCACCCGGTGGGAAGCGGGCGTACAGCTCGACCGCACAGCCGTCCGGGGTGATCGCCCCGGGGCCGGTGCCCTGATGTCCTTCACGCATCTCGACTGCCATGCGGGAAGAACGGACGATCTTCGTTCAGTCGTTCCCGTCCCGCTCGCCACCACTCGTTCGAGTCGGTTCACACCGCTTCGGGAACCGGAGTACGTTGCCAGAGAGGCGGTGATCCTATGCGTACCGGCAGTGAACCGACGACCGCGCGCAGTGCGCTGCGGGCACGGCTGTGGCTGAGCGTGTGGGGGTTCGTCTGGACCGTCCTCGGCACCGTGGCCTTCGCCGTCACCGGGCGCACCGGCTGGGCGGTGGCGTGTGCCGTGCTGTGGCTGGTGGTCACGGTCGATCTGATCCTGGTCCTCCGCCATCTGCGCCAGGGCCCGCACTACCAGCCAGGCCGCGACGTACCCCCGTACGAACCGGCGCACGAGGAGCCCCGGCCCCGGCGGCGGCGGGGGTTCCCCCGCCTGCCCTCGCCCCGGCACCACCACCCCTGAGGGACGGGGCTCAGGAGTCGAAGCGGGCCGCTCGCAGATAGTCCGGGTTGGGGTCCAGCGCGGCGGCCAGCCGGAAGTGCCGCCGGGCCTGTCCGGGCCGGCCCTGGCGCTCGTAGGTGCGGCCCAGCGCGAAGTGGGCGAAGGCGTTGTCCGGCTCCCGTTCCAGCACCACCGTGAACTCCAGCTCGGCGGGCCGTAGTTGCGCGGCGGCGAAGAAGGCACGCGCACGCAGCAGCCGGGCGGCGGTGTTCTCGGGGTGGGCGGCGATCACTTCGTCGAGCAGTTTCACCGCGCCTCTGGGGTCCCGCGCGTCGAGCAGATGCTCGGCGGCGCGGAAGTCGATGACATCCGTCTCCGGCGTACGGCCGGCGGAACCACTGGTCTCGGGCACGGCACAGTCCTTCCCTCACTCCGCCGTTTCAACGCCCCGGAGCCGAACGGCTATTCCTGGCCACCGCTCCGCGCGGCGGCGCGCCGGGTCAGCTCGGCCCAGACCTCCGCGACCCGCTTCTCCAGCGCGTCCAGCGGCACGTCGTTGTCGATCACGATGTCGGCGATCTCGCGGCGCTGCTCGCGTGTGGCCTGCGCGGCCATACGGGCGCGGGCGTCCTCCTCGGTCGTCCCGCGCAGCCGGACCAGCCGGTCGAGCTGGGTCTCGGGGGCCGCGTCCACGACGACGACGAGGTCGTACAGCGGAGCAAGCCCGTTCTCGGTGAGCAGTGGCACGTCGTGCAGGACGACGGCGTCGGCGCTCGCGGCACTCTCCAGCTCGCGGGACCGCTCGCCCACCATCGGATGCACGATCGAGTTGAGGACGGCCAGCTTCTCCGGGTCGGCGAAGACGACGGACCCGAGCCGGGGCCGGTCCAGCGAGCCGTCCTCGGCGAGGATCTCCGGCCCGAACGCCTCAACCACGGCCGCGAGCCCCGGCGTGCCCGGCGCCACGACCTCCCGCGCGATCCGGTCCGCGTCGATCAGCACGGCTCCGTGCTCCACGAGCAGCCGCGACACCTCGCTCTTGCCGGCCCCGATGCCGCCGGTCAGCCCCACTTTCAGCATGTCGCGCAGCCTAGCCTCTGCCACCGCGGGGCCTACGCCTCGCCCTCACGCTCCGCGAGGAAGCGCTCGAACTCGCGGCCGATCTCGTCGGCGGAGGGGATGTCGACGGGCTCGGCGAGCATGTTGCCGCGGGTCTCGGCGCCGGCCGCCGCATCGTACTGGTGCTCGAGGCCCTGGATGAGGGAGGTCAGTTCCTCGTCACCCTCGCGGATCTGGCGGTCGATCTCGGTCTGGGTGCGGTGGGCCTCGGTGCGCAGGCCGTGGGCGACGCCGGGCAGGACGAGTCCGGTCGCGGCGGTGATCGCCTCCAGAACGGTCAGCGCGGCGTCCGGGTAGGCGGAACGGGCGAGGTAGTGCGGGACGTGCGCGGCGACCCCGAGGACGTCGTGGCCGGCCTCGCTGAGCCGGTACTCCAGCAGGGCGGCGGCACTGCCCGGCACCTGGGCCTCCTCGAAGGGGCTGCGGTGTCCGGGGACGAGATCGGTGCGGTTGCCGTGCGGGGTGAGGCCCACGGGCCGGGTGTGCGGCACGCCCATCGGAATGCCGTGGAAGTTGACGGACAGGCGGACACCCAGCCGCTCCACGATCTGCTGGACGGCGAGCGCGAACCGCTCCCACTCCACGTCGGGTTCGGGCCCGGACAGCACCAGGAACGGCGCGCCGGTGGCGTCCTGCACGAGGCGGACCTCGATGGCAGGCACCTCGTAGTCGGTCCAGCTGTCCCGCTGGAAGGTCAGCAGCGGACGGCGGGCCCGGTAGTCCACCAGCCGGTCGTGGTCGAACCGGGCCACGACCTGGTGCGGCAGCGTGTCGAGGACGCGCCGCACGATCTGCTCGCCCGTCTCGCCCGCGTCGATGTACCCGTCGAAGTGGTAGAGCATGACCAGCCCGGCCGACTCCTGAGCCAACGCCATGTCCACCACGGCAAGCCCCTTCGGCTCCCAAGCGAACAAACCCTGCGGATCAACCACGATGACCGCCCCTCCTTGTGTCAGTACATCCCAACACCGCGGGACCGGGCACCATTCCCAAGATCACTTGAAAGAGGGGCCGACGCCGGTTCCCCCCGGAGGCGCGGGGAACTGCGCGCTCGACGCCCCGCGGACCGGCACGCCTGACAACGCACCGGGAACACCAGAAGGACCCGCACCTCGAAAGGTACGGGTCCCTCTGGTCAGCCTGAGCGGCTAAGCCTCAGCGGTGAGCGTTCAGCTCTGGCCGCCCGCCAGCTTCTCGCGGAGCGCGGCGAGCGCCTCGTCCGAAGCGAGGGCACCGGAGGTGTCCGCACCCTCGGAGGAGTAGGAACCGCCACCGGACGCGGCCGGAGCGGCACCCGCGACGTCGCCACCCTCGGCAGCGGCCTTCTCGTCCGCCTCGCGGGACTTGATGACCTGGGCCTGGTGCTGCTCGAAGCGCTGCTGCGCCTCGGCGTACTGGCCCTCCCACGCCTCGCGCTGGGTCTCGTAGCCCTCGAGCCAGTCGTTGGTCTCGGGGTCGAAGCCCTCGGGGTAGATGTAGTTGCCCTGGTCGTCGTAGGACGCGGCCATGCCGTACAGGGTCGGGTCGAACTCGACCGAGGCCGGGTCGGCACCGAAGGCCTCGTTGGCCTGCTTCAGCGAGAGGCTGATGCGGCGACGCTCGAGGTCGATGTCGATGACCTTGACGAAGATCTCGTCGTTGACCTGGACGACCTGCTCCGGGATCTCCACGTGGCGCTCGGCCAGCTCGGAGATGTGGACCAGACCCTCGATGCCCTCGTCCACACGGACGAACGCGCCGAACGGAACCAGCTTGGTGACCTTACCCGGGACGACCTGGCCGATCTGGTGCGTACGGGCGAACTGCTGCCACGGGTCCTCCTGGGTCGCCTTCAGCGACAGGGAGACGCGCTCGCGGTCCATGTCCACGTCGAGGACCTCGACGGTGACTTCCTGGCCGACCTCGACAACCTCGGACGGGTGGTCGATGTGCTTCCAGGACAGCTCGGAGACGTGCACCAGGCCGTCGACGCCACCCAGGTCCACGAAGGCACCGAAGTTGACGATGGAGGACACGACGCCGGAGCGGACCTGACCCTTCTGGAGGGTCGTGAGGAACGTCTGGCGGACCTCGGACTGGGTCTGCTCGAGCCAGGCACGGCGGGACAGGACCACGTTGTTGCGGTTCTTGTCCAGCTCGATGATCTTCGCCTCGAGCTCCTTGCCCACGTAGGGCTGGAGGTCGCGGACGCGGCGCATCTCGACCAGGGAGGCCGGGAGGAAGCCGCGGAGGCCGATGTCGAGGATGAGACCACCCTTGACGACCTCGATGACGGTACCGGTGACGATGCCGTCCTCTTCCTTGATCTTCTCGATGGTGCCCCAGGCGCGCTCGTACTGGGCGCGCTTCTTCGAGAGGATCAGGCGGCCTTCCTTGTCCTCCTTCTGGAGAACCAGGGCCTCGATCTCGTCGCCGACCTTGACGACCTCGTTCGGGTCGACGTCGTGCTTGATCGAGAGCTCGCGGCTCGGGATGACACCTTCGGTCTTGTAACCGATGTCGAGCAGGACCTCGTCCCGGTCGACCTTCACGATGACGCCGTCGACGATGTCGCCGTCGTTGAAGTACTTGATCGTCTCGTCGATCGCGGCGAGGAAGGCTTCCTCGTTACCGATGTCGTTGACCGCAACCTGCGGGGTGGTGGCGGTGGTCTCGGTGCTGCTCGTCATGTGGGAAAGGGCTCCGGTACGGACATTGAAGTCGTAGGCACTGCTTACGCCGGGAGCCCGTTTCGCTCTGCAGAAGCCGGACAGCCAAGGAAGCGCCACATGAGCAACGGGTGCCCGGTGGCGCCTCGAGAACCGAGGGATACATACAGATGCGAGCGCGACCTGCTACGTCTGAGGTGCGCAGGCCCGCAGCGCAACTTGTAGCATACGGGGGCGGCCGGGCAGGGTCAATGCGCGAAGGCGCACACCGCGGACGGAACCCCGCATACCCGGCGGAACAATCGCCCAACTGGGCGCGTGTGGCCGCGCGGTCCCTTCCGTGACGCGCGTCCGGCGGGCCGGTTGGACGGAAGAGTACGACGAGGGAGCCGATCATCCAAGAGCCTGTGGGGCACGACCCGGAGGGGTCGGAAGAATCAGAGCCGGAAGCCACCCGCCGTGACGCGGGGGTCGCGGAGAGCAGCAGGGCCAACCGCGGCTGGTGGGACCGCAACGCCGACGAGTACCAGGTCGAGCACGGCACCTTCCTCGGTGACGACCGCTTCGTCTGGTGCCCGGAGGGGCTGGACGAGGTGGAGGCGGAGCTGCTCGGTCCGGCGGAGGAGCTCAAGGGCCGGGACGTGCTGGAGATCGGCGCGGGCGCGGCGCAGTGCGCGCGCTGGCTGGCCGCCCAGGGGGCGCGCCCGGTCGCGCTCGACCTCTCCCACCGGCAGCTCCAGCACGCGCTGCGCATCGGCTCGGGGTTCCCGCTGGTGTGCGCGGACGCGGGCGCGCTGCCCTTCGCGGACGCGTCCTTCGACCTGGTGTGCTCGGCGTACGGTGCGCTGCCGTTCGTGGCCGATCCCCGGCTGGTGCTGCGCGAGGTGCGGCGGGTGCTCAGGCCGGGCGGGCGGCTGGTGTTCTCGGTGACGCACCCGATCCGCTGGGCGTTCCCGGACGAGCCCGGCCCGGAGGGGCTGTCGGTGGCGTCGTCCTACTTCGACCGCACTCCGTACGTGGAGCAGGACGACGAGGGGCGTGCCGTCTACGTGGAGCACCACCGAACGATCGGTGACCGGGTACGGGACGTCGTGTCCTCCGGGTTCCGGCTGGTGGACGTGGTGGAGCCGGAGTGGCCGGCCTGGAACACCTCCGAGTGGGGCGGCTGGTCCCCGCTGCGCGGCAGCCTGATCCCCGGTACCGCGATCTTCGTCTGCGAACGGGACTGACCGCCCGGCGTACGACACTGGGGGCGTGATCCGTGACGACGCCCTCGCAGCGCTGCCCGTGCGCTCCGCCCTGCCCGACCTGACCGCCGCGCTGGACGAGCGGGGCACCGCCGTACTGGTGGCGCCGCCCGGTACCGGCAAGACGACGCTCGTGCCGCTGGTGCTGGCCGGGCTGGTCGGCGGGGGTCCGGCGCGGCGGGTCGTGGTGGCCGAGCCCCGCCGGATCGCGGCGCGGGCCGCCGCCCGGCGGATGGCGTGGCTGCTGGGCGAGCAGCCGGGAGCGAGCGTCGGCCACACCGTGCGCGGTGAACGTGTGGTGGGACGCCACACCCGCGTCGAGGTCGTGACCACCGGTGTCCTCCTCCAGCGGCTCCAGCGGGACCAGGAACTGACCGGCGTCGACGTGGTGGTGCTCGACGAGTGCCACGAACGGCACCTCGACGCGGACACGGCCGCCGCCTTCCTCTGGGACGTACGGGGGACCCTCCGGCCCGACCTCCGTCTGGTGGCCGCTTCCGCGACCACCGACGCCCAGGGCTGGGCCCGGCTGCTCGGCGGCGCGCCGGTGGTGGAGGCGGCCGGGGTGTCGCACCCCGTGGACGTGGTCTGGGCGCCGCCGGCGCGTCCGGTACGGCCGCCGCACGGGATGCGGGTGGACCCGGCGCTCCTCGCGCACGTGGCCTCGGTCGTCCGGCGGGCTCTCGCCGAGCACAGCGGTGACGTGCTGTGCTTCCTGCCCGGCGTGGGCGAGATCGCCCGCGTGGCAGGGCAGTTGGGCCGGCTTCCGGACGTGGACGTGCTCCAGGTGCACGGCCGCGCCCCCGCCGCCGTGCAGGACGCGGTGCTCTCCCTGGGCGAACGGCGCCGGGTGGTCCTGGCGACCTCCGTGGCCGAGTCCTCCCTCACGGTGCCGGGCGTGCGGGTCGTCGTCGACTCGGGGCTCGCGCGGGAACCCCGGGTGGACCACGCGCGCGGCCTGAGCGGCCTGGCGACGGTGCGGGCGTCCCGCGCGGCCGGTGCCCAGCGCGCGGGGCGGGCCGGACGCGAGGCGCCCGGCGTGGTCTACCGCTGCTGGGACCGTGCCGAGGACACCCGTCTCCCCGCCTTCCCGGCCCCGGAGATCAGGGTCGCCGACCTCACGGCCTTCGCCCTCCAGGCGTCCTGCTGGGGTGACCCGGACGCCACGGGCCTCGCGCTGCTGGACGCGCCGCCCGCCGGCGCGATGGCGGCGGCCCGCGACGTCCTGACGGCCGTGGGCGCCGTCGGCCCCGCCGGCCGGGCCACCACCCGGGGCACCCGCCTCTCCCGCCTCGGGCTCCATCCCCGCCTCGGCCGGGCCCTGCTCGACTCCCCCGCTTCCGCCGCCGAGACGGTCGCCCTCCTCTCGGAGGAGGTTCCCCGCGAGTACGGCGACGACCTGGCGGGAGCACTGCGGCGGGCCCGCCGGGGAGGCGACGCCTACGCGGGGCGCTGGGCGGCGGAGGTACGGCGCCTGCGGGGCGTGGCGGAGCGTCCGGCGGGCGACGGGCGGGCACGGCGGAGCGGCCCGGACCGGGCGGCTGCGCCGGACGGCGACTCGCGCCAGGGCTCGTCCGTCTCCGTCTCCGACCTGCCCGGTGACGAAGCCGCCGTCGGCCAGGTCGCCGCGCTGGCGTTCCCCGAGCGGATCGCCCGGCTGGACGGAACGTCGTACCTGATGGTGTCCGGGAGCCGGGTCGAGCTGGTCGAGGGGTCGGCGTTGCGGGGGGCGCCGTGGATCGTGGTGGCTGTGGCGGAACGGCCCGCGGGGAAGGGGCACGGGCGGGTGAGGCTCGGGGCGGCCGTGCGGGAGGAGGTCGCCCGGGCGGCCGCCGCTTCGTTGCTGGAGGAGAGGGAGGAGGTGCGCTGGGCCGAGGGGGAGGTCGTGGCGCGGCGGGTTCAGCGGCTGGGGGCCGTGGAGCTGGCTGTCCGGCCACTTCCGCGGCCCGGCCCCGAGCGGGTGCGGGCCGCTCTGCTCGACGGGCTGGCGAATGAGGGGCTGGGGCTGCTGCGGTGGTCCGAGCACGCTCGGCTCCTGCGGCAGCGGCTGGCGTTCCTGCGGGCGCGGCTCGGGGAGCCGTGGCCGGACGTGTCGGAGGGGGCGCTGCTGGCTCGCGTGGACGACTGGCTGGAACCGGAGCTGGGGCGGGCCCTGCGCCGGGCGGACCTGGGGCGGATCGACGCGGGACAGGGGCTGACGCGGCTGTTGCCGTGGGCGGGCGGGGAGGCGGCCCGGCTGGAGGAACTGGCACCGGAGCGGATCGCCGTACCGAGCGGGTCACGGGTGCGGGTCGACTACGCGGACCCCGACCGGCCGGTGCTGGCCGTCAAGTTGCAGGAGATGTTCGGGCTGCGGGAGACCCCGGAGGTGGCCGGGGTGCCGCTGCTGGTGCACCTGCTGTCGCCAGCCGGGCGGCCCGCCGCCGTGACGGCGGACCTCGCCTCGTTCTGGCGGGAGGGCTACCGGGCGGTCCGGGCCGAGCTGCGCGGGCGGTACCCGAAGCATCCCTGGCCCGAGGACCCGGCCACCGCCGAGCCGACCCGTCACACGACGGCCCGGCTCAGGCGGTGAACGGCCTCAGGAACTGGCCGAGGGGCTCGGCGACGGGTCGGCCGGGGCGCTCGCGGGGACCGAGACCTTCAGCTCGACGGTGACGCTCCCGCCGCCCGGCGTGGTGACGCGGAGCAGGTAGGTGCCGCTGAAGAGGTCCGCGTACAGCCTGGGCAGCGTGACGACACCGTTCGCGTCGGTGGTGAGCCCGGTGAGGGTGCGGACGGGCCGGCCGGCCGCGTCCTTGAAGTACGGCCCGGCGGTGTTCGCGGTGGGGTCGGACGCGGACTTGATCAGGGTGGCGGTGGCGCCGACCTTGGCCGCCGGAGCGCCCTTGTACGTGGCCTTCACCTGGATCTGATCGGCGAACTCACCCCCCGGAGCGCAGGTCTGCGCGGTGTCGGAGGTGAGGACCAGCTTGTCGGCGGGGCGCGGGGTGACCGTGGCCGTGTAGCCGACGCCCTTGGCCGCGTGCCCGACCACGACGCCGGTGACCTCGAAGGTGCCGGCCGTCTCCCCCGCGAGGAGCTGCGGGGCGAGCGCGACACCCTTGGCGTCGGTGGCGATGGTGGCCACCCGCTCGCCGCCGGTGAAGGTGGCGTCGGTGTCGCCGCTGATGGTGAACCGCACCCGGATCCTGGCGACGGACCGGCCGTCCCCGGTCACCGCGCGGGCGCCGATCCGCCGCTCGAAGGCGTCCCCGGCCGTGGCGGTCAGCGCGGTGCCGTCCAGGTCGGGGGACACGAGGTGGTCCACCGTTTCGGACGGGGTGGGCGTCCCGCCGGGCCGGCTCGGCTCGGGCGAGGGGCTGCCGGGCGTTGCGGGCTTGTCCTCGGGCGGGTCGGAGGGCCTGGCCGGCTTCGTGGGCTTGGCCGGCTTCGTGGGCTTCGTGGGCTTCGTGGGCTTCGTGGGCTTCGTGGGCTTCGGCCCGGCGGTGCCCGCAGTGGCGGGCAGGCTCGTACGCGGCAGGTCGTCGTCGCTGCGGTGGCCGGGGACGCCGCCGGTGCCGTCCGGGACCGGGTGGGTGCCCTTGCGGTAGTAGTCCACCCAGCTCAGCACGAGGTCGAGGTAGTCGGTGGAGTTGTTGTAACTGAGGATCGCGCGGTGCAGGTCGCGTTCCGTGGAAAGGTCCCAGCCGTTGCGGCAAAGGTAGTGGCCCGCGGCGAGGGCGGCGTCGTAGACGTTGTTCGGGTCGGCCTTGCCGTCGCCGTTGCCGTCGCGGCCCGCCCACGCCCAGGTGGAGGGGATGAACTGCATCGGGCCGATGGCCTGGTCGTAGGAGCTGTTGCCGTCGTAGGCGCCGTGGTCGGTGTCCCTGATGAGGGCGAAGCCGTTGCCGTCGAGCTGCGGGCCGATGATCGGGCTGACCGTCGTGCCGTCGGCCCGCACGCGGCCGCCCCTGGCCTGACCGGACTCCACCTTGCCGATGGCGGCGAGGAGTTGCCAGGGCAGGTTGCAGCCGGGCTTGGCGGTGCGGAGTTCGGCCTCGGCCTTCTGGTAGGCGTCGAGGACGGTCGCGGGGATACCCGCCTCGCCCTCGCCCCGCGAGACGGGCGTGCCGATCGTCGAGGACGGGCTCGGGAGGGGGCTGTTCAGCGGCGGAAGATCCGTGTAGTACGGGGAGTTGCCGGTGGCGTTGCCGTCCGCCGGCACCTCCGGCACCGGGGCGCTTCGGCCCGCGCTGGTCTGGAGCGTGTCGGGGGCGCCGGTCGCGCCCGGTGCCTGGGACGCGGAGAGTGCCGCGACCGCCAAGGCGGCCGCCGCGGTCGTCGCCGCTCCCTTGCTCAGCCGCCTGCCCTTGTGCGCCGCCATAGAGTGAACCCCTCCCGTGGACGCCCTCGGCGTCCGTCTGCGCCTGTCCCGACTGAAGGTGTGACGGCCGAGCCGGTGCCGCGGTTGCCCGGCGTGCCGTACCGAGGTCTGTGTGGCGGGTCACCTGACCGTGTGCACGACAGATGTGCCCCGCCCGACCCTACGTCAACTCCCCTGCCCCGAGGCACCCGTGGTGACCGCGTTTTCCCGAGTCGGCCGACTCCTTACGCCCGGAGGGCCGCTGAGGGCGGATCACGCATACTGGGCGCGCGTTCACCGGCGCGGCCCGTGCCGGCCGTTCCGGGAGGACTCGTTGCCGTTCACACTCAGCCACGCCGCGGCCGTACTGCCCGCCGTCCGCCGCGACGGCACCGGGCGTGGACCGCTGGTCCCCGCGGTGCTCGTCGCGGGCTCCTTCGCGCCCGACCTGACCTACTACGCGGCCAGTGTCCGCCCGGAGGCGATGGAGTTCGGGACGGTCACGCACTCCTTGACCGGTGTGCTCACGGTGGACGTGATGATCACCTGGGCACTGGTGGCGCTCTGGCTGCTGGTGCGCGAGCCGCTGGTGGCGCTGCTTCCCCGGCCCTGGCAGGCGGGGCCCGCCGCCCTGCTGCGCTGCGGGGCAGCGCGTGCCCGGGCCGGAGCCTCCCTGGCACTGCGGTGGTACGTCTCGGCGGTGCTCGCCGGGCTCACCCACGTGGTCTGGGACGCCTTCACCCACCACGACCGCTGGGGCACCCGGCTGGTCCCGGCGCTCGACCGCACGGTGGCCGGAACTCCCCTCTTCCAGTGGCTCCAGTACGGCACCTCGGCGCTGGCCGGCGTGGCGATCACCGGCTTCCTGCTCCGGTCGCTCCGGACGGTCCCGGCCGCCGACCCGGTGGGCGTGCCCCTGCTCTCCGTACGGGACAGGTGCTGGGCCCTGCCGCTGCTGAGCGGCTGCGCGCTGGGCGCGGCGGCGGTGCGGGCGGTGCGCTGGTGGGCGTACTGGGGTGCGGTCGCCCGGCCCTGGGACCTGGTGCCCGCCCTCTGCTTCGGCGCGGGCGCCGGACTGCTGCTGGGTGTGGTGCTGTACGCGGGCGCGCTGAGGGTGCGGCGGTACCGGCGGGTTACGCCCGCTTCCGTTCCGAGCGGGGACGCGGTGTCACGGGGTGCGGCGGCCGGCGCCGGACGGCAGGGGCGGGGCGGTCGGTGAGGGAGGCGACGAACACGGTGAGCGTGTGCCGTGGCCGTGCCTTCGGCAGGTGGGTCAGCAGCAGCGCGAGGTAGCCGCGCGCGAGGTCGGCCCAGGCCCGCCAGTCGGGGAGCCGGTGGGACCGCGCGGCCAGCGCACGGCGGCCGCCCGCGCCCGCGGCGCGGAGTCGGGAGAGCGGGCACGCGGGGTGACGGGCGGCGCTGGCACCGGCCGCGACGACGGGTACGGCGGTCCCGCACGCCTCCGGCGCCGGGCCGGTGTCCGTACGCTCCGTACTGCCGTGCCGCGGGACGGGCCTGAGGCGGTGAAGCATGCGTATACCCATGCCCGCAGTCTCGCGGGTGGTGGGCGGGGGGCGCGTTCCGGCGGGGGCCACGTGAGTGAAACCCGCGGGGAGGGCTGCTCCCCGCGGGGTTCGCGGTGGCTCAGTGCGCCGCCGACTCCCAGTCCGGGCCGACGCCCACCGAGACGTCCAGCGGGGCGCGCAGGCTGACGGCGTCGGCCATCTCGCGGCGGACGATCCTCTCGGCGGCCGCGCGCTCGCCGGGGGCGATCTCCAGCACGATCTCGTCGTGGACCTGGAGCAGCATCCGGGACTTCAGCTCCGCCTCGCGCAGCGCCCGGTCGACGTTGAGCATCGCGATCTTGACGATGTCGGCGGCGGTGCCCTGGATCGGGGCGTTCAGCGCCATCCGCTCGGCGGCCTCGCGGCGCTGGCGGTTGTCGCTGTTGAGGTCGGGCAGGTAGCGGCGGCGGCCGAAGAGGGTCGCCGTGTAGCCGGTGGCCCGCGCCTCGTCGACCGCGCGGCGCAGGTAGTCCCGCACCCCGCCGAACCGCTCGAAGTAGGTGTCCATCAGCGCGCGGGCCTCACCGGCCTCGATGTTGAGCTGCTGGGAGAGGCCGAAGGCGGACAGGCCGTAGGCGAGGCCGTACGACATGGCCTTGATCTTGCGGCGCATCTCCGCGTCCACCGCGTCCCGGCCGACGGAGAACACCTGGGAGGCGACCGTGGTGTGCAGGTCCTCGCCGGAGGTGAACGCCTCGATCAGGCCGGCGTCCTCGGAGAGGTGGGCCATGACGCGCAGCTCGATCTGGCTGTAGTCGGCCGTCATCAGGGACTCGAAGCCCTCGCCGACCACGAAGCCCCGGCGGATCGCGCGGCCCTCGTCGGTGCGGACCGGGATGTTCTGGAGGTTGGGGTCCGTGGAGGACAGCCGGCCGGTCGCCGCCACCGTCTGGTTGAAGGTGGTGTGGATACGGCCGTCGGCGGCGATGGTCTTGATCAGGCCCTCGACCGTGACCCGCAGCTTGGCCTGCTCCCGGTGGCGGAGCATGATCACCGGCAGTTCGTTGTCGGTCTGCGCCGCGAGCCAGGCCAGGGCGTCGGCGTCGGTGGTGTAGCCGGTCTTGGTCTTCTTGGTCCTGGGCAGGGCCAGCTCCCCGAAGAGGACCTCCTGGAGCTGCTTGGGCGAGCCGAGGTTGAACTCGTGCCCGGCGGCGGCGTGCGCCTCCTTCACGGCCTGCTGCACGGCTCCCGCGAAGGTCTGCTCCATGGTCTCCAGGTGCGGGCGGTCGGCCGCGATGCCGTGCCGCTCCATGCGGGCGAGCAGGGCGGAGGTGGGCAGCTCCATGTCCCGCAGCAGGTCGGCGGCGCCGACCTCGGTGAGCCGGGTCTCCAGCGCCTCGCCCAGGTCGAGGATGGCGCGGGCCTTGATCATCAGGGCGTCGGCCTCGGCGCCGTCGTCCCCGCCGAAGGCGAGCTGGCCGTCGGCCGCGGCGGCCGGGGCCAGCTCGCGGTGCAGGTACTCCAGCGAGAGCGCGTCCAGGTCGAAGGACCGGCGGCCGGGCTTGACCAGGTAGGCGGCGAGCGCGGTGTCCATGGAAACGCCCTCGACCTGCCAGCCGTGCTCGGCCAGCACCCGCATGGCGCCCTTGGCGTTGTGCAGCACCTTGGGCCGCGCGGCGTCGGCCAGCCAGCCTGCGAACGCCCGCTCGTCGGCCTCGTCCAGCTCGGCGGGGTCGAAGAAGGCGGCCGCTCCACCGGCGGCGGCGAGCGCCACCTCGGCGACCGAGCCGGAGCCCAGCGCCCAGGTGTCGACCGTGGCCATGCCCAGCGGCTCGGCGGCGTGCCCGGCCAGCCAGCCGGCCAGCTCGCCGGTGCCCAGGACGGTGCCGTCCACCTCGACGCCGTCGGCGACGACCGGGGCGGCCTCGGCCTCCTCGGCGCCGGGATCGACCGCGAAGAGCCGCTCGCGCAGCGAGGGGTTGCGGATCTCCAGGGTGTCCAGGAACGCGGCGACACCCTTGCGGTCGTACGGCTCACGGCCGAGGTCCGCCACCGTCCGCGGCAGTTCCACCTGGCGCTCCAGCTCGGTCAGCACGCGGTTGAGCTTGACCGACTCCAGGTGGTCGCGGAGGTTCTGCCCGGCCTTGCCCTTGACCTCCTCGACCCGCTCGACCAGTTCGGCGAACGAGCCGAACTGGTTGATCCACTTCGCGGCGGTCTTCTCGCCGACCCCGGGGATGCCGGGCAGGTTGTCGGACGGGTCACCGCGCAGGGCGGCGAAGTCGGGGTACTGCGCGGGGGTCAACCCGTACTTCTCGAGAACCTTCTCCGGGGTGAACCGGGTCAGCTCCGAGACGCCCTTGGTCGGGTAGAGCACCGTGGTGTGCTCGCTGACCAGCTGGAAGGAGTCCCGGTCGCCGGTGACGATCAGTACGTCGAAGCCCTCGGCCTCGGCCTGGGTGGCGAGGGTGGCGATCACGTCGTCCGCCTCGAAGCCGTCCACGGCGAAGCGGGGCGCGTGCATCGCGTCCAGCAGCTCACCGATCAGCTGGACCTGCCCCTTGAACTCGTCCGGTGTCTTGGAGCGGTTCGCCTTGTACTCGGTGAACCGCTCGGAGCGCCAGGTCTTGCGGGACACGTCGAAGGCGACCGCGAAGTGCGTGGGCGCCTCGTCACGCAGGGTGTTGGCCAGCATCGAGGCGAAGCCGTACACCGCGTTCGTCGGCTGGCCCGTCGCGGTGGTGAAGTTCTCCGCGGGCAGCGCGAAGAACGCGCGGTACGCCAGTGAGTGCCCGTCCATGAGCATCAGGCGGGGTCGGCCGCCGGGAGGGGTGTCGGTCTTCTTCGATGCTGTCTCTGCCACGCCCCCGATCCTGCCACGCCGCACCGACAGCCGGATCCGCGCACCGTTCCGCCGGAAGATCGCACACTGTCCACAGGGCTCCCGCCGCGGAAGCTCGCGGGGCATGCTTGTCATCCGGGACCGGGGGATGCCGGATGCGAGCAGGACGATCGAAGGGGAGCGGGCGATGGCGACGAAGCCGCCCAAGGGTGATCCGGTGCAGGACGCGCCGCGGACAGGGGAGCCGAAGCACGCGGCGGCGGGGCTGCCCGCCGTGGGGCACTCCCTGCGGATCGCGCAGCAGCAGATGGGGGTGCGCCGCACCGCGCTGACCCTGCTGCGGGTGAACCAGAAGGACGGCTTCGACTGCCCCGGCTGCGCCTGGCCGGAGCCGGAGCAGCGGCACAGGGCGGAGTTCTGCGAGAACGGCGCCAAGGCGGTGGCCGAGGAGGCCACACTCCGCCGGGTCACCCCGGAGTTCTTCGCCGCCCACCCGGTGGCCGGCCTCGCCGGGCGCAGCGGCTACTGGCTGGGCCAGCAGGGCCGTCTCACGCACCCCATGTACCTGCCCGAGGGCGCCGACCGCTACGAGCCGGTCACCTGGGAGCGCGCCTTCGACATCGTCGCGGAGGAGATCAGGGCCCTCGGCTCGCCGGACGAGGCCGTCTTCTACACCTCGGGACGCACCAGCAACGAAGCGGCGTTCCTCTACCAGCTCCTCGCCCGCGAGCTGGGCACCAACAACCTGCCCGACTGCTCCAACATGTGCCACGAGTCGTCCGGTTCGGCGCTCTCGGAGACGATCGGCATCGGCAAGGGCAGCGTGCTGCTGGAGGACCTGTACCGGGCCGACCTGATCATCGTGGCCGGGCAGAACCCCGGCACCAACCATCCGCGCATGCTCTCCGCGCTGGAGAAGGCCAAGGCGGCCGGCGCGCGGATCATCAGCGTCAATCCGCTCCCCGAGGCGGGCCTGGAGCGGTTCAAGAACCCCCAGACCCCGCAGGGCATGCTCAAGGGCGCCGCGCTGACCGACCTGTTCCTGCAGATCCGCATCGGCGGCGACCAGGCCCTCTTCCGACTGCTGAACAGGCTGATCCTGGAGACGGACGGCGCGGTCGACGAGGAGTTCGTCCGCGAACACACCCACGGGTACCAGGAGTTCGCCGACGCGGCGGCCAAGGCCGACTGGGAGGAGACGCTGGCGGCGACCGGGCTCGACCGCGCGGAGATCGAGCGGGCCCTGGAGATGGTGCTGGCCTCGCAGCGGACCATCGTCTGCTGGGCCATGGGCCTCACCCAGCACAAGCACTCGGTGCCGACCATCCGCGAGGTGGTCAACTTCCTGCTGCTGCGCGGCAACATCGGCCGCCCCGGCGCCGGGGTGTGCCCGGTGCGCGGCCACTCCAACGTGCAGGGCGACCGCACGATGGGCATCTTCGAGCGCCCCGCGCCCGCATTCCTGGACGCGCTGGAGCGCGAGTTCGGCTTCGCCCCGCCGCGCGAGCACGGCTTCGACGTCGTTCGGGCCATCCGCGCGCTGCGGGACGGCGAGGCGAAGGTGTTCTTCGCCATAGGCGGCAACTTCGTCTCCGCCTCCCCCGACACCGAGGTGACCGAGGCGGCCATGCGGCGGGCCCGGCTGACCGTGCACGTGTCGACCAAGCTCAACCGCTCGCACGTGGTCACCGGCGCCCGCGCGCTGATCCTGCCGACGCTGGGCCGCACCGAGCGCGACGTCCAGGGCGGGGTCGAGCAGTTCGTCACCGTCGAGGACTCCATGGGCATGGTGCACGCCTCGCGCGGCCGGCTGGCGCCCGCGAGCCCCCACCTGCTGTCCGAGCCCGCCATCGTCGCCCGGCTGGCCCGGCGGGTGCTGCCGGACAGCACCGTGCCGTGGGAGGAGTTCGAGCGGGACTACGCGGCGATCCGCGACCGCATCGCACGGGTGGTCCCCGGCTTCGAGGACTTCAACGCCCGCGTCGCCCGCCCCGGAGGCTTCACCCTGCCGCACGCCCCGCGCGACGAGCGCCGCTTCCCGACCGCCACCGGCAAGGCCAACTTCACCGCCGCGCCGGTGGAGCACCCCGAGCTGCCCGAGGGCCGGCTGCTGCTCCAGACGCTGCGCTCGCACGACCAGTACAACACCACGATCTACGGCCTGGACGACCGCTACCGGGGCATCACCGGCGGCCGCCGCGTGGTGCTGGTCCACCCGGAGGACGCGCGCGAACTCGGCGTGAGCGACGGCAGTCAGGTGGACCTGGTGGGCGAGTGGAGCGACGGGGTGGAGCGGCGGGCGCCCGGATTCCGGGTGGTGTACTACCCGACCGCGCGGGGCTGCGCGGCCTCCTACTACCCGGAGACCAATGTGCTGGTGCCGCTGGACGCCACCGCCGACACCAGCAACACCCCGGCCAGCAAGTCGGTGGTGGTCCGGCTGGAGGCGCGCCCGGAAGGCCGTCTGGAACAATCGGCGACCGACTGAGCGTTCGCTCAGTGATATCGGTAGCCGCCGGACAGGCGGACGAGAACGGAGCCGGGCATGGGTGAGCAGCAGCAGGTGAGATTCCCGCAGGAGATCATCGACGAGTACGCGGCGCTCGGCGTGGACCTGCCCGCGATGTTCTCCGCCGGCCACCTGGGGACGCGGATGGGCGTGCAGATCGTCGAGGCGGCACCGGAGCGGGTGGTCGGCACCATGCCGGTGGAGGGCAACACCCAGCCGTACGGCCTGCTGCACGGCGGCGCCTCCGCGGTGCTCGCCGAGACCCTCGGCTCGGTCGGCTCGATGCTGCACGGCGGCAGCTCCAAGGTCGCCGTCGGCGTCGACCTGAACTGCACCCACCACCGGGGCGTCCGCTCCGGTCTGGTCACCGGCGTCGCCACCCCGGTCCACCGGGGCCGCTCCACGGCGACGTACGAGATCGTCATCACCGACGAGCAGGACCGCCGCGTCTGCACGGCCCGGCTGACCTGCCTCCTGCGCGACCTCCCGGCGGGCGGGGCCCCGGCCAAGGACTGACGTTCCCCGTTGCCCCGCCCCGTCCCGCGCCGTACCTTTCGGCACATGGGACGGGGCGCGGTGCTTCTCGAACGGCTCGGACTCCGGCGGTGACCGGTATCGGCCCACTGGAACCCGGCGAGGGCACCTGGGTGCGCGAGCCCGCCGAAGCACGCCCGGCATCCCGGTCCCGGCGCCGCCGCACCCTGCTGATTCCGGCCACCGCGTGCGCCGTACTGGCGGCCGGAGCCGCCCTCTGGGGCACCCGCCCGCGTCCGGCGCCCCCGCCCGAACTCCCTTTTCCCGCACAGACGGTGACCATGGCCTTCCTGGCCGGCCGGACCACCGCGCCCCACCGCCTCGCCTTCGACGTGCGCCTCGCCGTGGAGGCCGGACCCCCGGTCACCGTGACACGGGTGAGCCAGCCCTACGCCGGGATGTCGGCCGATTCCGAGCCCCGCGCCCCCTTCCGGACCGCACCCGGCTCGTCCCGGGTGATCACTGTGACCATGCGTGTCACGGAATGCGGAAGGGTACCCGAAAACGCCGCACTGCCTTTCCTGGAAGTAACACTGCGTAATCCGCGCGCAATACAAACCCAGAGTTTCATCCTCGGCCCGCGCTACACCCGATACCTCTCCCGCGCACTCGGGGACGCCTGCGGCGAAAGTGCGCCGTCATCACCAAAACCCCCGAGACACCTGAACAGTTGAGGGCGCGTGCTGCACGTTCTCAGCATGCGGACAGGGCGAATCGGCCGGAATTCCAGCGTTCCCCCCAGGGCGTACCGCTCTGCATTACCTCGTGTCATAACAAGAGCGTCACAGCCTTGGTCAAGCCCTCCTCCACGTTCCCATCACACGCCTAGAGTCACGGCCAGTCACCGCGCCCCGGATTCACCATTTCGGCCAGGCGCGCGGCTCGACCGTTTCCATGGGGATGCGGTCGTCCAGGGAAAGGACTGATCGTGCGTCAACGTTCGCTCATCGCCATCACCGCCGCGCTGTCCGCGGGAGCGCTCACCCTCACCGCCTGCGGCTCGCGCGACAGCGGCGACAACGGCTCCGACGCCAACGGCGGCACCACCGTCACCATCGGCATCGACGCCCCGCTGACCGGCGACCTGTCCGCGCTGGGCCTCGGCATCAAGAACTCGGTGGACCTCGCGGTCAAGACCGCGAACAAGAAGGAGTTCGTCAAGGGCGTCACCTTCAAGATCGACGCGAAGGACGACCAGGCCCAGCCCTCGTCCGGCCAGCAGAACTCGACCGCCTTCGTCACCGACAAGAGCGTCCTCGGTGTCGTCGGACCGCTGAACTCCTCCGTCGCCGAGTCGATGCAGAAGGTCCTCGACGACGCCAAGCTGGCCCAGGTCTCCCCCGCCAACACGGGCCCCGGCCTCACCCAGGGCCCGGACTGGCAGAAGAAGAAGGTGCGCCAGTACAAGTCGTACTTCCGCACCGCGACCACGGACGCCATCCAGGGCCCGTACGCGGCGGAGTACGTCTTCAACAAGGCCAAGAAGAAGAAGGTCTTCGTCATCGACGACAAGAAGACCTACGGCGCCGGCCTCGCCGCCACCTTCACCGAGGCGTTCAAGAAGCTCGGCGGCAAGATCGTGGGCACCGAGCACATCAACCCCGACACCAAGGACTTCTCCGCGGTCGCCACCAAGGTGAAGAACTCCGGCGCCGACGTCGTCTACTACGGCGGTGAGTACCCGCAGGCCGGCCCGCTCACCAAGCAGATCAAGGCCGCCGGCGCCAAGGTGCCGCTGGTCGGCGGCGACGGCATCAAGGACGACACCTTCTTCAAGCTCGGCGGCCCCGCCGCGACCGGCGACTACGCCACCTCCGTCGGTGCCCCGGTGGAGACCCTCCCCTCCGCCAAGCAGTTCGTCGCCGACTACAAGGCTGCGGGCTACAAGGAGGCGTACGCGGCCTACGGCGGCTACTCCTACGACTCCGCCTGGTCGATCATCGAGGCCGTCAAGAAGGTCGTCGACGACAACGACGGCAAGCTGCCCTCCGACGCCCGCGCGAAGGTCACCGCCGCCCTCCAGAACGTCTCCTTCGACGGCGTGACCGGCAAGGTCTCCTTCGACGAGTACGGCGACGCCACCAACAAGCAGCTCACGGTGTACTCCGTCAAGGACGGTGCCTGGAAGGCCGTGGAGTCCGGCACCTACAACGGGTCCTGACCCACAGCCGCACCAGCCGAGCCGCGCGGGGCGCTCAAGAGGCGCCCCGCGCGGACTCGCATCCGGCCACTCCCGGCCACATCCGTCGCTTATCCCACGCTCGGAGGACATGCGGTGAACGAACTGCCGCAGCAGCTCGTCAACGGCCTGCTACTTGGTTCCATGTACGGGCTGGTCGCCATCGGCTACACCATGGTCTATGGCATCGTCCAGCTCATCAACTTCGCCCACGGCGAGATATTCATGACCGGCGCCTTCGGCGCCCTCACGGTCTACGTGTACATCCTTCCCGACGGCACCTCCATGTGGATCGCCCTGCCGCTGATGCTGGTGGGCGCCATCGTGGTCGCCGTGACCGTCGCCGTCGGAGCGGAACGATTCGCCTACCGGCCGCTGCGCAGCGCCCCCCGGCTCGCCCCGCTGATCACCGCCATCGGCCTCTCCCTCGCCCTCCAGCAGGCCGTGTGGGCCTGGTACCCCGAGGCCAAGTCCGCGCGCACCTTCCCCAGCATCCCCGGCGGACCCTTCGAGATCGGCAACGTCACCATCCAGACCGGAGACGTCTTCCTCGTCGCCGCCGCCCCGCTCAGCATGGCCGTCCTCGCCTACTTCGTGATGCGCACCCGCACCGGACGCGGCATGCAGGCCACCGCCCAGGACCCGGACACCGCCAAGCTGATGGGCGTCAACACCGACCGCATCATCGTCATCGCGTTCGCCCTCGGCGCCGTCTTCGCGGCCGTCGGCTCCGTCGCCTACGGCTTCAAGTACGGCCAGATCGACTTCCGCATGGGCTTCATCCTCGGCCTCAAGGCGTTCACCGCGGCCGTCCTCGGCGGCATCGGCAACATCTACGGCGCCATGCTCGGCGGTCTCGTCCTCGGCGTCGCCGAGGCCCTGTCCACCGCCTACATCGCCGACATCCCCGGCATGGACAAGTTCGGCAGCCAGTCCTGGGCAGATGTCTGGGCGTTCGTACTCCTCATCCTCGTGCTCCTGCTGAGGCCACAGGGCCTGCTCGGCGAGCGCGTCGCGGACAGGGCGTGACACCGATGACCACACAGACCACCGCACCCGGCACCCCGGAGACCCCGGACACCGTCTCCCCCGCCGCCACCGGCCTGATCGGCCTGCCGACCTCCCTCGGCCGGGCCCTCGCCACCGGCGGCGGCGCCCTCGCCGTCGTCTCCACCTTCCTCGCCTGGACCTGGACCTCCGCCTTCCCCGGCGACCTCACCGTCTACGGCTACCCCGGCGGCCTCCAGGTCCTCGTCCTCATCGGCGGCCTGCTCACCACCCTGCTCGGCCTCGCCTCCTACGGCGTCAAGGGCCTCACGGTCCTCACCCCCGGCAACGCCGACAGCGCCCTCAGGCTCGCCGCGCTCGGCACCTTCGCCACCGCCTGGTACACCGTCATCGCCATCAGCGCCAAGCTCGGCGGCGTCGTCAACCTCGAACCCGGCGGCTACCTCGTCGCCCTCGCCACCCTCGCCGCCCTGCTCGGCGCCCTCGCGCTGCCCTTCCAGCGGCCCGAACCCGACCCGGCCGACCCCGACGACACCGGCTGGGAAGCCTTCCGGCACCGCGCCCGGCAGAACTGGACCGTCTTCAAGTCCGCCTTCGCCGCCGACTCCCCCGCCCCCGGCCGCACCCTGCCCGCCTGGGCGGAGATCCTCGTCATCACCGGCGTCATGGCCTTCGGCCTGCTCGTCTTCACCTACGGCATCGGCACCGAGTACGACGAACTCTTCATCGGCTTCCTCATCACCGCCGGCTTCGGCTTCGCCGCCCTCGCCAAGGCCGGACTCGTGGCCCGGATCTCGGCGATCACCTCGCGGCACCGCACCGTCACCATGACCGGCGCCTTCGTCGCCGCCGCGGCCTTCCCCTTCACCCAGTCCGACGACCAGTACGCCACCATCGGCGTCTACATCCTCATCTTCGCCACCGTCGCCCTCGGCCTGAACATCGTCGTCGGCCTCGCCGGCCTGCTCGACCTCGGCTACGTCGCGTTCCTCGGCGTCGGCGCCTACACCGCCGCCCTCGTCTCCGGCTCGCCCTCCTCACCGCTGCACGTGCACTGGCCCTTCTGGGCGTCAGCCCTGCTCGGCGCGTTCGTCGCCATGATCTTCGGCGTCCTCATCGGCGCACCGACCCTGCGGCTGCGCGGCGACTACCTCGCCATCGTCACCCTCGGCTTCGGCGAGATCTTCCGCATCACCGTCCTCAACATGGACGGCACCTCCGGACCCGACGTCACCAACGGCTCCAACGGCATCTCCTCGGTCCCCAACCTCGACATCCTCGGCTTCGACTTCGGCCAGGAACACCAGCTGTTCGGCGCCACCATCGGGCGGTTCGCCAACTACTTCCTGCTGATGCTCCTCATCACCCTCGTCGTGGTCGTCGTCTTCCGGCGCAGCAGCGACTCCCGCATCGGCCGCGCCTGGATCGCCATCCGCGAGGACGAGACCGCCGCACTCGCGATGGGCATCAACGGCTTCCGGGTCAAGCTCATCGCCTTCGCCCTCGGCGCCGGTCTCGCCGGACTCGCCGGCTCCGTCCAGGCCCACGTCACCTACACCGTGACACCCGAGCAGTACCAGTTCGCCCACGTCGTCCCGCCCAACTCGGCCTTCCTGCTCGCCGCCGTCGTCCTCGGCGGCATGGGCACCATCTCCGGGCCCCTCGTCGGCGCCTCCCTGCTCTACCTGATCCCGGCCAAGCTCCAGTTCCTGGGCGAATACCAGCTCTTCGCCTTCGGCGTCGCGCTCGTCCTGCTGATGCGCTTCCGCCCCGAGGGCCTCATCCCCAACCGGCGCCGCCAACTCGAGTTCCACGAGGACACCGCCGCGCCCGCCGTCCTCAGCAAGGCAGGGGCCTGACCACCATGACCACCGACACCACCATCCAGGACGCCGCACCCGGCACCACCCCCGGCGAGACGGTCCTCGACGCCCGCGGCGTCACCATGCGCTTCGGCGGCCTCACCGCCGTCCGCGACGTCGACCTCACCGTCAACAGCGGCGAGATCGTCGGCCTCATCGGCCCCAACGGCGCCGGCAAGACCACCTTCTTCAACTGCCTCACCGGCCTCTACGTCCCCACCGAGGGCGAGGTCCGCTACAAGGGCACCGTCCTGCCGCCCAAGTCCTTCAAGGTCACCGCGGCCGGCATCGCCCGCACCTTCCAGAACATCCGGCTCTTCGCCAACATGACCGTCCTGGAGAACGTGCTCGTCGGCCGGCACACCCGCACCAAGGAAGGACTCTGGTCCGCCCTGCTGCGCGGCCCCGGCTTCCACAGGGCCGAAGCCGCCTCCCGCGCCCGCGCCATGGAACTCCTCGCCTTCGTCGGCCTGGACGCCAAGGCCGAGCACCTCGCCCGCAACCTCCCCTACGGCGAGCAGCGCAAGCTGGAGATCGCCCGCGCGCTGGCCAGCGAGCCCGGACTGCTCCTGCTCGACGAGCCCACCGCCGGCATGAACCCACAGGAGACCCGCGCCACCGAGGAACTGGTCTTCGCCATCCGCGACCAAGGCATCGCCGTCCTCGTCATCGAGCACGACATGCGCTTCATCTTCAACCTCTGCGACCGCGTCGCCGTGCTCGTCCAGGGCCAGAAGCTCATCGAGGGCGACAGCGCCACCGTCCAGGGCGACGAGCGCGTCGTCGCCGCCTACCTCGGCGAGCCCTTCGAGGACGCCCCCAAGGCCGAGGAGGCCACCGAGGTCGCGGCGGCCGAGGCACAGGCCGGGACCACGAAGGACACCGCGCCCGGCAAGGAGAACGAGCGATGACCGCACTGCTGGAAGTCGAGGACCTGCGCGTCGCCTACGGCAAGATCGAGGCCGTCAAGGGCATCTCGTTCAAGGTCGAGGCCGGCCAGGTCGTCACCCTCATCGGCACCAACGGCGCGGGCAAGACCACCACCCTGCGCACCCTGTCCGGGCTGCTCAAGCCGGTCGGCGGACAGATCCGCTTCAACGGCAGGTCGCTGAAGAAGGTCCCCGCCCACCAGGTGGTCTCCCTCGGGCTCGCCCACTCCCCCGAGGGCCGGCACATCTTCCCGCGCATGACCATCGAGGACAACCTGCGCCTCGGGGCCTTCCTGCGCAACGACAAGCCCGGCATCGAGAAGGACATCCAGCGCGCCTACGACCTCTTCCCCATCCTCGGGGAGCGGCGGAAGCAGGCCGCGGGCACCCTCTCCGGCGGTGAGCAGCAGATGCTCGCCATGGGGCGGGCGCTGATGTCCCAGCCGCAGCTGCTCATGCTGGACGAGCCGTCCATGGGGCTCTCGCCGATCATGATGCAGAAGATCATGGCGACCATCGCCGAGCTGAAGGCGGGCGGCACGACGATCCTGCTGGTCGAGCAGAACGCCCAGGCGGCGCTCTCGCTCGCCGACCAGGGGCACGTCATGGAGGTCGGCAGCATCGTGCTCTCCGGCACCGGGCGGGACCTGCTCACCGACGAGTCGGTGCGCAAGGCGTACCTCGGCGAGGACTGAAACAGGCACTGAACAGCACACGAAGAGGCCCGCGTCCCCCCGGCTCGGGGGGACGCGGGCCTCTCGGCGCGCGGTCAGCCCTTCTTGGCCGACTTCTTCTCCTGGTCGTCGGAGATGACCGCCTCCGCGACCTGCTGCATCGACAGGCGGCGGTCCATCGAGGTCTTCTGGATCCAGCGGAACGCGGCGGGCTCGCTCAGGCCGTACTCCGTCTGGAGGATCGACTTCGCGCGGTCGACCAGCTTGCGGGTCTCCAGGCGCTGGCTGAGGTCGGCGACCTCCTGCTCCAGCTGCTTCAGCTCGGTGAAGCGGGAGACGGCCATCTCGATCGCCGGGACCACGTCGGTCTTGCTGAACGGCTTCACCAGGTACGCCATCGCGCCGGCGTCGCGGGCCCGCTCCACGAGGTCGCGCTGCGAGAAGGCGGTCAGCATCAGGACCGGGGCGATGGACTCCTCGGCGATCTTCTCGGCCGCGGAGATGCCGTCCAGCTTGGGCATCTTCACGTCCAGGATGACCAGGTCCGGCTTGTGCTCACGGGCCAGTTCCACGGCCTGCTCGCCGTCCCCGGCCTCACCGACGACCGTGTAGCCTTCCTCCTCCAGCATCTCCTTGAGGTCGAGCCGGATCAGCGCCTCGTCCTCGGCGATGACGACCCGGGTCGTCAGCGGGGGCACATGCGACTTGTCGTCGTCGGACACGTCTGCGGGCTGGGGCGACTCGGGGGTCGTCACTGGGGCTCTCCGTTCAGGGCAGGGGTGCTGCTGACAAGAGCCTACCTAGCTACGGTATGGTGGACGCGCGGAGGGTCAAGGGACTCCTTGGAATCTGCGAGCCCCGGTAGCCCAATTGGCAGCAGGCAATGGATTCAAAACCCATACAGTGTCGGTTCGAATCCGACTCGGGGCACTTTTCCTTCAATTCGCAGGATTGACCTTTTAAGCGGATGCTCACGTTCTCGTGAACATCCGCTTTTTGCTGCGTGTCGTCGCGATCGGACGCACAAGGTGGCCGTATGTACGACCTCGGCACACGTGAGCGGGCGCTCGCACTGGTGGCCCAAGGCCGCAGCCTCAGCTCTGTCAGTAGGGAAACCGGCATCTCCCGCAGTGCGATTCGATGCTGGCAAACCCGCATAGCACCGCTCCCCCGTATGCGGAGCGATCCGTGTTCACTGTGCGGTCCGACGGGCGAACCACCTGAGGACAAGGCTTCGTACAGCTACCTTCTCGGCCTCTACCTCGGTGACGGCTGCATCAGCCCGGACAGGAAGGCGGGCTACTACCTGCGCATCGCATGCTGCGACAGCTGGCCGGGCCTCATCGACGCATGTGTCACCGCGGTCGAAACCATCAATCCCAGCGGAAAGGCGTGCCGGGTCCAAGCTGTCGGGTACACGTCCGTGGTCGGCTACAGCCGGCATTGGCGCTGCCTCTTCCCCCAGCATGGTCCGGGCAAGAAGCACGAGCGCGCGATCACTCTCGAGCCCTGGCAGCAAGCGCTCGTCGACGCCCACCCCTGGGACTTCGTTCGCGGTCTCATCCACTCCGACGGCTGCCGCATCACCAACTGGACGACGCGGCTGATCGGCGGGGAACGAAGGCGCTATGAGTACCCCAGGTATTTCTTCACCAACATCTCCACCGACATCCGGCGCCTCTTCACCGACACTCTGGACAGACTCGGCGTCGAGTGGACCCAGTGCACGCGCAACGGAAGACCGGTCCACATCTCCGTCGCCCGCAAAGCCTCCGTAGCCCTGATGGACGTGCATGTGGGCCCCAAGTACTGACCGCCTACTTCGGGCTGTCGTCCTCACCGATGTGGTGGACGCGGACCAGGTTGGTGGTGCCGGAAAGGCCCGGCGGGGAGCCGGCGGTGATGACGACGACGTCACCCCTGCTGCAGCGGCCGTAGCGCAGCAGCAGCTCGTCGACCTGTTCGACCATCGCGTCGGTGGAGTCGACGTGGGGGCCGAGGAAGGTCTCGACGCCCCAGGTGAGGCTGAGCTGGGAGCGGGTGGCGGGCTCGGGGGTGAAGGCGAGGACGGGGATGGGTGAGCGGTAGCGGGAGAGGCGGCGGGCGGTGTCGCCGGACTGGGTGAAGGCGACCAGGAAGCGGGCTCCGAGGAAGTCCCCCATCTCGGCGGCCGCCCGTGCGACGGCGCCGCCCTGGGTGCGCGGCTTGTTCCGCTCGGTCAGCGGCGGCAGTCCCTTCGCCAGCATCTCCTCCTCCGCCGCGGCGACGATCTTCGCCATGGTGCAGACGGCCTCGACGGCATGGCGCCCCACGCTGGTCTCGGCGGACAGCATCACCGCGTCCGCCCCGTCGAGGACCGCGTTGGCCACGTCGGAGGCCTCCGCGCGGGTGGGCCGCGCGCTGTCGATCATCGAGTCGAGCATCTGGGTGGCGACGATGACCGGCTTGGCGTTGCGCTTGGCGAGCTTGACGGCGCGTTTCTGCACGATCGGTACCTGCTCCAGCGGCAGCTCCACACCGAGGTCGCCCCGGGCGACCATGAGCCCGTCGAAGGCGTCGACGACGTCCTCGATGTTCTCCACTGCCTGCGGCTTCTCCACCTTGGCGATGACGGGCAGCCGGCGTCCCTCCTCCGCCATGATCCGGTGCACCTCGGCGGCGTCGCGTCCGCTGCGCACGAAGGACAGGGCGACGACGTCGAAGCCGGTGCGCAGCGCCCAGCGCAGGTCGTCCTGGTCCTTCTTGGAGAGGGTGGGGACGGAGACGGCGGCACCGGGGAGATTGAGTCCCTTGTGGTCGGAGACCACTCCGCCCTCCACCACGCGGGTGCGCACCCGGGGGCCGTCGACGGCGGTGACCTCCAGGCAGACCCTGCCGTCGTCGACGAGCACGCGTTCGCCGGGGCGGACGTCCTCCGCGAGGCCGGCGTAGGTGGTTCCGCACCGGTGGCGGTCTCCCTGGACGCCCTCTTCGACGGTGATGGTGAAGGTGTCGTCGCGTTCGAGGAGTACGGGACCTTCGGTGAAGGTGCCGAGCCGGATCTTCGGGCCTTGAAGATCGGCGAGGGTTCCGACGCTGCGGCCGGTCTCGTCGGCGGCCTTGCGGACGCGCTGGTAACGCGCCTCGTGTTCGGTGTGGGTGCCGTGGCTGAGGTTGAACCGGGCGATGTCCATTCCGGCCTCGACCAGTGCCTTGATCTGGTCGTACGAGTCGGTGGCGGGCCCCAGGGTGCAGACGATCTTTGCTCGGCGCATGGGCCGAGCCTATGGCTTACCCGCGGGTAGGGAATTCGGGCTCCATGGCCACTCAATGGCCTTCGGGAAAAGGGTCATTGACAAGTGTTGAATTGTGCGATGACCCGCTCCTATGAGCGAAGTTTTTCGCGCGAGAGTTCTTCCGCCCGGGAAACTCCGTCAAAGCCGGGGCGGTACGAGGGTGAATCGCGCGGTGACCTGGGCGGAGACCCACAGTTGCGCGGGCTGGAGATCGAACGGCTCGGCGGATTCGGCCGGGGCGGCCCGGCGGGCGGAGCGGCCGAAGGCGGAGACGTCGCGTGGGCGGTCGGCACCGGTGTCGGCGAGTTCGGTCAGCGCGGCGAGGGAGGTCCCGAGCGCGTCCGCGTAGGCGCGGGCCCGCTGGAGGGCGTCGGCGACGGCGCGGCGGCGGGCCTCGGCGTGGGCCGGCGAGTCGGGGCGCAGCGACCAGGAGGGGCCGTCCAGCTCGGTCAGCTCCAACTCGGCCAGTCGCGTGACGAGTTCGCCCAGGACGCCGAAGTCGGTGATCTCGGCGTCGATGCGGACGATCCCCTGATGGCTGCGTACCCGCTCGCCCCGGCCTCGTTCGCTGAGTTCGGGGGTGACGCCGAGGGAGCCGGTGGTGAGGTCGGGCACGGCGTCGCCGTAGGACTTGAGGATGTCGAGCGCGGCGGTGTTGCGGCGGCCCAGGTCGTCGAGGGTGGCGCGGCGGTCGCGGCCGCGCGCGGTGACGGTGACGCCGATGCGGGCGATCTCGGCCTCGGTCCGGAACTCGGCCTCGCCCCGGACGGCGAGGAGGGGGGCGTCGGCGGTGCCGTGCGCGGGGTTCGCCTCAGGGGTCATACGTCCCACTCTGTCATGTGTCCGGTGTGGGGACGGGGGGAGTTGACGGAAATCGGTCACCGGATCGCAACCTGGGGGGTCTGTTGCGACCTGTCATGGTCGGGCCACAATCTACGCGCGTTGTAGACCCCTGCCGAGGAGATCTGAGAGATGCCGTTCGACCGCCGGAAGTTCCTGAAGCAGTCCGCCGTCACCGGGGCGGGTGTGGCGATCGCGGGCGGGGCGGGAGCCCCGGCGGCCCAGGCGGCCGAGGCCGCCGGGGTGCGTCGCGGCCACCACGAGAAGCGGTACGCGCTGACCGTGATGGGCACCACCGACCTGCACGGCCACGTCTTCAACTGGGACTACTTCAAGAACGCGGACTACAAGGACGCGGCGGGCAACGCCCTGGGCCTGGCCCGGGTCTCGACGCTGGTCGACCAGGTCCGCGCGGAGAAGGGCCGCCGCAACACCCTGCTGCTGGACGCGGGCGACACCATCCAGGGCACCCCGCTGACGTACTACTACGCCAAGGTGGACCCGATCACCGCCGAGGGCGGACCGGTGCATCCGATGGCGAAGGCGATGAACGCGATCGGGTACGACGCGGCGGCGCTGGGCAACCACGAGTTCAACTACGGCATCGAGACGCTGCGCCGCTTCGAGCACCAGCTCGACTTCCCGCTGCTGGGCGCGAACGCGGTGGACGCGAAGACGCTGAAGCCGGCGTTCGCGCCGTACTACATGAAGCGTTTCCACGTGCCGGGCGCGCCGCCGGTGAAGGTCGCGGTGCTGGGTCTGACCAACCCCGGCATCGCCATCTGGGACAAGGCGTACGTGCAGGGCAAGCTGGCCTTCGAGGGTCTGGAGGAGCAGGCCGCGAAGTGGGTGCCGAGGCTGAGGTCGATGGGCGCGGACATCGTGGTGGTCTCGGCGCACTCGGGCACCTCGGGCACGTCGTCCTACGGTGACCAGGTGCCGTACGTGGAGAACGCGGCGGCGAACGTGGCGCGGCAGGTGCCGGGGATCGACGCGATCCTGGTCGGGCACGCGCACCTGGAGATCCCGGAGCTGCGGGTCGTCAACGAGAAGTCGGGGAAGACGGTCGTGCTGTCGGAGCCGCTGTGCTTCGCGGAGCGGCTGACCCTGTTCGACTTCGAGCTGGTGTTCACGCGGGGCCGCTGGCAGGTGGAGTCGGTGAAGGCGTCCCTCAGGGACTCCCGGACCGTGGCCGACGACCCGAAGATCACCAAGCTGCTCTCCAAGGAGCACGCGAAGGTGGTGGCGTACGTCAACCAGGTGGTGGGCCGGGCGACCGAGACGCTGACCACGGTGGAGGCGCGGTACAAGGACGCCCCGATCATCGACCTGATCACCAAGGTGCAGGAGGACGTGGTCAAGGCCGCGCTGGCGGGCACGGAGTACGCCTCGCTGCCGGTGCTGGCGCAGGCGTCGCCGTTCTCCCGGACGAGCGAGATCCCGGCGGGCGACGTGACCATCCGGGACCTGTCGGGTCTGTACGTGTACGACAACACGCTGGTGGCGAAGCTGATGACGGGCGCCCAGATGCGGGCGTACCTGGAGTTCTCGGCGCAGTACTACGTGCAGACGGCGCCGGGCGCGCCGGTGGACGTGGACAAGCTGACGAACGCGGCGGACCGCCCGGACTACAACTACGACTACGTGTCGGGGCTGTCGTACGACATCGACATCGCGCAGCCCGCGGGGTCGCGGATCAGGAACCTCACCTTCGGCGGGGCTCCGCTGGACGACGCGGCCCAGTTCGTGCTCGCGGTGAACAACTACCGGGCCAACGGCGGCGGCGCGTTCCCGTACGTCGCGTCGGCGAAGGAGCTGTGGTCGGAGTCGACGGAGATCCGGACCCGGATCGCGGAGTGGGTGACCGCGAAGGGTGTGCTGGACCCGAAGGACTTCGCGTCGGTGGACTGGAAGCTGACGCGGAACGGCACGCCGGTGTTCTAGTACGCCGGTCCGGGTGAGGCCCCGGTGACGGTGCGGGCCGCTCCGGTCGCGCCGTCGCCGGGGCTTCGGCGTTGCGGGTGCAGGCCGAAGGTGGTGAAGGCGGTGCGGGCGGGGAGCGGGTACTGCTCCTTGCCGGTCAGGGAGTTGAGGATGGTGGCACTGCGCCAGGCGGCGAGTCCCAGGTCGGGGGCGCCGACGCCGTGGGTGTGCAGTTCGGCGTTCTGGACGTGGACGCGGCCGCTGACGGCGGGGTCGAGGACGAGCCGGAACTCGTCGTCGACGAGGGGGCGTCCGGCGTTGTCGCGGCGCAGGTGGGGGTCGAGTCCGGCGAGGAGGCCGTCGAGGGATCGCGTGCGGTAGCCGGTGGCGAGGACGACGGCGTCGGTGGCGAGGCGGGTGCGGCTGCCCTGGTCGAGGTGTTCCAGGTGGAGTTCGATCTGTCCGGTGCCGAGGCGTCCCGCGGTGCGGACCTGGACGCCGGGGGTGAGGACGGCGTCGGGCCAGCCGCCGTCGAGGGTGTGCCGGTACAGCTCGTCGTGGATGGCGGCGAGGGTGCCGGCGTCGACGCCCTTGTGGAGCTGCCACTGCGCGGCGACGAGCCGGTCGCGGACGGGCTCGGTGAGGGCGTGGAAGTAGCGGGTGTGGTCGGGGGTGAAGTGTTCCAGGCCGAGCTTGGAGTACTCCATGGGCGCGAAGGCGGCGGTGCGGCCGATCCAGTGCAGGTGTTCGCGGCCGGCGGGGCGGTGGCGGAGCAGGTCGAGGAAGACCTCGGCGCCGGACTGGCCGGAGCCGACGACGGTGACGTGTCCGGCGGCGAGCAGCGCCTCGCGGTGGGCGAGGTAGTCGGCGGCGTGCAGGACGGGGACGCCGGGGGCGGCGGCCAGGGGGCGCAGCGGTTCGGGGACGTGGGGGGCGCTGCCGATGCCGACGACGATGTTGCGGGTGCGGGTGCGGCCGAGGGCCTCGGCGTGGCCGTCGGCGTCGAGGCGGGTGAAGTCGACCTCGAACACGTCGCGTCCGGGGTTCCAGCGGACGGCGTCGGCCTGGTGGCGGAAGCGGAGTCCGGGGAGCTGTCCGGCGACCCAGCGGCAGTAGGCGTCGTACTCGGTGCGCTGGATGTGGAAGTGCTCGGCGAAGTAGAAGGGGAAGAGCCGGTCGCGGGTGCGCAGCCAGTTGAGGAAGCTCCACGGGCTGGTGGGGTCGGCGAGGGTCACCAGGTCGGCGAGGAAGGGGACTTGGAGGGTGGCGCCGTCGATGAGGAGGCCGGGGTGCCAGTCGAAGCCGGGGCGCTGTTCGTAGAAGACGGCGTCGAGTTCGGCGAGGGGCGCGGCGAGGGCGGCCAGGGAGAGGTTGCAGGGGCCGATGCCGATGCCGACGAGGTCGCGGGGGGACTCGGGCTCCTGGTGTGGGCGGTGGGGCGGGTGGCTCATGCGGGGGTGTGTCCTTCGGCGAGTTTCAGCAGGTGGGCCAGGTCGTCGGGCCCGGTGTGGGGGTTGAGGAGGGTGGCTTTGAGCCAGAGGCGGCCGTCGGCGTGGGCCCGGCCGAGGACGGCGCGGCCCTCGTGCAGCAGGGTGCGGCGGACGGCGGCGACGGCGGCGTCGTCGGCGTGGGCGGGCCGGAACAGCACGGTGGCGAGGGTGGGGCGGTCGTACAGTTCGAGGCCGGGGTGTGCCTCGACGCGGTCGGCGAGGTCCCGGGCGAGGGTGAGGACCCGGTCGATGAGGTCGGCGAGGCCGGTGCGGCCGAGGGTGCGCAGGGTGACCGCGGCTTTGAGGACGTCGGGGCGGCGGGTGGTGCGGGTGGAGCGGCCGAGGAGGTCGGGGAGGCCGGCCTCGGTGTCGTCGCCCGCGTTGAGGTAGCCGGCGTGTTGGTGGAGGGCGTCGAGCGCGGTGGGGTCGGCGACGGCGAGGAATCCGGTGGCGACGGGCTGCCAGCCGAGTTTGTGCAGGTCCAGGGCGACGGTGTCGGCGGCGTCGAGCCCGGTGAGCAGGGCGCGGTGGCGGTCGCTGAGGGCGAGGCAGCCGCCGTAGGCCGCGTCGACGTGCAGCCGGACGCGGTGGGCGGCGCAGCGGGCGGCGATCTCGGGGAGCGGGTCGATGAGCCCGGCGTCGGTGGTGCCGGCGGTGGCGGCGACGAGGAGGGGACCGGTCAGCTCGGTGAGGGCGGCGTCCAGCGTGGCGGGGTCCAGTGTGCCGCCCGGCGCGGGGAGGACGACGGGGTCGGGCAGGCCGAGCAGCCAGGCGGCGCGGGGCAGGGAGTGGTGGGCGGTGGCGGAGCAGACCAGCCGGATGTGGGCGCCGTGGGCCTCGCGGGCGAGCAGCAGGGCGAGCTGGTTGGCCTCGGTGCCGCCGGTGGTGACGACGGCGTCGGCGAGGCCGAGGCGGGCGGCGAGGGCGCGGGTGACGCGGGCTTCGAGGGCGGAGGCGGCGGGCGCCTGGTCCCAGGAGTCCAGGGAGGGGTTGAGCGCGCTGACGGCAAGGTCGGCGGCGGTGGCGACGGCGAGCGGCGGGCAGTGCAGGTGGGCGGCGCAGAGCGGGTCGGCGGGGTCGGCGGCGCCCGCGGCGAGGGCGTGGGTGAGGGCGCGCAGGGCGTCGGGGTCGCCGTGTTCGGGGAGTACGTCGCCGAGGGCGTCGCCGACGCGGGCGGCGACGGCGTCGGGCCCGCCTGCGGGCAGGGGGCCGCCGCGGGCGGCCGCACCGGTGGTGAGGGCGCCGAGGACGGTGTCCAGGAGCGGGCGCAGGGCGTCCGGGCCGTGGGGTCCTGAGGCGAGGGGCGGGGTGCTCATGGGCTCTCCTGCGGGGCGGGGACACGCGCCGGCGCTGAGGTTCGGGAGCCGGGTGTCCGCGCTGCACAACGAGCGGGAGCGGGAAATGGGTACTGCCGTACGGGGAGAACGCGTTGGAGCTGCGTCCGGGCGGCACTACCGTCGCCGGGATGAGCGGTACGTGGATGGTGGAGCTTCCCGGTGAGCGGGTGCTGCTGCGCGAGCCGGGCCCGGCCGACGAGGCGGCGCTGCTGCGGCTGTTCGAGGAGTGCGAGGACTGGTTCACGGCTGCGACGGGGCTGCCGTCGGCGCCGGGCGATGTGCAGAGCCTGTACTACGCGCTGCCCGAGGGCGCGGACCCCGGCGACAAGGTGCTGCTCCTGGTGGAGCGCGACGGCGAGGTCGCGGGCCTGGTGGACGCGGTGCGGGACTGGCCGGAGGCGGGCGCGGTGGCGGTGGGCCTGTTCCTGCTGGCTCCGTGGGCGCGGGGCCGGGGTCTGGGCCGGGCGGTGGCCAGGACGCTGCTGGAGCGGGGCGCGTGGCGGGTCACGGCGACGGTGCCGGCCGGGTGGAAGGCGGGTGAGCGGTTCCTGGAGGGGCTCGGCTTCACCCTTCGGGGGCCGAGGGGCGCGCTGCGCCGGGCGGAGTGGCTGAGGGGGTCCTGAGCCACGCGGCCCGGCGCTCGGGGGTTACTCCCCGCGCACCCGCAACGCCCTTTCCAGGTCGTCGAGTTCGTCGGTGAGCCGGCGGCGCAGCGCGGGCACGGGGTCGGCGTCGCGCAGGCACGCCCGCCCCAGCTCCAGGTTCCGGGCGTCGACGGCGTGGTGCGGGAAGGCCCAGGCACCGGCGGCGGCGGCGATGGCGGGCCCGCGCCGGGCGGACACCGCGACCGCCTCGTCGTAGTAGCGGGGTAGGTACTCACCGACGAGGTCGGCCTGTTCGGGCTGCCAGAAGCCCTGGGCGGTGGCCTTGAAGAGGTAGTTGGAGAGGTCGTCGGTGGCGAACATGGCCTCCCAGGCCCGCCGCTTGGCCTCCGCGTCGGGCAGCGCGGCGCGGCAGCGGGCGGCGCCTTCCTTCCCGTTGGCGGAGGGGTCGCGCTCCAGTTCGGCGGCGATGGCGGCCTCGTCGGTGGCGCCGAGCACGGCGAGCCGGCCCAGGATGCGCCAGCGAAGCTCGGGGTCGAGTTCGGGCCCGCCGGGCACGGTGCCGTCGGCGAGCCAGGCGGCGACGGTGTCGGGCTGGGCGGCGACGTCGATGAAGTGCCTTACGGCGACCAGGCGCAGGCCGGGGTTGTCACCGTCCTCGGTGCGGCGCAGCAGGTCGCGGCAGAGGGAGCGGAGGGTGGCGAGGGCAGCGGGCCGCTCCTCGGGGGTGAGGTAGCGGTCGGCGACGTGGGTTCCGGCGAAGGCCAGGACGCCCTCGACGAGGGCGAGGTCGGTCTCCAGCGGCAGGTGGGCGCGGGCGGTCTCCAGGTAGGCGGTGGGCGGGAGTTCGCCGTCGCGCACCGCGTCGCGCAGGGCGTTCCAGACGACGGCGCGGGTGAGCGGGTCGGGCAGGCCGGAGAGGCTGGTGCGCAGGGTCTGGAAGGACTCGGGGTCGAAGCGGATCTTGGCGTAGGTGAGGTCGCCGTCGTTGAGGAGGAGCAGCGCGGGCCGCTTGCCGAGCGGCTGGGGCGCCGTCTGGGGTATGTCCAGGTCGACGCGCTCGCGCAGGACGAGGCGGCGCTCCTCGGTGAGGTCGTGGTCGTAGAGGCCGGCGGTGACGCGGTGCGGACGGCTGCCGTCGTGCTCGACGGCCAGGGTGCACACGCCGTCCGCGGTGCTGGGGCGGGGGGTGAGTTTGTCGACGCCGGTGGTGCGCAGCCAGGCGTCGGCCCAGGCGGGTACGTCGCGTTCGGTGGCGGAGGCGAGGGAGTCGATGAAGTCGGCGAGGGTGGCGTTGCCGAACCGGTGCCGTGCGAAGTGGACGTTGATGCCGGCCAGGAAGTCCTTCTCGCCGAGCCAGGCGACGAGCTGGCGCAGGGCGGAGGCGCCCTTGGCGTAGGAGATGCCGTCGAAGTTGAGCAGCGCGGCGGCGGTGTCGTCGACGGACTCGGGGGCGACGGGGTGGGTGGAGGGGCGCTGGTCGGCGTCGTAGCCCCAGGACTTGCGGGTGACGCCGAACTCGACCCAGGACTGGGTGAAGCGGGTGGCCTCCAGGGTGGTCTGGTAGCCCATGTACTCGGCGAAGGACTCGTTCAGCCAGATGTCGTCCCACCACTTGAGGGTGACGAGGTCGCCGAACCACATGTGGGCCATCTCGTGTGCGACGACCATGGCGCGGGTCTGCCGCTCGGTGTCGGTGACGGCGGAGCGGAAGACGAAGTCGTCGCGGAAGGTGACGAGGCCGGGGTTCTCCATGGCGCCGGCGTTGAACTCGGGGACGAACGCCTGGTCGTAGGAGTCGAACGGGTAGGGCTCCTCGAACTTCTCGTGGTAGCGGTCGTAGAGGGCGCGGGTGATGTCCAGGATCTCGTCGGCGTCGGCGTCGAGGTAAGGGGCGAGCGAGCGGCGGCAGTGGATGCCGAAGGGCAGGCCGCGGTGCTCGGTGCGTACGGAGTGCCAGGGGCCGGCGGCGACGGCGACGAGGTAGGTGGAGATCAGCGGAGTGGTGGCGGCGCGCCAGCGGCCCTCGCCGAGATGCTCGGTGATGCCGTTGGCGAGCACCTGCCAGCCCTCGGGGGCGGTGACGGTCACGTCGAAGACGGACTTGAGGTCGGGCTGGTCGAAGGCGGCGAAGACGCGCTGGACGTCGTCGAGGAAGAGCTGGGTGTAGACGTACGTCTCGCCGTCGGTGGGGTCGGTGAAGCGGTGCATGCCCTCGCCGGTGCGGGAGTAGCGCATGACCGCGTCGACGGTGAGTTCGTGCTCGCCCGCGGTGAGGTTCTTCAGCGGCAGCCGGTTGCCGTCGAGGGTGGCGCTCTGCAGGGGCTGTCCGTCGAGGGTGACGGCGCGCAGCTCGGCGGGCTTCAGCTCGACGAAGGTGTCCCCGTCCGCGCGCGCGGTGAACCGGACCGCGGTGCGGGAGCCGAAGGTCTCGTCACCGGTGGTGAGGTCGAGATCGACGGTGTAGCGGTGGACGTCGAGGAACTCTGCTCGGGCTTGCGCTTCGTCGCGCGTCAGTACGGACATGGGGGCCATGCTGCCCGATCGCCCCCGGCGGCGGACAGGGGCGGTTCGGTAGGCGGCTTATGTCCGGTCCCGCGCCGGGCGTGCGCGGGTCAGGGGCGGGTGTGGGCGGAGTCCTCGGCGATGCGCTCGTGGTGCCGGATCACCTCGGCGACGATGAAGTTCAGGAACTTCTCGGCGAAGGCGGGGTCGAGGCGGGCGTCCTCGGCGAGGCTGCGCAGCCGCTCGATCTGGCGGGCCTCACGGCCGGGGTCGGCGGGCGGCAGGTGGTGGCGGGCCTTGAGACGGCCGACCTGCTGGGTGGCCTTGAAGCGTTCGGCCAGCATGTGGACGACGGCCGCGTCGATGTTGTCGATGCTGGCCCGCAGCCGCTCCAGTTCCTCGCGGGCCTCGGGGTCGACGTCACCGGTGCCGGTGTTGCTGATGGTCATGGGCGTCAACCCTAGGCCCTCGCCGCACTCCCGTCGTCCGCCCCGGGGGCCGGCGCCGGACGGCAGGGCCTTCAGGGGCGCGGGCGGCGTGCGGTGGGCGGTTCTACAGTGGGAGGGGTGTTCCGGGCGACCTTCGGGGGTGCGGGCGTGGCGGCAGGCGGACCGGTGGAGCACGGCTTCCCGCATCTGGAGACGGTGCGGTCGGCGGTCACGGCGCTGTACCGGCGGCTGTCGGAGGACGGCCTGCGGACCTTCGCGGCGAGCGTGGCCCCGGCCGACGTGGCCTTCGGGGACGAGGACGACCTGCATCTGGGCGCGCAGCGGGTGGCGCGGGAGCTGGTGCGGCACTTCCGGCTGCCGGACGCGCGGCTGGTCGTCTGCTTCCGGGAGATGAGGCACGCCGCCGACGTGGAACTGGCGGCGGGCCCGGAGTACTTCGTGGAGCTGAACGACCGTTTCCGTACCCACCGGCGGGACATCGGCGCGGCCCTCGCCCATGAGGTGGCCCATGTGTATCTGCACCGGCTGGACCTGGCGTTCCCGTCGACCGCGGAGAACGAGATCCTCACCGACACGGCGACCGCGTATCTCGGCGCGGGCTGGCTGCTGCTGGACGCCTACCGCGAGCACGGCGAGGCGTCGCAGAAGCTCGGCTATCTCACCCCGGAGGAGTTCGGCTACGTCCTGGCGAAGCGGGCGGCGGTGTTCGGGGAGGACCCGGCGGTGTGGTTCACCAGCCCGCAGGCGTACACGGCGTACGTCGCGGGCCGGGACCGGGCACGGGCGGACGAGCGGCGGGCGCCGCTCGCCGGGGCGGGCTGGGCGGCGCGGCGGCGCTACGCCCACGACCGGCGTGACACCGCCCGGCACGGCACCGGCCGGCCCCGTCCGGGCGCCCTCTACGAGTTCGCCCCGGACGGGGCGGGGCTGAAGGTCTCCTTCCCGTGCCCGGTGTGCCACCAGCGCATCCGGGTGCCGGTGAGGGGCCGGGTCAGGGCCCGCTGCGGGCTGTGCCGGACGGTGCTGGACTGCGACACCTAGGGGGTGTCTCCCCGAGCCGTGCCGGGTCGGGTTCAGTCGGGGAGGCGGTCCAGCAGCCAGGTGCCGAGTTCCTCGGTGACCGCCGTGTGCGGGGTCGTGGTGGAGGACCAGACGAAGTCGTCGGCCTCGCTCTCGTCCGGGGCGAGGTCCTCCAGGTTCGCGTAGAGGTCCTTGTGCTGGTCCAGGTCGCGCAGGGCGGCCGCGCTGACCGTGGGTACGAAGCAGATCTCCTCGTGCCGCAGATCGACCTGGGCGCCGGCCTGCCTCAGGGCGTCGGCGAGGATGCCGTAGGAGCGCAGGGTGCCGCCGGGAGCACCGTCCGTCTCGGGGAGGTCGCCAACGGTGATCGTCTTCTCGGACGCGGGGAAGCGGCGCTTCAGCTCGGCCACGGTGACCTCGCGGCCCTGCGCCTGGGCGTAGAAGACGGTGCCCGGGTAGACGCGCTCCGACTTCAGCACCGCCTCGCCGGGCGGGACGGCGGTGCCGGTGCCGTCGCCGCGGCCGTTGGCGAGGGCGAGGACGCGCGGGACGCGCGGCCAGCCGCCGACGTCGTCCAGGCGCCGGAGGAGCTCGCGGCGCTCGGGGGCGATGCCGTTCTGGCCGGTCATCGCGTCGTAGTGCCGCCAGAGCATCTGGCGGGCGGCCGGGCTGTTCACCTGCCGGGCGAAGTCGTTGGGCACCGGGATGAAGTGCGCGAACGCCTGGAGGCCGATGGGGATGTACGCGCCGCGGTGCGGGGTGTCCCAGGAGAAGTACACGCCGGTCCGGTGGTCCACGCGCTCGTGCTCCATCCGGGCGAGCGCGTAGCGGCTGACCAGGCCGCCCGTGCTGAAGCCGCCCACGGTGAGGCGGGCGTCTCCGAGCTGTTCGGCGAGGGTCCGCATCACGGCCTCGGTCACGGTCCGGGCGTTGTCCAGGACCGAGGCGCTGCGCTCGTCGAAGCCGACCAGGATGACGTCGCGGCCACGGCGGCGCAGTTCGGTCAGGAGGGGGAAGTCGCCGTCGAGGCCCGCGTGGAACCGGGCGAGGTCGCTCCTGCCGAGGTCGAAGCC
This sequence comes from Streptomyces sp. NPDC001781, assembly GCF_053596035.1. Classification (NCBI taxonomy): domain Bacteria; kingdom Bacillati; phylum Actinomycetota; class Actinomycetes; order Kitasatosporales; family Streptomycetaceae; genus Streptomyces; species Streptomyces sp. NPDC001781. The sequence continues at coordinate 188,052 of NZ_JBSFFI010000005.1, read as the reverse complement.
GTCGGCCATGACCACCGGGCGGACGATGCCCTGGTTGCGCTCGCCGTAGTGGACGTGGGCGTGACCGCCCCGGAGTGTCCACTTCTCGTCGGGCTCGGGGGCGGTGTGCCGGGCCGGGGATGCGCTGGTCAGCGGGCCGCTGAGGGTGAACTCCCCGACGCCGCGCTCCGCCTGCTCGATCTGCTCGGCCAAGGCCGGCTCCTTCCGGACCGCGCACGGCGCATCAGCCCGTCAAACGCGGGCTGGGGGGCTGCGGTTGGCGCGGCGCTCCGGGCCATCATCAGCACGCCTGCGCGGCCCGCGGAACGTCCCTCGCCGGTGGGTTCATCCGCACGAGTGCGGAGCGGGCCGGGCGGTGACGCGGCGTCGGGAAATCGGTTGATCACAGCCGCCGGTGCGGTGATCCTTCGACGATCCGATATTTTGTTCGCCGCCGTCCCCACCGGCCCACCTTCGACACCCCTTTCCTCCGAGGAGCCGGCCGTGACCGCCGAGTCCGCTGTTACCACGTGCTTCCGCCATCCCAGGGTGGAGTCGCACGTCCGCTGCACCCGCTGCGACCGTTACATCTGCCCGGACTGCATGCGCGAGGCGTCGGTCGGCCACCAGTGCGTGGAGTGCGTGCGGGAGGGCGCGCGCTCGGTGCGGCAGGCGCGGACCGCGTTCGGCGGCCGGATCAGTACGTTTCCGCTGGTCACCTGGGTGCTGGTGGCGCTGAACGTGCTCGCCTACCTCGCGGAGCTGGCCCGGCCCTCGCTCGTGGACCGGTTCGGGATGCTGGGCGCGGGGCTGGCGGGCCCGGACGGCGGCCACTACCTGTGGCAGTACCCGTACGACGCGGTGCTGACCCCGGAGGGGGTGGCGGGCGGGCAGTGGGAGAGGCTGCTGACCGGCGCGTTCCTGCACCTGCCGCCGGACGACGGGATCGGCGTCGTGCACATCGTGCTGAACATGGTGGCGCTGGTGAACGTCGGCCGGGTGGTGGAGACCCAGCTCGGCCGGGCCCGCTACCTCGCGCTGTACCTTCTCTCGGCGCTCGGCGGCTCGGTCCTGGTCCTGCTGATCGCACCGGACGTGCCGACGGTGGGCGCCTCCGGCGCGGTGTTCGGCCTGGGCGCCGCTTACTGGGTGATGGGGCGCCGGCTCGGCTACGACATGCGGTCGGTCAACCAGTACATGACGGGCCTGCTGATCTGGCTGGTGATCTCGGCCTTCGCGACCTCCTGGCAGGGCCACCTGGGCGGCCTGCTCGCGGGCGCCGTGGTGACCCTCGCCTTCGCCTGCGCCCCGCGCGGCGAGCGCCTCACGCTGATCCAGTGGGCCGCCTGCGCGGGCCTGCTGGTCCTGCTGCTGGGGCTGGCGGCGGTGAGGGTGGCCACGCTGACCGGCGGCACCCACTGAGAAGGCGGCGGCGCCTGCCCGGGCGTCCGGTCGGGGACTGTCGGGCAGGCGCCGTCTGATGTTCCGTACGCCGTTGTACGGCACACCGGGTGTGGGGTGTCAGACCGCCAGGGCGCGGTCGGTGGGGCGGATCGGGGCGGGCAGGTCGCTCGCCCCCGTGAGGTGGCGGTCCACCCCGCGGGCCGCGGAACGGCCCTCGGCGATGGCCCACACGATCAGGGACTGGCCCCGGCCCGCGTCACCGGCGACGAAGACACCGGGGACGTTGGTCTGGAAGTCGGCGTCGCGGGCGATGTTGCCCCGCTCGTCCAGCTCCAGGCCGAACTGGTCGACCAGGCCGTTCTCCCGGTCGGTGCCGGTGAAGCCCATGGCCAGCGTGACGAGCTGGGCCGGGATCTTCCGTTCGCTGCCCGGCTTCGGGGTCGGCCTGCCGTCGACGAACTCGACCTCGGCCAGGTGCAGCGCCTGGACGTTGCCGTCCTCGTCGCCCTCGAAGTGGGTGGTGGAGACGGCGTAGACCCGCTCGCCGCCCTCCTCGTGGGCGCTGGTGACCTTGTAGAGCATGGGGAAGGTCGGCCAGGGCTGGTCCAGCGGGTGCCGCGCGTCGTTCGGGCGGGGCATGATCTCCAGCTGGGTGACGGAGGCCGCTCCCTGGCGGTGGGCGGTGCCCACGCAGTCGGCGCCGGTGTCGCCGCCGCCGATGACCACGACGTGCTTGCCCTCGGCCGTGATCGGCGGGGCGACGAAGTCGCCCTCCTGGACCTTGTTGGACAGCGGCAGGTACTCCATCGCCTGGTGGATGCCGTTCAGCTCCCGTCCGGGGACGGGGAGATCGCGGGCGGTGGTGGAACCGGCGGCGATGACGACCGCGTCGTACCGCTTCCTCAGGTCGCCGGCCTTGAGGTCGCGGCCGATCTCCACGCCGGTGCGGAACCGGGTGCCCTCCGCGCGCATCTGCTCGATGCGGCGGTTGATGTGCCGCTTCTCCATCTTGAACTCGGGGATGCCGTACCGCAGCAGACCGCCGACGCGGTCGGCGCGCTCGTACACCGCGACCGTGTGGCCGGCGCGGGTGAGCTGCTGGGCGGCGGCGAGCCCGGCCGGTCCCGAGCCGACGACCGCGACCGTCTTGCCGGACAGGCGCTCGGGGATGCGCGGGGCCACGTCCCCGGTCTCCCACGCCTGGTCGATGATCGAGACCTCGACGTTCTTGATGGTGACCGGCTGCTGGTTGATGCCCAGCACACAGGCCGACTCACAGGGCGCGGGGCACAGCCGCCCGGTGAACTCGGGGAAGTTGTTGGTCGCGTGCAGCCGCTCGGAGGCGGCCGCCCAGTCCTGCCGGTAGGCGTAGTCGTTCCACTCCGGGATCAGGTTCCCGAGCGGACAGCCGTTGTGGCAGAACGGGATGCCGCAGTCCATGCACCGGCTGGCCTGCTTGCTGATGATCGGCAGCAGGGCGCCGGGGACGTAGACCTCGTTCCAGTCCTTGACGCGCTCGTCGACGGGGCGGGTCCGGGCGACCTCGCGGCCGTGGTTGAGAAAGCCCTTGGGATCAGCCATTGGTCGCCGCCTCCATCATCTTCTCGGTGATCTCGGTCTCGGAGAGACCGGCTCGCTCGGCGGCGTCCTTGGCGGCGAGCACTGCCTTGTACGTGCTGGGGATGATCCTGCTGAAGCGCTCCACGGACCGGTCCCAGTCCGCGAGGAGCTTCTCGGCGACCGTGGACCCGGTCTCCTCGGCATGGCGGCGCACCACGTCGTGCAGCCAGGTCCGGTCGGCGTCGTCCAGCGGCTCGACCGCGTCCGCGTTGCCCGCGTTGACGTTGTCCGGGTCGAGGTCGATGACGTACGCGATGCCGCCGGACATGCCCGCCGCGAAGTTGCGGCCGGTCGGGCCGAGGACGACCGCGTGCCCGCCGGTCATGTACTCGCAGCCGTGGTCGCCGACGCCCTCGGAGACCACCAGGGCCCCGGAGTTGCGGACGCAGAACCGCTCGCCGGTACGGCCGCGCAGGAACAGCTCGCCGCCGGTGGCGCCGTAGCCGATGGTGTTGCCCGCGATGGTGGAGTACTCGGCGAGGTGGTCGGCCGCCCGGTCGGGGCGGACCACGATCCGGCCGCCGGAGAGGCCCTTGCCGACGTAGTCGTTGGCGTCGCCCTCCAGGCGGAGCGTGACCCCGCGCGGCAGGAAGGCGCCGAAGGACTGGCCGGCCGAGCCGGTGAAGGTGATGTCGATGGTGTCGTCGGGCAGGCCCGCGCCGCCGAACTTCCGCGTCACCTCGTGGCCGAGCATGGTGCCGACCGTGCGGTTGATGTTGCGGATGGCGACCTGGGCGCGCACCGGGTGCGCCTCGGTGGCGTCGGTGGCGGCCAGCGCGTCGGAGGCGAGCCGGATCAGCTCGTTGTCGAGCGCCTTCTCCAGCCCGTGGTCCTGCGGCACGACCTGGTGGCGGACCGCGCCCTCGGCCAGCTCGGGCACGTGGAACAGCGGCTCCAGGTCCAGGCCCTGGGCCTTCCAGTGGCCGACCGCGCGCTCCACGTCGAGCACCTCGGCGTGGCCGACGGCCTCCTCGATGGAGCGGAAGCCCAGCTCGGCGAGGAGTTCGCGGACCTCTTCGGCGATGAACCGGAAGAAGTTGACGATGTACTCGGCCTTGCCCTCGAAGCGCTCGCGCAGCACCGGGTTCTGGGTGGCGATGCCGACCGGGCAGGTGTCCAGGTGGCAGACGCGCATCATCACGCAGCCGGAGACCACCAGGGGCGCGGTGGCGAAACCGAACTCCTCGGCGCCGAGGAGCGCGGCGATGACCACGTCCCGGCCGGTCTTGAGCTGGCCGTCGGTCTGGACAACGATCCGGTCCCGGAGCCCGTTGAGCAGCAGGGTCTGCTGGGTCTCGGCGAGGCCCAGCTCCCAGGGGCCGCCCGCGTGCTTGAGCGAGGTGAGCGGGGAGGCGCCGGTGCCGCCGTCGTGGCCGGAGACCAGCACCACGTCGGCGTGCGCCTTGGACACGCCGGCCGCGACCGTGCCGACGCCGACCTCGGAGACCAGCTTCACGTGGATGCGGGCCGAGGGGTTGGCGTTCTTCAGGTCGTGGATGAGCTGGGCGAGGTCCTCGATGGAGTAGATGTCGTGGTGCGGCGGGGGCGAGATCAGGCCGACGCCGGGCGTGGAGTGCCGGGTCCTGGCCACCCACGGGTACACCTTGTGGCCGGGGAGCTGGCCGCCCTCGCCGGGCTTGGCGCCCTGGGCCATCTTGATCTGGATGTCGTCGGCGTTGACCAGGTACTCGGAGGTGACGCCGAAGCGGCCGGAGGCGACCTGCTTGATGGCGCTGCGCCGGGCCGGGTCGTACAGCCGCTCCGGGTCCTCGCCGCCCTCACCGGTGTTGGACTTGCCGCCGAGCTGGTTCATGGCGATGGCGAGCGTCTCGTGCGCCTCCTGGGAGATGGAGCCGTACGACATGGCGCCGGTGGAGAAGCGCTTGACGATCTCCGAGACCGGCTCGACCTCGTCCACCGGGACGGGGGCGCGCCCGGAGTCGAAGCCGAACAGGCCGCGCAGCGTCATCAGGCGCTCGGACTGCTCGTTCACCCGGTCGGTGTACTGCTTGAAGATGTCGAAGCGGCCGGAGCGGGTGGAGTGCTGGAGGCGGAAGACCGTCTCCGGGTCGAACAGGTGCGGCTCGCCCTCGCGGCGCCACTGGTACTCGCCGCCGATGTCGAGCGTGCGGTGCGCGGGCGCGATTCCGCTGGCCGGGTAGGCCTTGGCGTGGCGGGCGGCGACCTCCTGGGCGATGACGTCGATGCCGACGCCGCCGATCTTCGTGGTGGTGCCGTCGAAGTACCTGGCCACGAAGGCGTCGTCCAGGCCGACGGCCTCGAAGACCTGCGCGCCCCGGTAGGAGGCGACGGTGGAGATGCCCATCTTGGACATCACCTTCAGCACGCCCTTGCCGAGGGCGTGGATGAGGTTGCGGATGGCCTGTTCGGGCTCCATGCCGGGCAGGAAGGTGCCCGCGCGGACCAGGTCCTCGACGGACTCCATCGCCAGGTACGGGTTGACCGCGGCGGCGCCGTAGCCGATCAGCAGGGCGATGTGGTGCACCTCGCGCACGTCACCGGCCTCGACCAGCAGGCCGACGTGGGTGCGCTCCTTGGTGCGGATGAGGTGGTGGTGGACGGCCGCGGTGAGCAGCAGCGACGGGATCGGGGCGTGCTCGGCGTCGGAGTGCCGGTCGGAGAGCACGATCAGCCGGGCGCCGTTGTCGATGGCGGCGTCCGCCTCGGCGCAGATCTCGTCGATGCGCGCGGCGAGCGAGTCGCCGCCGCCGGAGACCCGGTACAGGCCGGAGAGGGTGGCGGCCTTGAAGCCGGGCATGTCGCCGTCGGCGTTGATGTGGATGAGCTTGGCCAGCTCGTCGTTGTCGATCACCGGGAAGGGCAGCACGACGGAACGGCAGGAGGCCGCGCCGGGGTCGAGCAGGTTGCCCTGGGGGCCCAGCGAGGAGCGCAGGGAGGTGACGAGTTCCTCGCGGATGGCGTCCAGCGGCGGGTTGGTGACCTGGGCGAAGAGCTGGGTGAAGTAGTCGAACAGCAGCCGGGGGCGCTCGGAGAGGGCCGCGATGGGGCTGTCGGTGCCCATGGAGCCGATGGGTTCGGCGCCGGACTTGGCCATCGGGGCGAGGATGACGCGCAGCTCCTCCTCGGTGTAGCCGAAGGTCTGCTGGCGGCGGGTGACGGAGGCGTGGGTGTGCACGATGTGCTCGCGCTCGGGCAGGTCGCCCAGCTCGATCTCGCCGGCCTCGAGCCACTCGGCGTAGGGGTGCTCGGTGGCGAGGGACGCCTTGATCTCGTCGTCCTCGATGATGCGGCGCTCGGCGGTGTCCACGAGGAACATGCGGCCGGGCTGCAGGCGGCCCTTGCGGACGACCTTGGCGGGGTCGATGTCGAGGACGCCGACCTCGGAGCCGAGGACGACCAGGCCGTCGTCGGTGACCCAGTAGCGGCCGGGGCGCAGGCCGTTGCGGTCGAGCACGGCGCCGACCTGGGTGCCGTCGGTGAAGGTGACGCAGGCGGGGCCGTCCCAGGGCTCCATCATCGTGGAGTGGAACTGGTAGAAGGCCCGGCGGTCGGCGTCCTTCACGTTCATGGTGGCGTGGTTCTCCCACGCCTCCGGGATCATCATCAGCACCGCGTGGGGCAGCGAGCGCCCGCCGAGGTGGAGCAGTTCCAGCACTTCGTCGAAGGACGCCGAGTCGGAGGCGTCCGGCGTACAGACCGGGAAGGTGCGCGCGAGGTTGTCCTCGGTGCCGAACAGGTCCGAGGCGAGCTGGGACTCGCGGGCGCGCATCCAGTTGCGGTTGCCCTTGACGGTGTTGATCTCGCCGTTGTGGGCGACGAAGCGGTACGGGTGAGCCAGCGGCCACGACGGGAAGGTGTTCGTGGAGAAGCGGGAGTGCACCAGCGCGATCGCGGAGGCGAACCGGCGGTCGGACAGGTCCGGGAAGAAGGGTTCGAGCTGGCCGGTGGTCAGCATGCCCTTGTAGACGATCGTCCGGGCGGACAGGGAGGGGAAGTAGACCCCGGCCTCCCGCTCGGCGCGCTTGCGCACGACGAACGCCTTGCGGTCCAGCGCGATGCCCTCGCTGACGCCGTCGGCGACGAAGAGCTGACGGAAGGCGGGCATCGTCGAGCGGGCGGTCGCGCCGAGCAGTTCGGGGGCGACCGGGACCTCGCGCCAGCCGAGGACGGTGAGGCCCTCCTCGGAGGCGATCGTCTCGATCCGTGAGACGAATCCGTCGGTGTCGTCCTCGGGCAGGAAGGCGGTGCCCACGGCGTAGAAGCCGGCGGCAGGCAGGTCGAGTCCGGCCACCTCGCGGAAGAACGCGTCGGGCACCTGGGAGAGGATGCCGGCGCCGTCACCGGAGTCGGGCTCGGAGCCGGTCGCGCCGCGGTGTTCGAGATTGCGCAGGACGGTCAGCGCCTGCTCGACCAGAGCGTGGCTCGCCTCACCGGTGAGCGTGGCCACGAAGCCGACGCCGCAGGCGTCGTGCTCGTCGCGGGGGTCGTACATGCCCTGCGCGGCAGGGCGGGCATCCATGAAGGACCAGGCGCGGTCGGTCACGGAATGCGGGGACGGCTGGCGCGTCGTACGCATCGGCTCTCCCGTCGTCGTCAGTGGCGTGTGGCAGGTGCCGAGGGACGACGTTGGCCCTCTGCTGGTGCAAAATTTCGTGCAGGTTACATGATGGAACGCCTGTCGGGAACGGGATACTCCGTTCCACCATGCGGACGCCACAGGAGGCGCGGCGGGGTGCCGTGGGGTACGGCGGGCGCCGCTCGGGGCGGCGGGAAAGCGGGGGATTCACTGCTGTTTCGAGCGGGGTCCTGCGTCTGGGCCACACGGGTGGTGACCGGTCGGGCCCGGGGGGGCGGAAGAGGCGTCGTCGCCCGTTCCGCGAGTGCACCGCGGGCGCCGTTGCCCGCAGTGCTTACGGCTCATGCCCGACGGCCGAGCGCGCGAAACCCGCGAGTAACAATTATTTATGCGGGCCCCGGCATATGTCCAGGGTCTCTCAGCTCACAGCGGTCCCGAAGAGGCTGCCCAGGGCGAAGGTGACCCCGGCAGCCGCGCCGCCGAGCGCGAGCTGGCGCAGGCCGCTGAACCACCAGCTGCGGGCGGTCACGCGGGCCACCACCGCGCCGCAGCCGAAGAGTCCGGCGAGCGCCAGCAGTACGGCGGGCCACAGCGCGGTGGCGCCCAGCAGGTAGGGCAGGACGGGCAGCAGGGCGCCCAGCGCGAAGGAACCGAAGGAGGAGACCGCGGCGGTCAGCGGGGAGGGCAGGTCGTCGGGGTCGACACCCAGCTCCTCGCGGGCGTGTATCTCCAGCGCCTGCTCGGGGTCCTCGGAGAGCTGCCGGGCCACCTCGCGGGCGAGGTCGGGCTCCACCCCGCGGGAGGCGTACAGCGCGGCCAGCTCGTCCTGCTCGGCCTGCGGGTGCCTGCGCAGCTCACGGCGCTCGACGTCCAGCTCGGCCTGGACGAGCTCGGCCTGCGAGGCGACGGAGGTGTACTCGCCGGCCGCCATCGAGAAGGCCCCGGCCGCGAGCCCGGCGAGGCCGGTGATCACGATCGTCTGGTGGCCCACCGAGCCGCCCGCGACACCGGTCATCAGGGCCAGGTTGGAGACCAGGCCGTCCATCGCGCCGAACACGGCGGGACGCAGCCAGCCGCCGTTGACGTCGCGGTGCGTGTGGTTGTCGCGGTGCGCCTCGTGCAGCGCGGCCCCGGTCTCGATGACGGCCATGAGGACCCCCGGTAAGCTGAGCCAAAGCTAACTTTGGACTGGTTCTAGTATTTGAACGTCCTCCAACCTACGGGGATTTCCGGTCCGCCGCCAGCAAGGCCAGGCTGCGCTAACCTCCGGCGTCCTTCCAGCTCAGGCACCCGGAGCGGGGATTTCCCGGTACCGAGAGGGTGATGGCGGCGGCCCGGAGGCTAGGGCACCGCCCCTCGGGTGGGACACATCCGCAAAGGGCCACGCGGTCCACGCGGTCCTGGCGAAGGAGGGTCCCGCCCATGGCATCGAACGCACCCGCTTCCCCACTGCCCGCCCCCGCCGGATCCGAACTCCGCGAGCGGGCGCGCGGCGCGCTGCTCGGCCTGGCCGTGGGCGACGCGCTGGGGGCTCCCGCCGAGAACCTGAAGCCCTCCGAGATCCGCGCCCGCTGGGGCCGCATCACCGGGTACGTCACCGACCGGCCGTCCGGCACCGACGACACCGAGTACGCGATCTTCTCCGGCCTGCTGCTCGCCCGGCACGGCTCCGCGCTCACCCCGGCCCATGTCGAGGCCGCCTGGCACCAGTGGATCGCCGACCGGGCCGAGGGCCCCTTCCGGGGTGCGGGGTTCAGCGAGCGGGGCACGCTGGAGAACCTGCGCCGGGGGCTGGCGGCGCCCATCTCGGCCCAGCACCGGCACGCCTGGAGCGACGGGCTGGCGATGCGGGCGGCGCCGTTCGGGGTGTTCGCGGCGGGGCGGCCCTCGGAGGCGGCCCGGCTGGTGGCGATCGACGGCTCGATCAGCCACGAGGGCGAGGGCATCTACGGCGGGCAGGCGGTCGCGGCCGGGGTGGCCGCCGCGATGGCGGGCGCGGAACCGGCCGTGGTGATCGCCGCCGCCCTCGCCGTCGTACCGGACGACTCCTGGACCGCCCGCTCGCTGCGCCGGGCCGTCGCCGTGGCGCACCGGGGCGAGCGCGCGGTCCGTACGGCGGTGGTGATCGGCGGCTACCCCTGGACCGACCTGGCCCCCGAGGCGGTCGCCCTGGCCTTCGGCGCGTACGCGGCGGCCGACGGGGACTTCCGGGAGGCGGTGCTGACGGCCGTCAACATGGGCCGGGACGCCGACACCACGGCGGCCGTCGCCGGCGCCCTGGCAGGTGCGACCAACGGGGTCGCCGCCATTCCCGGTGTGTGGGCCGCCGCCATCGGTCCGGCGCGGGGCAGGTGTCTGCCGGCCATGTCGGGCCACCACATCCTCGACGTGGCCGAGCTGCTGACCCCGGAGGAGGGCGGCAAGTGGGGCGAGGGGGTGGTGCTGCCGGACCTGCTCCCGGAGGGTCTGCGGCCGGCGGTGGAGCCGCCGCTCACCCTGGTGGGCAGCATCGTGGAGGCACCGTTCCCCCGCGCGGCGGTGGTGCGGAACGCGAACCTGGAGGACCGGTCGTGACCCGGCGCATCGAGGGGCTGCTGCTCGGCCTCGCCGCCGGGGACGCGTCCGGGTGGCCCGCCGCCCGGCACCGGGCCGCCCGGATGCCGGAGTGGACGCGGCGGCTGACCCGTGAGCTGGACACCTTCGCCGAGCAGAACGCCACCACCACGCTGCCGGTGCCCATCGCGCTGAACCAGCCCCCGGAGCCGCTGCGCCTCGGCCCCTCCGACGACGCCGAGTGGGCGGCCTTCGCGGCGGAGGCCGTCCTGCGGGCCGGGGACGACGTGCTCGGTGACCTGAGCCGGGACCGCCGGATACGCGCCGCCATCGACCTGACCTGGACCGCCGTGGCCTCCGAGGTGGCGGCGGCCGCCGAACGCGCGCCCGAGATCGAGTCGGCAGTACTCCCCCTGCGTGCCCGCATCTCGGTGCGTGCCGGGCTCGGCAACCTGGCCGCCGGGCTGCGCCCGCCCGCCACCGGTCACGACAACCCGCACTACTTCGACGACGCGGCCTGCGTGCGCGCCTGCGTGCTGGCGGTGGCCCACCCCGGCGACCCGGCGGGCGCCGCCGACCTGGCGGAGTTCGACGCCCGCTACACCCAGGACGGCGACGGGGTGCGCGGCGCGCGGGCGATGGCGGCGGCGCTGGCCACGGCGCTGTCCGGCGCGGGCGCGGACGCGTGCGTGGCGGCCGCGCTGGACGAGCTGCCCGAGGGCACCGAGATCGGCCGCAACGCCCGGCAGGCGCTGGCCCTGGTGGCCGCCACCGACACCGCGTTCGCCCTGGTCCCGCTGCTGGAGCACCAGATCGTGGACCACGTCTACAGCTACGGCATCGCCGCCGCCGAGACCGTACCGGTGGCGTTGGCGCTGACCCTCGCGGCGGCGGGGCGGATCGCGGAGGCGGTACCGGCCGCGGCCTGCCTCTCCCGTGTCGCGGACTCCGCGCCCGCGCTGGCCGGAGCGCTCTGCGGCGCGCTGGGCGGCGGGGAGTGCGTGCCGGAGGCGTGGCGGCACGCCTGCCGGACCCTCTCCGGCTGCGCGCTGCCCAGACTGACCGGCACCGATCTGGTGGAACTCGCCGGGCTGCTGGAAGCCACCCAACCGACCCTGCCGAGGGGATGATGCGGGCATGATGCCTAAAAGTGATGAAATCTCACCTTCCGGTGGGCCCGGTCTGGACGAGCGGATCACCGGCGCCCTGCTCGGCGCCGCCGTGGGCGACGCCCTCGGCGGACCGGTCGAGGGGTACAGCCCCGACCAGATCGTCGAACGGCACGGAGGGCGGGTGCACGGGATCGTCGGCCCCTGGAACGGCGACGGCTGGCGCACCGCCCGCCCGATCGCGCCGTACCACAAGGGAGACGGGCACGTCACCGACGACACCCTGATGACGCACGCGCTGATCCGGGTCTACAGCCGCGTCCGGGACCACCTCGACGCGTACTCCGTCGCGGAGCACCTGGTGCCGGACCTGATGACCGAGCCGCGCTGGATTCCCGAGCTGGAGGCTGAGGCGCTGCCGTTGCAGCGGATCTTCCTCGCGGAGAAGTGGCTGGTGGCCCGCATCGCGTACGGGCACGTGGACCCGCGCGAGGCGGGCACCGGCAACATCGTCAACTGCGGGGCGGCGATGTACATGGCGCCGGTCGGCCTGGTCAACGCGGCCAACCCGGCGGGCGCCTACGCCGAGGCACTGGACGTGGCCGGCGCCCACCAGTCGTCGTACGGACGGGAGGCGGCCGGGGTGTTCGCGGCCGCCGTGGCCGCCGCCTGCGCGCCGGGCGCGACCCCGGACTCGGTGGTGGCCGCCTGCCTGGCGCTGGCCAAGGACGGCACCCGCGAGGCCATCGAGAAGGTCTGCGAAGTGGCCGCCGGACACGGGGACTTCGAGTCGGCGCTGGTCCCGCTGCGCGAGGCCGTCGCCCCGTACGACACGGTCGGCCCCGACTACCGCGCCCCGTCGCTCGGTGCCCGCCGCCCCTCCCGGCTGCACGCCATCGAGGAACTCCCCGTCGCACTCGGCATGCTGGTGGTCGCGGGCGGCGACCTGCGGCACGCGGTGCTCGGCGCGGTCAACTACGGCCGGGACTGCGACTCGATCGCCACCATGGCCGGTGCCCTCTCCGGCGCGCTGGGCTCACCGGTGCCCGAGGAGTGGGCCAAGACGGTCGCGGAGGCGAGCCGCCTGGACCTGTGGGCCCCGGCCCGCGAACTGACCGGGGTCGCCCGCGAGGTCTTCGTCCGGGACACCGGGCGGCGCCGGGCGCACGAGCGGGCGTTCGCCGCGCTGGGAGGCCCGGCATGCTCCGACTGACCTGGGTGCAGCCCGAGGACCTGGTCGGCCACGAGCTGCGCCAGGCCCGCCTGGACGGCCGCGACGCCGCCCGGATCGAGGCCCGCTGGCGCGCGGCGGGCGGCGCGGACGCCCCCGCGCGCGCCGGAGCCTCGCCGGAGCCCCCCTCCCGCTGTCTGCGACTGCTGGCCGAGGACCTGCTGGACGAACTGGCCGAGCTGCCCAGCGACATGGCCGAGCTGGAGCCCACCGCCCTGGACCGGATCATCGCCCTGTGTCCCGGCTGGCCCGCCTCCCCGGCCGTACGCACGGCCCCAGGTCCGGAGAGGCTGGAGGCCGCCTGGCTGGGCCGGGCCATCGGCTGCCTGCTCGGCAAGCCGGTGGAGAAGCTCCCGCTGGACGGCATCCGCGAGCTGGCCCGGGCCACCGGCAACTGGCCGCTGAGCACCTGGTTCACCGCCAAGGGCGTACCCGGGGACCTGCTCGCCCGGCACCCCTGGAACCGCCGCTCCGCCACCACCTCGCTGGCCGAGAACATCGACGGCATGCCGGAGGACGACGACCTCGACCACCCCCTGCTGGCCCTGCTTCTGCTCCGCCGCCACGGCCGGGACTTCACCACCGACGACCTGGCCCGGGTCTGGCTGGACGAGCTGCCGCCCGGCCGCGCCTTCACCGCCGAGCGCGTCGCCCTGCGCAACCTCCTCTCCGGAATCGAGCCCCCGCACACCGCCCGGTTCCGAAACCCGTTCCGGGAGTGGATCGGCGCCCTGATCCGGGCCGACGTGCACGGCTGGACCAATGCGGGCGATCCGGGGGCGGCCGCGGCGCAGACGCACCGGGACGCGGTCCTCACCCACACGGCGACCGGCGTGCACGCGGCGATGTTCGCGGCCGCGGTCATCGCCGCCGCGTCCACCGGCACTCAGGACGTGCACGCCTGCCTGCGCACCGGCCTCACGGTGGTCCCGCCCGGCTCCCGGCTGGCGCGTGCCCTCCGCCACGCCGTCCAACTGGCGGAGCGGCAAACGGACTTCGACGACGTGGTGGATGCGCTCCATATGGTGTACGGCCCCACCCACCACTGGGTGCACGCCCTGCCCAACACCGCCCTGATCGCCGCCGCGCTCACCCACGCCGACGGCGACTTCACCGGCTCGGTCTGCCGGGCGGTGTCGGGCGGCTGGGACACCGACTCCAACGGCGCCACGGCCGGCTGTGTGGCGGGCCTGCTCGCGGGCACCCCCGACGCGCTGCCCGAGCACTGGCGGGCCCCGCTGAAGAACCGGCTCGCCACCACGGTCGCCGACTTCGACGGCACCGGCTTCGACACCCTCGCCCGACTCACCCGCCTGGAGGCGACCCGCCCATGACCCACATCGTCGTGCTCGGCAGCACGAACATGGACCTCGTCACCTACGTCGCCCGGGCCCCGCAGCGCGGCGAGACCGTCACCGGCCGGGAGTTCCGCACCATCCCCGGCGGCAAGGGGGCCAACCAGGCGATGGCCGCCGCCCGCGCGGGCGCCACGGTGTCGCTGATCGGCGCGGTCGGCAACGACGCGTACGGCGTACGGCTCCGTGACACCCTCGAACACTCCGGCGTGGACACCGACTTCCTCCGTACGGTCGAGGGCCCGTCCGGCACCGCGCACATCGTGGTGGACGACGCCGGCGGCAACGCCATCGTCGTCGTCCCCGGCGCCAACGGCACCGTCGACCACCTCTCCCCCGGCGACGAGGGGCTGATCGCCTCCGCCGACACCCTGCTGCTCCAGCTCGAAGTACCGCTCCCGGCCGTGATCGCGGGCGCGGAGGCGGCCCGGCGCCACGGAGTGCGTACGGTCCTCACCCCCTCCCCCGCGCAGCCGCTGCCGGAGGAGCTGCTGAGTGTGACCGACGTGCTGGTGCCCAACGAGTACGAGGCCGTCACTCTCACCGGCCGCACCGACCCCCTCGACGCGGCTGTCGGCCTGCTCGACCTGGTCCCGGAGGTGGTCCTCACTCTCGGCGAGGCGGGCGTGCTGTACGTGTCCCGCGACACCGAACCGCTCGCGGTGCCCGCCCACCAGGTCGCCGCGATCGACTCCACCGGTGCGGGCGACACCTTCGCCGGGGCGTACGCGGTCGCCGTCGCCGAGGAGAAGCCGCTGCGGGAGGCGCTGTCCTGGGCGGTGGCCGCGGCCGCGCTGTCGGTGCAGCGGGAGGGCGCGTCGGCCTCGATGCCGTACCGCCCCGAGATCGAGGCGCAGTACACCGCATGAGCGCCGACCGCCCCGACGACGCCACCCGCCCGCCGCTGGACGGCCTGCGGGTGCTGGACCTGGCCACCCTTTTCGCCGGCCCGCTGGCCGCCACCATGCTCGGTGACTTCGGAGCCGAGGTGATCAAGGTCGAGCATCCGCTGCGGCCCGACCCGTCCCGCGGGCACGGCCCGGCCAAGGACGGCATCGGCCTGTGGTGGAAGATGCTCGGCCGCAACAAGCGGACCATCACCCTGGACCTGTCCCGCCCCGGCGGCCGGGACACCCTGCTGAGGCTGGCCGCCACCGCGGACGTGGTGATCGAGAACTTCCGCCCCGGCACCCTGGAGAAATGGCGCCTGGGCTGGCCGGAGCTGTCGGCGGCCAACCCCCGGCTGGTCCTGGCGCGGGTCACCGCCTTCGGCCAGTTCGGCCCGTACGCGCACCGGCCCGGCTTCGGCACGCTGGCCGAGGCGATGAGCGGCTTCGCGGCCCTCACCGGCGAGCCGGAGGCGCCGCCGACGCTGCCGCCCTTCGGGCTCGCCGACTCCGTCGCCGCCCTGGCCACCGCCTACGCCGTGCTCACCGCGCTGGCCGCCCGGCACCGCACCGGCGCCGGACAGGTCGTCGACATGGCGATCATCGAGCCGATGCTCGCGATGCTCGGCCCCCAGCCGACCTGGTACGACCAGCTCGGCTACGTCCAGGAGCGCACCGGCAACCGGTCCGCGAACAACGCGCCGCGCAACACCTACCGCACCCTGGACGGCTCCTGGGTCGCGGTCTCCACCTCCGCGCAGTCGGTGGCGGAACGGGTGATGCGCCTGGTGGGCCGCCCGGAGCTGATCGGCGAACCATGGTTCGCGACCGGCGTGCAGCGGGCCGCGCACGCCGACGTGCTGGACGAGGCGGTCGGGAACTGGATCGCCGCCCGCCCCCGCGACGAGGTGCTGGCCGCCTTCGAGAAGGCGGAGGCGGCCATCGCGCCGGTGCAGGACGTACGGGACGTGTTCGAGGACCCGCAGTACCTGGCGCTGGACACGGTCACCACCGTGGCCGACCCCGACCTCGGCCCGCTGCGCATGCAGAACGTGCTCTTCCGGCTCTCCGCGACCCCCGGTGCGATCCGCTGGGCCGGACGCGGGCACGGCGCGGACACCGACGCGGTCCTCACCGAGTTGGGCCTCGGCCCGGCCGAGATCGGCGCACTGCGCGAAGAAGGTGCGCTGTGACCCCGCTGACCTGGCTGTACGTCCCCGGCGACCGGCCGCACGTGGTGGACAAGGCACTCGCGGCGGGCGCCGACGTGGTGGTGATCGACCTGGAGGACGCGGTCGCCCCGGACCGCAAGGAGTACGCCCGCGCGGCCACCGCCGAGCGGCTCGCCGGCCCGCAGCCCGTCCCGGTCCACGTCCGCCTCAACGGCCCCGGAGGACCCTGGGCGGCGGCCGACCTCGCCGCCCTGGGCACCCTGCCGGGCGTCTCGGGGCTGCGGCTGCCCAAGGTGGCCGCACCGGACCAGATCCGCCGCACCGCCGAGGCGACCGCGCTCCCGCTGTACGCGCTGCTGGAGTCCGCCCTCGCCATCGAGCACGCCTACGCCATCGCCACCGCCCACCCCTTGCTGCGCGGCCTCTCCCTGGGCGAGGCCGACCTCCGCTCCGACCTCGGGGTGCGGGCCGACGCGGGCCTGGACTGGTGCCGCTCCCGCGTGGTGGTGGCCGCCCGTGCGGCGGGCCTCGCCCCGCCGCCCCAGTCGGTGCATCCCGACGTACGGGACCTGGACGGGCTCGCCGCGTCCTGCGCCCACGGCCGCGCTCTCGGCTTCGTGGGCCGGGCGGCGATCCATCCCCGCCAGCTTCCGGTGATCGCGCGGGCCTACCTCCCCACCCCGGAGGAGATCGCGGAGGCGGAGACGGTACTGAAGGCGGCGGCAGCCGAGCAGGGAGCGCTCGCCCTCCCGGACGGCCGGTTCATCGACGCGGCGGCGGTGGCGCAGGCGCGGCGCATCCTGTCGACGGCCCGGGGCGCCTGAACACGCCAAAGGGCGCCCGGTGGAATTCCGGGCGCCCTCCGCCATGTACGGGCCGCGAGTCAGCCCTTCTTGCCCGAGTCGGCGGTGTCCTTGTCCTTGGCTCCGGTCCCGGCGTCCGGTTCGGCCCCGGACTCGCGCTCGGGTTCGGGTTCGGCCCTCTCGGCCTTCTCCGTCTCGTCCGTCCCGGTCGCGCCGGGCTCGGCCCCGTCCTTGGCGCCGGCCTCACCGTCACCGGCGTCCGCGGCCCCGCCGTCGCCCGGATCGTCCGAGGCGCCCTGCTCGACCACCGCTTCCCGGCCCGGCCTGCGCCGGGCGGAGAGCACCAGATAGGCCACCGCGAGCAGGAACACCAGGACGGCGGTCCAGACGTTGAGCCGCAGGCCCAGGATGTGGTGGGCGTCGTCCACCCGCATGTACTCGATCCACGCGCGGCCGGTGCAGTACGCGGCGACGTACAGCGCGAAGGCACGGCCGTGGCCCAGCTTGAAGCGGCGGTCGGCCCAGATGACCAGGAAGCCGACGCCCACGCACCACAGCGACTCGTACAGGAAGGTCGGGTGGTAGTACCCCGGTACCCGGCCGCCCTCGGAGGAGGTGATGTGCAGGGCCCAGGGCAGGTGGGTCTCGTGGCCGTAGAGCTCCTGGTTGAACCAGTTGCCCCAGCGGCCGATGGCCTGCGCGAAGGCGATGCCGGGTGCGACGGCGTCGGCGTAGGCGGGCAGGGCCACGCCCATGCGCCGGGCGCCGATCCAGGCACCGAGTGCGCCCAGGGCGATGGCGCCCCAGATGCCCAGGCCGCCCTCCCACACCTTGAAGGCGTCCACCCAGTCGCGGCCCGGACTGAAGTACAGCTCGTAGTCCGTGATCACGTGGTAGAGCCGGCCGCCGACGAGGCCGAAGGGCACGGCCCACACCGCGATGTCGGCGACCGTGCCGGGACGGCCGCCCCGCGCGACCCAGCGCTTGTTGCCGAGCCAGACGGCGACGAAGACGCCGATGATGATGCAGAAGGCGTAACCGCGCAGCGGGACGGGGCCGAGGTACAGCACCCCGCGCGAAGGACTGGGAATGTAGGCAAGTTCCATGGCAGGACCGACGCTACCGTGCCGGGCCGCGCGGTCGCCGCGCGGCCGGGCTACGGGTCCATAACGGGGAGGTGAGAAAGCCCCTCACCCGCGGTCGGCGCTCTCCACCATCTCCTTGAGCTTCTGGGGGGTCAGGGACTGGTCCTGGTAGATGTTCTTGCCGCCGAACAGCACGGTCGGTGTGCCGCCGAAGCCGCCGGCGGCGAACGCCTTCTGGGAGCGCTCGACCCAGGCGTTGTGCGTGCCGTCGTTCACACAGGTGCGGAACGCCGGCGTGTCGAGGCCCTTGACCTTGCCCGCGAGGCCGATCAGCTTGCCGTTGTCCGCGAAGGCGTCGTCGGTCTCCGGGGGCTGGTTCTCGTACAGCACGTCGTGGAAGTCGCGGAACTTCCCGGCGTCCTGGGCGCAGGCCGCCGCGTTGGCCGAGTGCAGCGAGCCGGTGCCGCCCGCGTTGGCGTCGATCAGCCGGACCAGGTGGTACTCGATGCGGAGCTTGCCCGCGTCGGTCAGCTCGTGCAGCGTGGAGCGGTACCGCGTCTCGAAGGACTGGCAGGCGGGGCAGCGGAAGTCCTCCCAGACCGTGAGCGTGGACCTGGCGCTCTCCCTGCCGACCGGGATCGCCAGGCTGTCCTTGCCCTGGGCGCCGGAGGGGGCCACGACCGGGCCCGCGTTCTTGCTGCCCTTGTCCTTGCCCGCGTTGGCCGCGATGACCCCGATCACCGCGGCGAGGCCCAGCACGCCGACGACACTGACGCCTACGATCAGCGCGCGCCTGCGCTTCTCCGCGGACTTCTGCTTCTCGCGCTCGGCGGCCAGACGCTGGCGGGCGTTGCGCTTTCCGTCACGGTTCTTCTCGCTCACACCCCCTGAACGAACCGGGGAGACGCATTGCGCCTCCCCGGCTGGATGTCCACCCGTTCGAGTGATGTGGAGCGAGCGGGGTCAGGCGCTCCGGCGGACGCCCTTCGCCAGTTCGGCGGCGAGCGCGCGGACGGCGTCGGCACCGGCGGCGTCGTCGGGGGCGTCCAGCATGCGCTTGACGAAGGCCGAGCCGACGATGACACCGTCGGCGAAGGCGGCCACCTCGGCGGCCTGGGCCGCGTCGGAGACGCCGAGTCCGACGCAGACGGGCAGGTCGGAGCGGGTGGCGCGGGTGCGCGTCACCAGGTCCTCGGCCTGTGCTCCGACGGATTCGCGGGTGCCGGTGACACCCATCAGCGAGGCCGCGTAGACGAAGCCGCTGCCCGCCGCGGTGATCTCGGCCAGGCGGGCGTCCCGGCTGCTGGGGGCGACGACGAAGACGGTGGCGAGGCCGTGCTTGTCGGCGTGCTCGCGCCACAGCGCGGCCTCCTGCACGGGCAGGTCGGGCAGGATGCAGCCCGCGCCGCCGGCCTCGGCCAGTTCGGCGGTGAACCGCTCGACGCCGTAGCGGTCGATGGGGTTCCAGTAGGTCATCACGAGCACCGGCTTGCCGGTGGCCGTGTGGGCCTCGCGGACCGTGCGCATCACGTCCGCGATCTTCACACCGCCGCGCAGGGCGATGTCGTCGGCGGTCTGGATGACCGGGCCGTCGAGCACCGGGTCGCTGTGCGGCAGGCCGACCTCCACGACGTCGGCGCCGCCGTCGAAGGCCGCCTTGATCGCCTCGATGCCGCCGTCCACGGTCGGGAATCCGGCCGGGAGGTAGGCGATGAGCGCGGCGCGGTCCTCGGCCCTGGCGGCGGCGAGGGTGTCCGACAGCAGGTTGATGTTGCCGCTCACTTGGCGTCCCCCTCGATCTCGGCGGTGTGGGCCTCGTCGGCCGCGACCTCGGCGTCGGTGTCGTAGAGCCCGAAGTACCGGGCGGCGGTGTCCATGTCCTTGTCGCCGCGTCCGGAGAGGTTGACGACGATCAGCCCGTCCGGGCCCAGTTCCCTGCCGACCTCCAGGGCACCGGCCAGCGCGTGCGCGCTCTCGATGGCCGGGATGATGCCCTCCGTGCGCGACAGCAGGCGCAGCGCCTGCATGGCGGCGTCGTCGGTGACCGCGCGGTACTCGCCCCGGCCGGAGTCCTTGAGGTAGGAGTGCTCCGGGCCGATGCCGGGGTAGTCCAGGCCGGCCGAGATCGAGTACGGCTCGGTGATCTGGCCCTCGTCGTCCTGGAGCACGTAGGAGCGGGAGCCGTGCAGGATGCCGGGCTCGCCCGCGGTCAGGGTGGCCGCGTGCTCGCCGGTGTCGATGCCGTGCCCGGCGGGCTCGCAGCCGATCAGGCGCACGTCCGCGTCGGGGATGAAGGCGTGGAAGAGGCCGATGGCGTTGGAGCCGCCGCCGACGCAGGCGATGGCGGCGTCGGGCAGGCGCCCGGCGCGCTCCAGGATCTGCCGGCGGGCCTCCACGCCGATGACGCGGTGGAAGTCGCGGACCATCGCCGGGAACGGGTGGGGTCCGGCGACGGTGCCGAACAGGTAGTGGGTGCGGTCGACGTTGGCGACCCAGTCCCGGAACGCCTCGTTGATGGCGTCCTTCAGGGTGCGGCTGCCGGACTTCACGGCCACGACCTCGGCGCCGAGCATGCGCATCCGGGCCACGTTGAGGGCCTGGCGTTCGGTGTCGATCTCGCCCATGTAGATGGTGCAGTCGAGGCCGAACAGGGCGCAGGCGGTGGCGGTGGCGACGCCGTGCTGGCCGGCGCCGGTCTCCGCGATGACACGGGTCTTCCCCATGCGCTTGGTGAGGAGGGCCTGGCCGAGCACGTTGTTGATCTTGTGCGAGCCGGTGTGGTTGAGGTCCTCGCGCTTGAGGAACACGCGGGCGCCGCCGGCGTGTCCGGCGAACCTGGGAACCTCGGTGAGCGAGCTGGGGCGGCCGGTGTAGTCGACCAGGAGGCCATTCAGCTCGCGGGCGAACTCCGGGTCCGCCTTGGCCTTGTCGTACTCGACGGCGACCTCGTCCACGGCGGCGACGAGGGCCTCCGGGATGAACTTGCCGCCGAACGCGCCGAAGTAGCCCTGGACGGTCGGGACCTGGCCCTCCGCGTCGGGGAAGAAGTAGTTGTTGCTGGGCATGCCAGTACCTCACGGTGAGTGCGTGTGAAAATCGACACTGATCGCCGTGGGGGGCGGGGAACCGTCCGGCGGCCGCGCGCCGTCAGTGGCCGGTCGCGTCCACGCGGCGAAGCCGCGGAATCCTGCGGTGCCCCGCACCCCTGGCGGTCGGCTGTCGCCATCGCATGCCGTTGACCTGGCCGGGCTCGGCCCCGATGTGGTACCTGACCCTGCGGCCGCGGACGCGCCGGGCCGGGGCACGGCAGCCGCGGGGACGGCAGCCGCGCGCGAGGCGGGCGTGGCGGTCCACGGCGGTGGTCAGGGTGGGAGTCATCGGGGTCAAGCCTACCGGGGGATCAGCCGCGGCCGTGCCGCAGCGCGGGGTGCTCGCCGGCGGCCACCAGGTCGGCGACCGCGGTCCTGGGGTCGCGGCCGGTGACGAGGGACTCGCCGACCAGGACGGCGTCGGCGCCCGCGTTGGCGTAGGCGATCAGGTCGTGCGGGCCGCGTACGCCGGACTCCGCGACCTTGACCAGCTCGTCCGGGATCTCCGGGGCGATCCGCTCGAAGGTGCCCCGGTCGACCTCCAGGGTCCTCAGGTTCCGGGCGTTCACACCGATGATCCGGGCTCCGGCGTCCACGGCGCGCTCGATCTCGTCCTCGTCGTGCACCTCGACCAGCGGGGTGAGCCCGATGGACACGGCGCGCTCGATGAGCGACTCCAGTGCGGGCTGCTCCAGCGCCGCCACGATCAGCAGGGCCAGGTCGGCACCGTAGGCGCGGGCCTCCCAGAGCTGGTAGGAGGTGACGATGAAGTCCTTGCGCAGCACCGGGATGTCGACGCTGGCGCGGACGGCCTCCAGGTCGGCCAGCGAGCCGCCGAAGCGGCGCTGCTCGGTGAGGACGGAGATGACTGCGGCGCCGCCCGCCTCGTAGTCGGCGGCCAGGGCGGCGGGGTCGGCGATGGCGGCCAGCGCGCCCTTGGAGGGGCTGGAGCGCTTGACCTCGCAGATGACCTTGACGCCGTCGCCCTTGAGGGCGGCCACGCCGTCCTTGGCGGCCGGGGCGTGGGCCGCGCGCTCCTTGAGCTCGTCGAGGCTCACGCGGGCCTGCCGCTCCGCGAGGTCGGCCCGGACTCCGTCGATGATCTCGTCGAGCACGCTCACGCGAGCGGCCCCCTTCCAGCGGTTGGTCCTGGGGCGGGTTCGAAAACCCATGGTCACTGCGATGGTATCCGCAGGAGCCGCCTGGGCTCGCATCCAGCGGCGGGCGGTCCCCCTACCTGGACGTTCCTTGCTGATCAAGGACGGATCGAGCCACCGAACGGCAGGTTCCGGACGACCGTGAAGAGCAGCAGCGCGGAGCCGAGAAACCACAGCGGGGTGCGGCCGAGGACCAGGCGCACCGGCAGGCCCCGCGCGGCACGGACCGCCCAGAGCGTCCACAGCACGGCGAAGGCGAGGTAGGCGGCGACTCCGGCGGCGTTGTCGTGCAGGGCACCGAGGAGGTCACCGTGCACGAAGGCGTGCGCGCTGCGCAGTCCGCCGCATCCGGGGCAGTACAGCCCGGTCAGCGCGTAGAGCGGGCAGACCGGGTAGTGGCCGGGCCGGTTGGGGTCGACCGTGCCGACGTAGGCGAAGGCTCCGGCCACCGCGGCGAGGACGCCGGCCGGGGTGGCGAGGCGCCGCCACGGCGGGGGCTTGGCGTGGGGGGTCCGCGCGTGCGGGGCGAGGGGCGGGGCACCGCTGTCGGCGTTCACCCTGGCATTCTGCCGTGCCCCGGACGCGGACGCGCGAAGGGGCGCCCCCGAGCCGTGCGGACGGCTCCTGGGCGCCCCTCGCGGGTGCTTCGCTCAGCTCTCCGCGGCGACCGGCTCACGGGTGGCCGCGGCGGTGGGGCGGACCGGGGCCGCGTTCTCCTTGGGCATGCCGAGGCCCATGGAGCGCATGATCCAGCCCACGACGCCACCGAGGGCCACGACGACCATGCCGGCCCAGAAGCCGACGGGCTGGGCCATCACGATGAACGCGCCCGAGACGCAGAAACCGATGAAGGCGATGATGACACCGGTCCAGGCGGCCGGGGTGTGACCGTGGCTGCTGCCCGCCATGACTTGCTCCTCGTTGCTGTGTACGTGTCGAGTACATGCCGTACAGGTCGTACGGTCCGAGCCCGCCCGTCACTGTCCGAGCCGGGTCGCTCGGGGTCCATTCTCCCGTACGCCCCTGCACGATCGACGCGGGGGTGGGAGTCTGTTTGCCCACACTCGGGGGGCGGTTCAGGCTCCGGTCGGGTCCTCGCCGCGGTCCAGGGCCTTCCAGATCTCCTCGGGGCGCTCCGGGTCGACCGGGCGGGCGCTGCGCCGGGGGCGGCCCGTGCCGCGTTCGTAACGGCCCGACATGGCGGGCCAGCGGTTGCCGTAAAGCAGCGCGAGGAGCCCGGCGAGCAGGATCAGCCCGCCTCCGGCGACGGCCGCGTAGGGCCAGGCGGTGTGGCTGAGGGCCTGCACGGTGGCCGAGGTGTCCCCGGTGGTGGAGGCCGCCTTCTCGTCCAGCGCGGAGCCGTCGGCCACCCCGGCGAGCGCGGCCGCGGCGATGCCCGCACCGGAGAGCGCGAGCAGCGCGGCGACGGCGAACCGGCCCGCCCGCCGCACCGCGAACACGGCGACCAGCGCGGCCAGGCCCACGACGGCGAGCGCGGCCGGGACACCGGTGACGTCGCTGCCCGTGGCGGTCAGCGGGAACCTTCCGCCGGCGACGGTCGCGGTCCCCTCGGCCCAGCGCTGCCGGGTCGCCAGCAGCGCCAGGGCCGCGCCGAGCGCGCCGGACAGCAGGGCGAGGGCGAGGCTGCGCCGGGCGGAGCGGGCGGGCGCGGCGGCTTCGGAACGGGGGTGCGGTACGGCAGTCACGTACTCCACTATCGCCTGAACCCCGGACGAAGCGTCATCCGGGGTTCTCGCGATCGGGTCACATCGTGCCCAGCCGGTTGGCTGTGTGCACGGCACGCAGCACGGCCGCCGCCTTGTTGCGGCACTCCTGGTCCTCCGCGACCGGGTCGGAGTCCGCGACGATCCCCGCTCCGGCCTGGACGTACGCCGTGCCGTCGCGCAGCAGGGCGGTGCGGATGGCGATGGCGGTGTCGGAGTCGCCCGCGAAGTCGAGGTAGCCCACGCAGCCGCCGTACAGGCCGCGGCGGGAGGGCTCGAGTTCGTCGATGATCTGCATCGCGCGGGGCTTGGGGGCGCCGGAGAGGGTGCCGGCGGGGAAGCAGGCGGTGAGCACGTCGAAGGCCGTCCGGCCGCCGGCTACCTCGCCGGTGACGGTGGAGACGATGTGCATCACGTGCGAGTAGCGCTCGATGGACATGAAGTCGACGACCTCCACCGAGCCGGGTTCGCAGACCCGGCCGAGGTCGTTGCGGCCGAGGTCGACCAGCATCAGGTGCTCGGCGCGCTCCTTGGGGTCGGCCAGCAGCTCGTCGGCGAGCGCCTGGTCCTCCTGCGGGGTGGCACCCCGGTGCCGGGTGCCCGCGATGGGGTGCACCATGGCGCGGCCGTCCTCGACCTTGACCAGTGCCTCGGGCGAGGAGCCGACCACGTCGAACCCCTCGAACCGGAACAGGTACATGTACGGGGACGGGTTGGTGGCCCGCAGCACCCGGTACACGTCCAGGGCGCTCGCGGTGCACGGCGTCTCGAAGCGCTGGGAGGGGACGACCTGGAACGCCTCGCCGGCGCGGATGCGCTCCTTGACGTCCTCCACGGCCGCCCGGAAGTCGGGGCCGCCCCACAGCGCGGTGTACTCGGGCAGCTCGGAGGGCGGCAGCACGGCCGGGGGCTGGGCGACCGGGCGGGCCAGGTCGGCCTCCATGGCGTCGAGCCGGGCGACCGCGTCGGCGTACGCCTCGTCCACTCCGGTGTCGAGGTCGTTGTGGTTGATCGCGTTGGCGATCAGCAGGACCGAGCCCTCCCAGTGGTCCATCACCGCGAGGTCGCTGCTGAGGAGCATGGTCAGCTCGGGCAGGTTCAGGTCGTCGCGCTCGCCGGGGCCGACCTTCTCCAGGCGGCGGACGATGTCGTAGCCGAGGTAGCCGACCATGCCGCCGGTGAAGGGCGGCAGGCCCTGGAGGTGGGGGGTGTGCAGGGCCTGGAGGGTGGCGCGCAGCGCGGCGAGCGGGTCGCCGTCGGTGGGGACGCCGACCGGCGGGGTGCCGAGCCAGTGGGCCTCGCCGTCGCGCGTGGTCAGCGTGCCGGCCGAGCGGACGCCGACGAAGGAATACCGGGACCAGGAGCGGCCGTTCTCGGCGGACTCCAGGAGGAAGGTGCCGGGGCGTTCGGCGGCGAGCTTGCGGTAGAGGGCGACGGGGGTGTCGCCGTCGGCCAGGAGCTTGCGGGTGACCGGGACGACCCGCCGGTCGGCGGCGAGCTTGCGGAAGGTGTCCAGGTCCATGGCGGTGGGGGTGCTCACTGCTCCTCCCCCTTCAGCAGCACGTCCGCGTCGAAGCAGGTGCGGTCGCCGGTGTGGCAGGCGGCGCCGGTCTGGTCGACCTTGACCAGCACGGTGTCGGCGTCGCAGTCCAGCGCGACCGACTTCACGAGCTGGACGTGGCCGGAGGTGTCGCCCTTGACCCAGTACTCCTGGCGGCTGCGGGACCAGTACGTGCAGCGGCCGGTGGTGAGCGTGCGGTGCAGCGCCTCGTCGTCCATCCAGCCGAGCATCAGCACCTCGCCGGTGTCGTACTGCTGGGCCACGGCGGGGACGAGGCCGTCCGGGTCGCGCTTGAGGCGGGCGGCGATCTCGGGATCGAGGCCGCTGGGACGGGGGCTGCCGGTCGTACGGGTCATGGGTGCCATTGTGCCGTGCGGCGCCCCAGGTCACGTTCCGTGTCCGCTGCGTGGTCCTCGGCGGTGGCCGTACGCTGAAGTCATGTCGACCTTCGCCAAGCGTGAACGGCTCCTGCTCGCAGACCTCTTGGAAACCGCCGGCCCGGACGCACCGACCCTGTGCGAGGGCTGGGCGACCCGTGACCTGGCCGCGCACGTGGTGGTGCGCGAACGCCGCCCCGACGCGGCGGCCGGGATGCTCGCCAAGCCGCTGGCCGCCCGGCTGGACCGGGTGATGGACGAGTACGCGGCCAAGCCCTACGACGAGCTGATCCGGCTGATCCGCACCGGCCCCCCGAAGTTCTCCCCGTTCCGGCTGAAGCAGGTGGACGAGGCCGCCAACACCGTCGAGTTCTACGTCCACACCGAGGACGTGCGCCGCGCCCAGCCGGAGTGGAACCCGCGCGAGCTGGACCCGGTGTTCCAGGACGTGCTCTGGTCACGGCTGGAGCGCACCGCCCGGATGACCGGCCGGCACGCCCCGACCGGCCTGGTGCTGCGCCGCCCGGACGGCCGTACGGTGGTGGCGCACCGGGGCACGCCGGTGGTGACGGCGACCGGCGAGCCCGCGGAGCTGCTGATGTTCGCCTACGGCCGGCAGGATTCGGCCAAGGTCGCGCTGGAGGGCGACGCGGACGCGATCACCGCCCTGCACGACTCCCGTCAGCTCGGCCTCTGACCCGTCGGGAGCCGTCATGATCAAGGTCGCCATGACCGGGGTGTACGTGGACGACGTGGCGCGGGCGCACGCCTTCTACACGAAGGTGCTGGGGTTCGAGACCCGGCTCCGCATGGACCTCGGCGACGGCGTGCTGTTCGTGACGGTGGGCGCGCCCCAGGGAGCCCAGCCGGACCTCCAGTTGCTGCTGGAGCCCGGCGGGGGCCCCATCGCGGAGCCGTACCGCACCGCCCTGTACGAGGCGGGCCTGCCGACCATCGTCTTCGAGGTGGACGACATGCGCGTGGAGTACGAGCGGCTGCGCGCCGCCGGTGTCCGCTTCACCCATCCCCCGCAGGAGCAGGGTCCGGTACTGGCGGCCGTGCTCGACGACACCGTGGGCAACCTGGTCCAGCTCACCCAGCGACTGCGCTGACCGCTCGGCCGGGCAGTTCGGCCCGCCTGAGGTGCGGAAAACACAGCACGACGACCCCGCCGAGCCCGCACACCGCCGCGCTGGTCACGAACACCGGCCCCAGCCCCCAGACGCCGATCGCAGTGGCCGCGAACGGCATGCTCAGCGGGGCGAGCCCCAGGCTGACCAGACTGGCGACGGCGGTGATCCGGCCCAGGTAGGCGGGGTCGGCCTGGGTCTGGAGCAGCGCACCGCACATCGCGCCGCTGAGTCCGGCGAGCAGCCCGACCAGCAGGGCCACGCCGACCGCGGCGGGGAGCGCCCTCACGTATGCGAGGGCGGCGATGGCGACGGAGCCTGCGAGGATCGAGCAGGCCGCGGTCAGTCCGGCGCGCGGGAGCCGGCCGCGCACCGCGAGCAGCAGCGAGACGGCGCCCGCGCCGACGCCGAACCCGGCGAGCACCCAGCCCATGCCGGCGGCGCCCCAGCCGCGCCGGTCGGCGAGCAGGGTGAGGCCGACGTTGAGCGGGCCGACGAAGCCGAAGTCGCCGAGCGCGATGGCGAGCATCAGCGGGCCGAGGACGCGATGGCGGCGGATGTGGCGAAGGCCGTCCACCAGATCGGCCCACGCGGTGCCCGCCTCGCGGGCGGTCTCCTCCGGGGGGAGCGGCCTGACCCGGACGGTGATCAGCAGGGGCAGCGAGAACGCGATCAGGAGTCCGGCGAGGCCGAACGCGGTGGGCGCGCCGCCCGTGGCGACGCCCAGCCCGCCGAGCGGGGCGCCGACGACGCCGGCGATCCGGATGGCGAGCCCGCGCAGGCCCTGGACACGGGCGAGCTGGCCGGGCGTGGTGATCCGGGCCGGCAGCGCGCCGACGGCCGGCATGAAGACGGCGTCGACGGCGCCGAAGACCAGCGCCAGCGCGGCCAGCGGCCACAGGCCGGGGGTGGTGACGGACAGCAGCGCGGCGACCGCGAGCACGGCCGCGCACCGCACGGCGTCGCTGCCGACGACCACCCGGCGCGGCCCGAACCGGTCCGCGATCACCCCGCCGCCCAGCAGCAGCAACGCCCTGGGCACCGCACTGGCCGCCATCACGAGCCCGGCCTGCGAGGGACTGCCGGCCCGCACGGCGGCCCAGGACAGGGCGATGTAGTACACGTTGTCCCCGAGCATGGACGCGGTGTACGCGCCCAGCCAGCGCAGGACGTTGGGGTCACGATGCGCCGCCCGGCCGTCCGTGGGGACGGCCGGGCGTGTCCCGGTGCCGGTGCGGGGGCTCCGTTCAGACACGGACCGGGTGGCCCGCCTCGCGCAGGGTTTGCTTGACCTGGCCGATGCGGAGGTCGCCGAAGTGGAAGACGGAGGCGGCCAGCACCGCGTCCGCGCCCGCGTCGACGGCCGGCGGGAAGTGCGAGAGCGCGCCCGCGCCGCCCGAGGCGATCACCGGGACCGACACGTGCTTGCGGACCGCCGCCAGCATGTCGAGGTCGTAGCCGTCCTTGGTGCCGTCGGCGTCCATGGAGTTGAGCAGGATCTCGCCCGCGCCCAGCTCGGCGGCCCGGTGCGCCCACTCGACCGCGTCGATGCCGGTGCCCGTGCGGCCGCCGTGGGTGGTGACCTCGAAGGAGCCGGACGGGGTGCGCCGGGCGTCCACCGAGAGGACCAGCACCTGACGGCCGAACCGCTCGGCGATCTCGCGGATGAGGTCGGGCCGGGCGATGGCGGCCGTGTTGACGCCCACCTTGTCGGCGCCGGCCCGCAGCAGCTTGTCCACGTCCTCGGCGGTGCGGACGCCGCCGCCGACGGTGAGCGGGATGAAGACCTGCTCGGCGGTGCGGCGCACCACGTCGTAGGTGGTCTCCCGGTCGCCGGAGGAGGCGGTGATGTCCAGGAAGGTCAGCTCGTCGGCGCCCTCGGCGTCGTAGACCTTGGCCATCTCCACCGGGTCGCCCGCGTCGCGCAGGTTCTGGAAGTTGACGCCCTTGACGACCCTGCCGTTGTCCACGTCCAGGCAGGGGATCACGCGTACGGCCAGGGTCATGCGGACACTCCTCGGAACGCCTCCATCTCGATCTCGACGACCAGGCTGGGGTCGACGAGACCGGAGACGATGATCATGGATGCGGCGGGCCGGACGGTGCCGAACATCTCCTTGTGCGCGCGTCCGACCTCCTCCACGTCCCGGGCATGGGTGAGGTACATACGGGTGCGCACCACGTCGTCCCGGCCGAGGCCCACCTGCGCCAGCGCGCCGAGCGCGACGCCGAAGGAGTTGACGGCCTGCTCGTACGGGCCGCCTCCGGCGATCTGCCCGTCCACGACGGAGGTGCAGCCGGAGACCAGCACCAGGCCGTTGGGCAGTTCGACGGCGCGGGAGTAACCGAACTGGTCCTCCCAGGGCGCACCGGTGCTCACCCGGCGTACGTCGCTCACCGGGACACCGCCGCCAGGGCCTCTTCCAGGGTGAACGCCTTGGCGTACAGCGCCTTGCCGACGATGGAACCCTCGACGCCGAGCGGCACCAGGCCGGCGATGGCGCGCAGGTCGTCCAGCGAGGAGACGCCGCCGGAGGCGACGACCGGGCGGTCGGTGGCCGCGCAGACGTTCCTCAGCAGTTCCAGGTTGGGGCCCTGGAGGGTGCCGTCCTTGGCGATGTCGGTGACGACGTAGCGGGCGCAGCCCTCCTTGTCGAGGCGCGCGAGCGTCTCGTAGAGGTCGCCGCCGTCGCGGGTCCAGCCGCGGCCGCGCAGGGTGGTGCCGCGTACGTCGAGGCCGACGGCGATCTTGTCGCCGTGCCCGGCGATGACCTTCGCGACCCACTCGGGGGTCTCCAGGGCCGCGGTGCCGAGGTTGACGCGGGTGCAGCCGGTGGCGAGGGCGGCGGCGAGGGTGTCGTCGTCGCGGATGCCGCCGGACAGCTCCACCTTGATGTCCATGGCCCTGGCGACCTCGGCGATCAGGGCCCGGTTGTCCCCGGTGCCGAACGCGGCGTCCAGGTCGACCAGGTGCAGCCACTCGGCGCCCGCGCGCTGCCAGGCGAGGGCCGCCTCCAGCGGGGAGCCGTAGGAGGTCTCGGTGCCGGACTCGCCGTGCACGAGGCGGACGGCCTGGCCGTCGCGGACGTCGACGGCGGGGAGCAGTTCGAGCTTGGCCATGATCTCAGAGGGTTCCGATCCAGTTGGTGAGGAGCTGGGCACCGGCGTCGCCGGACTTCTCGGGGTGGAACTGGGTGGCGGACAGCGCGCCGTTCTCCACCGCGGCCACGAACGGCCCGCCGTACGTCGACCACGTCACCGCGGGCGGGGTCATGGCGGCGTTGAGCTGCTCGAAGTCCCAGTCCTGCACGGCGTAGGAGTGCACGAAGTAGAAGCGGTCGGCGGGGTCGAGCCCCGCGAAGAGGCGGGAGCCGGCCGGGGCGTCGACGGTGTTCCAGCCCATGTGGGGCACCACGTCGGCCTTGAGGGGGCCGACCGTGCCCGGCCACTCGTCCAGGCCGTCGGTCTCCACGCCGTGCTCGATGCCGCGCGCGAACAGGATCTGCATGCCGACGCAGATGCCGAGCACCGGGCGGCCGCCTGCCAGGCGCCGGTCGACGACCCAGTCGCCGCGGGCCTCGCGCAGGCCGGTCATGCAGGCGGCGAACGCGCCGACGCCGGGCACCAGCAGGCCGTCGGCGTTCATCGCCCTGTCGAAGTCGCGGGTGATCTCCACCTCGGCGCCCACGCGGGCGAGCGCGCGCTCGGCGGAGCGGACGTTGCCGAAGCCGTAGTCGAAGACCACGACCTTCTTCACGTCGCTCAACTCCACACCTCCAGCCGCATGACGCCGGCGACCAGGCACATGGCCGCACCGATGGAGACCAGCACGATCAGGCTGGTGGGCATCTTCTGCTTGACGAAGGAGATGATGCCGCCGACCAGGAAGAGGCCGACGACGATCAGGATGGTGGACAGTCCGGTCATGGGGTTACAGCGCGCCCTTCGTGGAGGGGAGGATGCCGGCCGCGCGCGGATCGCGCTCACTGGCGTAGCGCAGCGCGCGGGCGAGGGCCTTGAACTGGCACTCCACGATGTGGTGCGCGTTGCGTCCGTAGGGCACGTGCACGTGCAGCGCGATCTGGGCCTGGGCGACGAAGGACTCCAGGATGTGCCGGGTCATCGTGGTGTCGTACTCGCCGATCATCGGCGCCATCTTCTCGGGCTCGGTGTGCACGAGGTAGGGGCGGCCGGAGAGGTCGACGGTGACCTGGGCGAGGGACTCGTCCAGCGGGACCGTGCAGTTGCCGAAGCGGTAGATGCCCACCTTGTCGCCGAGCGCCTGCTTGAAGGCGGCGCCGAGCGCGAGGGCGGTGTCCTCGATGG
This sequence comes from Streptomyces sp. NPDC001781, assembly GCF_053596035.1. Taxonomy (NCBI): domain Bacteria; kingdom Bacillati; phylum Actinomycetota; class Actinomycetes; order Kitasatosporales; family Streptomycetaceae; genus Streptomyces; species Streptomyces sp. NPDC001781. The sequence continues at coordinate 156,932 of NZ_JBSFFI010000005.1, read as the reverse complement.
TGTGGTGGGAGTCGATGTGCAGGTCGCCGTCGGTCTTCACGGTGAGGTCGAACAGACCGTGCCGGCCGAGCTGGTCGAGCATGTGGTCGTAGAAGCCGACGCCGGTGGCGATGTCGGTCTTGCCGGTGCCGTCGAGGTCGATCTCGACCAGCACCGAGGTCTCCTTGGTGGTGCGCTGTACGCGTCCGGTGCGGCTCATGCGTCAAGCTCCTTCTTCAAGTCCCGTACCGCGTCGAGGAACGCGTCGTTCTCTTCGGGGGTTCCGGCGGTCACCCGCAGCCATCCGGGCACGCCGTTGTCCCGGACCAGCACCCCGTGGCCCAGGATGCGCCGCCACGCGTCGTGGGCGTCCTCGAAGCGGCCGAACTGCACGAAGTTGGCGTCGGACTCGGTCACCTCGTAGCCGATGGCCCGCAGTTCGGCGACGAGCCGGTCCCGCTCGGCCTTGAGCTGCTCGACGTAGCCGAGCAGCGTGCCGGTGTGCTCCAGCGCGGCCAGCGCGGTCGCCTGGGTGACGGCGCTCAGGTGGTAGGGCAGCCGGACCAGCTGGACGGCGTCCACCACGGCGGGGTCGGCGGCCAGGTAGCCGAGGCGCAGTCCGGCGGCGCCGAACGCCTTGGACATGGTCCGCGAGATCACCAGGTGCGGGCGGCCCTCGAGGAGCGGCAGCAGCGAGTCGCCGTGGCTGAACTCGATGTACGCCTCGTCCACGACCACCATGGACGGCTTCGCCGCCTGCGCGGCGTCGTGCAGCGCGAGGACGGTCCCGGGCGGGACGGCGTTGCCGGTGGGGTTGTTGGGGGTGGTGACGAAGACGACGTCGGGCCGGTGCTCGGCGATGGCGCGCTCGGCCGCGGGCAGGTCGATGGTGAAGTCCGCGCCGCGCGGCCCGGAGATCCAGCCGGTCCCGGTGCCGCGCGCGATGAGCGCGTGCATCGAGTACGACGGCTCGAAACCGAGCGCGGTGCGGCCGGGCCCGCCGAAGGTCTGCAGGAGCTGCTGGATGACCTCGTTGGAGCCGTTGGCCGCCCAGACGTTCTCGGCGCCGAGGCGGTGGTGGCCGGTCGTGGTGAGGTACCCGGCCAGTTCGGTGCGGAGCTGGACGGCGTCCCGGTCGGGGTAGCGGTTCAGGTTCCGGGCGGCCTCGCGCACCCGCTCCGCGATCCGCTCCACCAGCGGCTCGGGCAGCGGATAGGGGTTCTCGTTGGTGTTCAGCCGGACGGGGACGTCGAGCTGGGGCGCGCCGTAGGGGGACTTGCCGCGCAGCTCGTCACGGATGGGGAGTTCGTCCCAGGGGGACTGCGTACTGTTGCCGGTCACTTGCTACCCGGTACCTTCCAGCCGAAGCGGGCCTTGACCGCCGCGCCGTGTGCGGGCAGGTCCTCCGCCTCGGCGAGGGTCACCACGTGGTGGGCGACCTCGGCGAGGGCGTCCTCGGTGTAGTCCACGATGTGGATGCCGCGCAGGAAGGACTGCACGGACAGACCGGAGGAGTGGCAGGCGCAGCCGCCGGTGGGCAGCACGTGGTTGGACCCGGCCGCGTAGTCCCCGAGGGAGACCGGCGCCCAGGGGCCGATGAAGACGGCGCCCGCGTTGCGCACCCGGTCGGCGACGGCGGCCGCGTCGCGGGTCTGGATCTCCAGGTGCTCGGCGCCGTAGGCGTCGACCACGCGCAGGCCCTCCTCGACGCCGTCGACCAGGACGATCGCGGACTGCCGCCCGTTGAGCGAGGGCACGATGCGGTCGTCGACGTGCTTGGTGGCGGCGACCTGCTTCTTCAGCTCCTCGTCCACCGCGTCGGCCAGGGCGGCCGAGTCGGTGACGAGGACGGCGGCGGCCAGCGGGTCGTGTTCGGCCTGGCTGATCAGGTCGGAGGCGACGTGCACCGGGTCGGCGGTGTCGTCGGCGAGGACGGCGATCTCGGTCGGGCCCGCCTCCGCGTCGATGCCGATCCTGCCGGTGAAGAAGCGCTTGGCGGCGGCGACCCAGATGTTGCCGGGGCCGGTGACCATGTTGGCGGGCGGGCAGGACTCGGTGCCGTAGGCGAACATCGCCACGGCGGTGGCACCGCCGGCCGCGTACACCTCGTCCACGCCGAGCAGGGCGCAGGCGGCGAGGATGGTCGGGTGCGGCAGCCCGCCGAACTCTGCCTGCGGCGGGGAGGCGAGTGCGACGGAGCCGACGCCGGCCTCCTGCGCGGGCACCACGTTCATGATCACGGAGGAGGGGTAGACCGAGAGGCCGCCGGGCGCGTACAGCCCGACCCGGTCGACGGGGACCCACTTCTCGGTGACGGTGCCGCCGGGGACGACCTGGGTGGTGTGGGGGCTACGGCGCTGGGCGCGGTGGACCAGGCGGGCCCGGCGGATGGACTCCTCCAGGGCGGCGCGTACGGCCGGGTCGAGGGCCGCGAGCGCGTCGGTGAGCGCCTGGGCCGGGACACGGACGGATTCCAGCCGCACCCCGTCGAACTTCTCCGCGAAGTCGATCAGTGCAGCGTCGCCTCGATGATGCACGGCCTCGCAGATCGGCCGCACCTTCTCCAGGGCGGCCGAGACGTCGAAGTCGGCTCGGGGCAGCAGGTCGCGCAGGGCGGGGCCCTCGGGGAGGGCGTCGCCGCGCAGATCGATTCGGGAGATCACAGTCCCAATTCTCTCAGACCGGCGCCGTAGCCCGTCCGCGCGTATCAATGGCTGATACAGATCGTGGGACAACCGGTGGCACAGAGCGTGGCCGGAACCCGTGATTTCACTCTCACTATGTGTGTCGAACCCGTCACTCACCGGGCATGAGCCGGGAAACGACGTGTGGGACGGACGTGGGCGGCGAGCCGGGCGGTGACGCCCGTGGCCGGCTCGCGGGAGAGGAGCCGCGGTGACCGAGGCACTGGCGGCGGGTCCGGGCGCCCAGGAGCTGCCGGACGATCTGACTCCGGCCGAGGCGGGCATGTGGCAGGCGTTCCGCAACGGCAGCGTGTACGACCTGAGCAGTGGAGATCCGGCCGTGGACGATCCGCACGGCGGCATCCCCTGGGGCCCGGAGCGCAGCGTGCGGGCCCGGGTGGTGTGCTGGCTGCTGCTGGACGGCCCGCCCGCGCTCGCGGGCCGGGTCTCCTCGCTGAAGCTGACCGGGGTGCGGGTCACCGGCACGGTGGACCTGGCGGGCGGCACCGTCACGCCGTACGTGGAGCTGCGGTGCTGCCGGTTCGACGACGAGGTGCGGGTGCCGGAGGCGCACTTCACCACCGTGCGCCTGGTGGACTGCGCGGTGCCCCGGCTCGAGGCGGCGCGGGTGCGCACCGAGGGCGATCTGCATCTGGCGCGCTGCCGCTTCCGTACCGGCATCCGGCTGACCGACGCCCGGATAGGCACCGACCTGATGCTGAACGAGGCCGTGGCGCACCGGGACCGGGGCGGGCGGTCGATCGCGGCGGACGGCATGACGGTCGGCCAGGACCTCCAGGCGGAGATGCTGGAGTCCTACGGCGAGCTGCGGCTGCGTGGCGCCCAGGTCGGGGTGTCACTGAGCCTGCGCGGAGCCCGGCTCTCCAACCCGTACGCCCGGCTGGCGCTCAACGCCCCGCAGCTCACGGTGGAGCGGACCCTGTATCTGACGCCGGCCGCGGTGGGCAGCCCGTTGCTGAGCGGGACCACACCGGCGCGCGGGACGCGGGTGCAGCGGTTCGAGTGCCGGGGCGGGACGCGGCTGGACGACGGGCGCTTCGGGGACGCGGTGGACCTGGAGGGGTCGCGGTTCGTGCTCACCGACGACCAGGAACTGTCGCTGCGCCGGGTGCAGACGCCCGAGCTGCGCTTCCTCGGGGACCGGCCGCCGTCGGGCCGGGTGGTGCTGTCGGGCGCCCGGATCGTCAACCTGGTGGACGACGCGGGCAGCTGGCCGGAGCCGGGGAACCTCCAGATGAGCGGCTTCACGTACGAGAACCTCGTCCCGCGCGGCCCCTTTCCGCTGGCCCACCGGCTGGCCTGGGTGGCGGCGGCGACCGCCGAGTACCACCCGGAGCCGTACGAGCGGCTGGCCGCCGTGCTGCGCGCGGCCGGGGAGGACGAGGACGCCCGTGACGTGCTGCTGGCCAAGCACCGCAGACGCCGCGAGACCCTGCCGCTGGCGGCGAAGCTGTGGGGGTACGCCCAGGACTGGACGGTCGCCTACGGGTACCGGCCGGGACGGGCGGCGCTGTGGCTCGCGGTGCTGTGGGCGGCGGGCACGCTGGCGTTCGCGCACGCCGATCCGCCCCCGGCGCATTCGGAGGACCATCCGGCGTGGAGCCCGGCGCTGCTCACGCTGGACCTGCTGCTGCCGGTGATCGACCTGGGCCAGCTCGACCAGTGGCGGCTGCGCGGGGCGTGGCCGTGGCTGGCGGCGGTGCTGATCATGCTGGGCTGGGTGCTGGCGACGGCGGTGGCTGCGGGGGCGACACGGCTGCTGCGGCGGAGCTGATGCGAGGGGGCCGCGCGGGACTCGTGGGGCCTCTTCTGGCGGCAGGGGCCTGACAAGAGGGGAAAAGCCGCCTTTTTACCCTTCCTTGACCGGCGCCGGCACAACCTTCCACGACTTGCCCCAACCCTCTGGCGCGGGCCCGACCTGCGGACTTTCAATGGTCGGCACCATGGTTCTGCTGCCGGCGTTCCTCCGCCCCACCCGGAAGACACGACGCGCCTCGCGCCCGGACTCCCCCGCACCGGCCGACGACGTCATCCTCGACGCGCCCGACGACCACCTCTCCCCCGCCCTGGTCGCGGCCGGGCAGGGCGGGTTCGCGGTCGCCGCCGCCCTGCTCGCGGCCACCCGCGCGGCGGGCCAGTGGGAGGAGCGCGACGCCTACGCCACCCGGCTCGCCGCCTTCGCCCGCTCCCGCCCGGAGTGGTTCGAGGCGTGGCGCGCCGCCGACCCCGGGGACCCCGGCGTGCTGCTCGTCGGCGCCCAGTTGGCCGTGGACCGCGCCTGGCCGTCGCCGGGCCGGGCCGAGCTGCTGCGCGAGGCCAGCCCGCTGATCACGGCCGCCGCCCGCGCCGACGACCGCGACCCGGTGCCCTGGCGGATCGCGCTGGACCACGCGCGCGGCTCCCGCGCGGGCCACCGCTACTTCGGGGAGCTGTGGGAGGCGGCCGTACGGCGTGCCCCGCACCACTACGGCTGTCACGTGGCCGCGCTGCGCTATCTGGCCACCTTCTGGCACGGCTCGCACCGCGAGTGCTTCGACTTCGCCGAGCCCGCCGCCCAGGACGCCCCGCCCGGCTCGCTGGTGCAGGCGCTCCCGCTGCGGGCCGCCTTCGGCTACCTCACCGACGCCTGCGGCCCCGAGGTGCCCCGGGAGAGGCTGCTCGCGGCGGCCGACCGCGCGGCGGCCCTCTCGGCCCGCTTCCCGGCGGCCGACCCCCGCCCGGCCGAGGTCCGCAACATGCTGCTGTACGTCCTGCTGCGCCTGGAGCGCCGGGAGGAGGCCCGCACCCAGCTCGCGCTGATCGGCCCGTACGCCACCTCGTTCCCCTGGAACCGGGTGTCGGAGGACCCGCTCGGCCACTTCCTGCGGCTGCGCGACGCCCTGCTGACCGGCGCCCCGCCCGCGGCCCTGGCCGCCCTGCTCCCGACCCCGCCGCGCGACCGCGTCTGAGGCCGGCCAGGGCCGGCCGGGCCCCTGGGGCAGGGATCGGCGGGACAACCGCTGGCGCCGCGGGCGCTCCCCCGGGCGGGACCATTAGGCTGGGGCGTCGTGACCACCGCCCGCCTGCCCCTCTTCCCGCTGAACACGGCGCTGTTCCCGGGACTCGTGCTGCCGCTGTCCGTCTTCGAGGAGCGGTATCGCGCCATCATGCGCGAGCTGCTGAAGACCCCGGAGGACGAACCGCGCCGGTTCGTCGTCGTGGCGATCCGTGACGGCCACCAGGTGGCGCCGAGCGGTACGGGCCTGCCGGACCCCGACGCCGGTACCGAGGAGGCCCCGGCGGGGGGCTTCGGTCCGGACCCGCTCAAGGCGCTGCACCGGGTGGCCTGTGTGGCGGACGCCGCGACCATCCGGGAGCGCCCGGACGGCACCTTCGAGGTGCTGTGCACCGGCACCACCCGCGTCAAGCTGCTCTCGGTGGACGACTCCGGGTCGTTCCTCACCGCCGAGGTGGAGGAGCTGCCGGAGGAGCCGGGCGACGAGGCGGGCGCGCTCGCCGAGGGGGTGCTGCGCTCCTTCCAGCAGTACCAGAAGCGGCTGGCGGGCGCCCACGAGCGCTCCATCTCCGCCGACTCCGACCTGCCGGACGACCCCGGTGTGATCTCCTACCTGGTGGCGGCCGCGATGGTGCTGGACACCCCGACCAAGCAGCGGCTCCTCCAGGCCCCGGACACCGCGTCCCGGCTGCGGGACGAGCTGAAACTGCTTCGCTCGGAGACGGCGATCATCCGTAGTCTGCCGTCACTGCCCGCGTTCGAGCTGACGCGGGCGCGCACCAGTCTGAACTGAAGGAACAGAGGGCCGGCACCCGCGATGGCGAAGAAGTCGAAGAAGCAGCAGGCGGGCGGCACGCCCGCCACGGTGGCCCTCACCGCGGCGGGCGTGCACCACACGGTCCACTCCTACGAGCACGACCCGGCGCACCCCTCCTACGGCGAGGAGGCCGCCGAGGCGATGGGTGTCTCCCCCGACCGGGTCTTCAAGACGCTGGTGGCCGACGTGGACGGCACCCTGACGGTCGCCGTGGTCCCGGTCTCCGGCACGCTGGACCTCAAGGCGCTGGCGGCGGCCGTAGGCGGCAAGCGGGCGGCGATGGCCGATCCCGCGCTGGCCGAGCGCACCACCGGCTACGTGCGCGGCGGCATCTCCCCGCTGGGCCAGCGCAAGAAGCTGCCCACCGTGCTGGACGAGTCGGCCGTGGCGCACCCGACGGTCTGTGTCTCGGCGGGCCGGCGCGGCCTGGAGGTCGAACTCGCCCCGGCCGACCTGGCCACCCTGACGAAGGCCGTCCTGGCCCCCGTCGGCCGCGGCTGACGCCCCTACGCGGGGGGCGTCCCGTACGGGCCCTGCGGCGCTGGGCCGAAGGGGCCCTGCTCGTACGGGTCGGGGTCGCGGGGGCCGAAGAGGGCTGTCAGGCCCAGGTGGACCAGGAGCGCGGCCAGCGGCCAGGCCAGCAGGGCTCCCTTGGCGCCGAGCCGGAGCGGGGCCGGGAAGGTGACGCCGGCGCCGGCCGCCTTGGCGTGCGCGATGACGTCGGAGGTCGGGCCCAGCCAGACGCCGAGCCGCCAGGCCAGCAGGGAGGCGAGCAGGGCGCCGACGCCGAGGCCCACCACCAGCGGCGCACCTCCGCGCCGCCGCAGCAGGAACACCAGGACCGCGCTGATCAGGCCGAACGCCAGGCCCAGCAGGGCGAAGGTGCCGTCCACCCCGGCCGCCTGCTCGCCCTCGGTGTCCTTGAGGTAGACCACCCAGCTCCGGTCGGTCTCCTCGCCCACCAGCGGCACGTGCGGGGCCAGCCACCACCACAGCAGCCCCAGCAGCACCCCGGAGAGCGCCACCGCCACGGCCACGACGACGGCTTCGCGTACTTCGGTCTTCATACCGGGGCCGTCCTGTCCGTACGGGTCCGCGACCGGTGTCCCGCCCGAGGGGCCCCCTCCGTGCTGATGCGCGAAGTCGTCGTCGTGCGGCGGCGGGGGCGGTGTCAGCGGTGCGGTCACCCTGACATCGTGCCAGGTCGCGTCGGGCGCCGCGTCACCGGACGGCCGCCCTGCGGTAGGCGCGGGTCGCCACGGCCAGCGAGATCACCCCGACGCCCGCGCACACGCCCAGGTCAGCGAGGACCACCGCCCAGTCGGGGTGGGGGCCGAAGGTGCGGGCGTACGCCTCCACCCCGTACGTCGAGGGCAGCAGATCGCGGGCGAGGCGCACGACGCCGGGCATCCGGTCGGCGGGCAGCACGCCGAGCAGCAGCGCCGCCGACATGCCGAGCTGGCCGAGCAGCGTGGCGAGTTCGGGGCGCGGGGCGAGCAGCCCGCACGCGGCGCCGAGCCCGGACAGCGCGGCCCCGGCCAGCGGGATCACCGCCAGCAGCACCCACAGGTTGGACAGCGGCAGCCCGAACAGCGCGCAGCCCACGACCGCGGTGACGAGCGTTCCCGGCACGGTGAAGGAGGCGTACGCGGCCGCCGCGCCCAGCACCACGGCGGCGGGCGGTACCGGCAGCGTGGCGTAGTGGTCGAGCCCGCCGCTGGCGCGCAGCTGGCCGAAGTACTGCGAGAGCAGGTTCAGCGCCACGTAGGCGACGACCAGGACCGAGGACCCGGCGACCACGGACTGCGCCTCGGGTCCGCTGTCCACGACGCCCCGCATCATCACGGCGATGCCCACCGACTGGAAGGTCGCCACGAACAGCAGCGGGATGCGGGCCACCCGGGCACGCGACAACTGGGCCCGGTAGACGGCGGCCAGCGCCGGCCACAGCCGCACGGGCGGCCCCAGTTCGGCCACGCGTCGCGCCTGCCCCGGCACACTCCTCGCGCCGCCCGGCAGGACCTCGGCGGGTACGGCACTCACGACGCGCTGCTCCTCTTCCCGGCGGCGGCCGGACGGACGTCCCCCAGGGACCATACGGATGCGACGGGGATCGCGCTCACGCCTTCACCAGCCCCTGCCGGGCCTCCCCGCCCAGGGCGAGGTAGACGTCCTCCAGGCTGGGTGTGGCGAGGGTGAAGTCGTCCAGCGCGGCGAAGGCGGCCCCGCCGGTGACGGTGGCGACGGCGGCCCGGGCCTCCTCGGGGGCGAGCCGGAGCGTCCAGCGGCGCCCGGCCTCCACGGCCCGCTCGCGCAGCGCGGCGACCTCGGGCACGTCCAGCGGCGCCCGCTCCCGCCAGACCAGCTCGACCCGGACCTCGCCGGAGACCCGTTCCTTGAGTCCGGCCGGGGTGTCGCAGGCGATCACCCGGCCCTCGTCGAGCACGGCGACCCGGTCGAGCACGGTCTCGGCCTCGATGACGTTGTGGGTGACCAGCAGCACGGTCGCGCCCTGCTCGGCGCGGCGCCGGTCGACGGCGGCCCAGACCGCGCGCCGGGCCACCGGGTCCATGCCGGTGGTCGGCTCGTCCAGCACCAGCAGCGGGCGGGCACCGACGAGCGCGGCGGCCAGGCAGGCGAGCCGCCGCTGGCCGCCGGACAGCTTCTTCAGCGGGCGCCCGGCGAGCGGGGCGAGGCCCAGCTCGTCCAGCACGGCGTCCCGTTCGGCGCGGGCGGCACGGGCCTCCAGGCCGCGCAGCCGGCCGGTGGTCTCGGCGGCGAGGGCGACGGTCAGCTCGTCCAGCGCGGAGGACTCCTGTCCGAGGTAGGCGAGGAGGCGGGCGGCCCGCTCGGGGTGGCGCACGATGTCGTGGCCGAGGATCTCGACGCTGCCGGAGTCGGGGCGAAGCAGCCCGGTGAGCTGGCGGACCAGGGTGGACTTGCCGGCGCCGTTCGGGCCGAGCAGACCGAAGATCTCGCCGTGCCGCACGTCCAGGGTCACCTGGTCGGTGGCCCGTACCTCGGGGGCGCCGGGCGCTTCGCGCCGGCCCCTGACGGGCGGGTAGGTCTTGCTGAGCGCGCGCACGCGTACGACGTCGTCGTACCCGATTGGCTCTCCCGCGCGCGTCATCACGAGGGACGAGACTACGCGGTGCGGGCCCTTTACTCGCCTTTGGGGCACCTCATCGCGGCATCCGCGGGCCGGGGCGCGCTCACTCCCCGGCGGTGGCGTTCTCCGCCGGGACCGGGACGTCGAACTCACGCCAGAACCCCGCCCGGATGGCGTAGCGGTCGTGTTCGTCGATCTGGTCGTCCTTGTGGGCGAGCAGCCCGAAGCGGGCCGCGTAGCGCAGCAGCTCGCCGTCGATGCGGTGCGGGATGCGGGGGTACATCGCGGACAGCCGCTGGAGGTGGCCCTGGTCGCCGAGCCGGGCGATCCAGCGGCGGGCGAAGACCTGGCCGACCTCGTTGGGGTCGCCGCCGACCGTGGTGATGTCCTCCTCGCGGTCCGCCCAGCGCTGCTCGGCTGTGGTGAGCTGGGCCAGGGTCGGCATGGCGGCGACCTCCGGCGGCTCGGCGGGGGTGCCCGGCCGGTCCACCCAGCCCTTGTCCGAGGACCAGCGCAGGGTGGCGTTCGCGGGATGCGGGGCCGGCGGGGCGCCGGGGGTGCGCAGCGCCGCCAGGTCCTTGGGGGTGGGGACGCCCTTGTGGACGGCGACCCGGTCCTGGGTGCCGTTCTCCGGGGCGGCGGCCGGGCGGCGGGCGTCCTCCCCGGCGGTGCGCTCGCGGCCGGGGAGCGCGGACTCGGGCAGCGGCGCGGACAGGATCGCGGCGATCTCGGGGCGGGGCGCCGGGGACGGGGCGCAGACACCGGTCAGTTCCTTGGCGCGGACCGCCTTGATGATCCAGGCCCGGTCCAGCACACGCCGTTCGTCGGCCTCGGCGACCAGGTCCTCGGACTGGTTGTAGTCGCCGTCGGCGGCCTGGACGGCCCACAGGTGGACGGCTACGCCGTGCTCCTTGGCCGCCATCATGCCGGGCAGCAGATCGCCGTCGCCGGTGACGAGGACGATGTCCGAGCAGGCGCGGTTGCGGGCCAGCTCGGTGAGCTCGGCGTGCATGGCCGCGTCGACGCCCTTCTGCGCCCAGCGGCCGTCGCTTCTGGTCAGGGCCCCGAGCCGGACCGTCACGCGGGGCATCACCCGGAGCCTGCGGTGCTCCGGCTGGGGGACCCGGTCGGGGGCGCCGTCGAACCAGTAGATGCGCAGCAGCGGGCGGCCGGTCTCCGACTCGGCGCGTTCACGCAGCGCCTGGATGAGGGCGGTGTGGTCGACGATGATCCGGGACCGCGAGGGCTCACCGGCGAGGAGGCTCGCGGCGGCTCCCAGCAGATACCCGGCGTCCACCAGGACGATGCAGCGGTCCACGCGACTCACCCTCTTTCCGGGAGGTATTGCTTCGGCGTTCCTTCGAGTCTGCCCGACCGCGCGGGGGTTCACGGCCGGAACTCGATCTTCGGCGTGGCGTTTCGGGAGCCGGTGTCCCCACCACCCCTGTCACACACGGTAATTATCCGACATGCGCTTGATGTCAGCGTATGTGAATCTAATTTCGGCCCTGGCCCCTAGACCCCCTTCAGGAGGCAGATCCCCATGGCCAAGAACAAGAACCGCAAGCAGACCGGCCCGAAGAACCGCGCTTCCCAGGCCGAGCAGTCCCCGCGCTCGGAGCAGGCCCCCCAGGCACAGGAGGCCACCGCCCAGATCGCGGGCGGCCAGCAGGACCACACCCGCAGGCAGAACAAGCGCTTCGGTCACAACTGAATGTCTCAGCAGGGCATTTGAGCCCGCAGCGGGCATACGAAAAGGGGCGCACCTCCGCGGGGTGCGCCCCTTTTGCCTTCGCCCGCCTCCCGGCTCAGCCGGTCAGGCAGGACGGGCCGAGCAGGACCTTCAGGTCGCCGTAGAGGGCGGGGTCGGGCTTGACCCGGTGCCGGTCCAGACGGAGCACGGTGGTCTTGGTCGGGCCCTGGAGCTTGATGCGGACCTCGCTGTCGCCCTTGTGGTGGGTGAGGATCTCACCGAGGCGGCTGATCATCGGCGGCGTGACCCGGACCGCCGGGATGGTGAGCACCACGGGGGCGTTGGTGCCCGCGTTGGACAGGTCGGGGACCTGGAGCTCCATGGCGACCAGCCGGGGCACGTCCTCCCGCTTGTCGAGCCGGCCCTTGACGAACACCACGGCGTCCTCGACGAGTTGGGTCGAGACGAGCTGGTAGGTCGCCGGGAAGAACATGCACTCGATGGAGCCCGCGAGGTCCTCCACGGTGGCGATGGCCCAGGCGTTGCCCTGCTTGGTCATCTTGCGCTGGAGGCCGGAGATGATGCCGCCGATGGTCACGACGGCGCCGTCGGAGTGCTCGCCGCCGGTCAACTGCGAGATGCCCGCGTCGGCCTTGTCGGAGAGCACGTGCTCCAGGCCGAAGAGCGGGTGGTCGGAGACGTAGAGACCGAGCATCTCCCGCTCCTGGGCGAGGAGATAGGTCTTCTCCCACTCCTCGTCGGTGAACTGGACGTCGAGTCCGAAGCCGGGCTCGTCGCCGGCGTCGTCGCCCATGCCGCCGAAGAGGTCGAACTGGCCCTCGGCCTCCTTGCGCTTGACCGCGACCACGTTGTCGATCATCGGCTCGTACTGCGCGGTGAGGCCCTTGCGGGTGTGGTTCATCGAGTCGAAGGCGCCGGCCTTGATCAGCGACTCGGTGGTCCGCTTGTTGCAGGCGACCGCCTCGACCTTGTCGAGGTAGTCCGGGAAGGAGAGGTACTTCCCCTTGGTCTTGCGGCCCCGGATGATCGCCTCGACCACGTTGGTGCCCACGTTGCGCACCGCCGAGAGGCCGAAGAGGATCACGTCGTCGCCCTGGGCGGCGAAGTTGGACTCCGACTCGTTGACGTTCGGCGGGAGCACCTTGATGCCCATGCGGCGGCACTCGTTGAGGTAGACCGCCGACTTGTCCTTGTCGTCCTTGACCGACGTGAGCAGTCCGGCCATGTACTCGGCCGGGTAGTTGGCCTTGAGGTAGGCGGTCCAGTAGGACACCAGGCCGTAGGCGGCTGAGTGCGCCTTGTTGAACGCGTATCCGGCGAAGGGGACCAGCACGTCCCACAGCGCCTGGATGGCCTCGTCGCTGAAGCCCTTGTCGCGGGCGCCCTTCTGGAAGAGGACGAAGTTCTTCGCCAGTTCCTCGGGCTTCTTCTTGCCCATCACGCGGCGGAGGATGTCGGCCTCGCCGAGCGAGTAGCCCGCGATGATCTGGGCGGCCTTCTGCACCTGCTCCTGGTACACGATCAGGCCGTAGGTGACGTCCAGGACCTCCCGCAGCGGCTCCTCGAGCTCCGGGTGGATCGGCGTGATCTCCTGCTGCCCGTTCTTGCGCAGGGCGTAGTTGGTGTGGGAGTTCATGCCCATCGGGCCCGGCCGGTACAGGGCGGAGACGGCGGAGATGTCCTCGAAGTTGTCCGGCTTCATCAGGCGCAGCAGCGAGCGCATGGGGCCGCCGTCGAACTGGAAGACGCCGAGGGTGTCGCCGCGCTGGAGCAGCTCGAAGGTCTTGGGGTCGTCGAGCGGGAGGCTCAGGAGATCGATGTCGATCCCCTTGTTGGCCTTCACCATCTTGACGGCGTCGTCCATGATCGTGAGGTTGCGCAGGCCCAGGAAGTCCATCTTGAGCAGGCCGAGCGACTCACAGCTCGGGTAGTCCCACTGGGTGATGGTCACGCCGTCGGTGTGCCTCACCCAGACCGGGACGTGCTCGGTGATGGTCTCGCTGGACATGATCACGCCGGCGGCGTGCACACCCATCTGCCGGACCAGGCCCTCCACACCGCGCGCGGTGTCGATGACCTTCTTCACGTCCGGTTCGTTCTCGTACATCGACCGGACCTCGCCCGCCTCCGAGTAACGGGGGTGCTCGGGGTTGGTGATGCCGTCGATGTTGATGCCCTTGCCGAGCACGTCGGCGGGCATGGCCTTGGTGATCCGGTCGCCCATCGCGTACGGGTAGCCCAGCACGCGCGCGGAGTCCTTGATCGCGTTCTTGGCCTTGATGGTGCCGTAGGTGCCGATCATGGCGACCTTGTCCGCGCCGTACTTCTCGGTCACGTACCGGATCACCTCGACGCGCCTGCGCTCGTCGAAGTCGATGTCGACATCGGGCATCGAGATGCGCTCGGGATTGAGGAACCGCTCGAAGATCAGGCCGTGCGGGATCGGGTCGAGGTCGGTGATGCCCATGGCGTAGGCGACGATGGAGCCGGCCGCGGAGCCTCGGCCGGGGCCGACCGCGATGCCGTTGTTCTTGGCCCACATGATGAAGTCGGCGACCACGAGGAAGTAGCCGGGGAAGCCCATCGAGATGATGACGTCCATCTCGTACTCGGCCTGCTTCTGCCGGTCCTCGGGCACGCCGCCGGGGAAGCGGCGCTCCATGCCGCGGCGCACCTCCTCCTTGAACCAGGTGACCTCGGTGTAGCCCTCGGGGATGTCGAACTTGGGCATGAGGTTCCTGGCCTCGAACATGCCCGTGGTGTCGACCATCTCGGCCACCAGGAGGGTGTTGGCGCAGCCCTCCTGCCAGGCGTCGGAGGAGTCGATGGCGTACATCTCGTCCGTGGACTTCAGGTAGTAGCCGGTGCCGTCGAACTTGAAGCGGCCGGGCTCGGAGAGGTTCTTGCCGGTCTGGATGCACAGCAGGGCGTCGTGGGCCGCCGCCTCGTGCGCGTAGGTGTAGTGCGAGTCGTTGGTGACCAGCGGCGGGATGCCGAGCTTCCTGCCGATCTCCAGCAGGCCGTCGCGGACCCGGTGCTCGATGTCGATGCCGTGGTCCATCAGCTCCAGGAAGTACCGGTCCTTGCCGAAGATGTCCTGGTAGTCGGAGGCGGCCCTGAGGGCCTCGTCGAACTGGCCGAGCCGGAGCCGGGTCTGCACCTCGCCGGAGGGGCAGCCGGTGGAGGCCACGATCCCCTCGGACCACTTGGAGATGGTCTCCTTGTCCATCCGCGGCCACTTCTGCAGCCAGCCCTCGGCGTACGCGTCCGAGGACAGCCGGAAGATGTTGTGCAGGCCGGTACGGTTCACCGCCCACATCGTCTTGTGGGTGTAACCGCCGGAGCCGGAGACGTCGTCCCGCTTCTGGTGCGGCTGGCCCCACTGGATCTTGCGCTTGTTGCGCCGGGACTCGGGGGCGACGTACGCCTCGATCCCGATGATCGGGGTGATCCCGGCCTTCTTCGCGGAATGGAAGAAGTCGTACGCCCCGTGCAGGTTGCCGTGGTCGGACATGGCGATGTGCGTCATGCCCATCTCGTTGCAGGCGTTGAACATGTCCTTGAGCCGCGCGGCACCGTCCAGCAGCGAGTACTGGGTGTGGACGTGCAGGTGCGTGAAGGGCGGCTTCGACACGGTTTCGGCCTCCGGATGAACAAGAAGGGGACAGCGAGGAAGTCTATGCCCCGGCACCGACACCGCCGGGGCCGGTCGGCGTACCTTCAGGTGGGAACCGGGCACTCCGGCGTGGCGTCGCCCGTTGTGGACGGGGGGCACGGCTCCCCTCCGTGTTCCCGCTCACCTCACGCACGATCCCGCACCAGGAGGCACCCCGCGATGCCGGTTTCCCAGCTCAGCGACGAGCAGCGCGGCGAGGAGATCCTCGCCGTCTTCGACACCGCCTTCGGCCGGCTGCTGGCCGCGGACCCGGCCGCGTTCCGGGTGAAGTTCCGCAAGATGGCCGCGAGCGCCTTCGCCTTCTACCGGGGCACGGCGAACCTCTTCTACCACGATCTCGACGCCGAGAAGCGGGGCGGCCCGTACCTGGACGAGCGCACCTCGCGGGTGTGGGTGCACGGCGACCTGCACGCCGAGAACTTCGGCACCTACATGGACTCCAACGGCCGCCTGGTCTTCAACGTCAACGACTTCGACGAGGCGTACGTCGGCCCCTTCACCTGGGACCTCAAGCGCTTCGCCGCCTCCGTCGCGCTGATCGGGTACGCGAAGGCGCTCAGCGACGAGCAGATCACCGAGCTGGTGACCATCTACGCGGCCGCCTACCGCGAGCGCGTACGCGCCCTGGCGACCGGCGCCAAGGACGACGAGGTGCCGCCCTTCACCCTGGACACCGCCCAGGGCCCGCTGCTGGACGCGCTGCGCGACGCCCGCTCGCTGACCCGGTTCGGGCTGCTGGAGTCGATGACGGAGATCCGCGACTTCGAGCGCCGGTTCGCGCCGGGCGGCGGCTCGGTCGAGCTGGACGCGGCCACCCGGTACAAGGTGCTGGCCGCCTTCGACGGCTACCTGGAGACGCTCCCGGAGACCTCGCTGGCCCGCCCGGAGTCGTACCGGGTCAAGGACGTGGTGGGGCGGCGGGGCATCGGCATCGGCTCGGCCGGGCTGCCCTCGTACAACATCCTGCTGGAGGGGGCCACGGACGCGCTGGAGAACGATGTGGTGATCTACATCAAGCAGGCGCAGACCCCGGCCGTCTCCCGGCACATCACGGACCCGGCCATCGCCGGCTACTTCCAGCACGAGGGCCACCGCACGGTGATCTCCCAGCGCGCCCTCCAGGCGCACGCCGACCCGTGGCTGGGCTGGACCGAGCTGGACGGCACGGGCCAGCTGGTGGCCGAGATCTCGCCGTACGCGGTCGACCTGGACTGGGGCGACATCGACGACCCGGAGGAGATCGCGGCCGTCGTCGCCGACCTGGGGCGGGCCACGGCCACCATGCACGCGGCGGCGGACGAGACCACCTCGGGCGAGTCCCTGGTGCCGTTCTCCACCGAGCGGGCCATCGACGCCGCCATCGCGGCCGACGAGGAGGGGTTCGCGCCCCTGCTGGTGGACTTCGCGCACACCTACGGCGCCCGGGCCCGCGCCGACCACCAGACGTTCGTGGACCTGTTCCGCAACGGCCGGATTCCGGGTCTGTAGCCGCCGCACCCCCTTTACGGGTGTCTCACAGCGGTCCGTGACACACTCTCCTCTCGCCATGGACATATCCGGGATTCAGCTCAGAGCCGTGCGCGCGGCGCTGTTCACGGCCTTCACCGTGACGCTCAGCACCGCGTCGCACGTGCTGCTGTCCCGGTCCCCGCTGCCGGCGGCGACCGTCCTCGCGGTCGCGGCCGCGGTGTTCACCGCCGCCTACGCGCTGGCGGGCCGGGAGCGCGGCTTCGGCCCCATCGCGGCCCTGCTGATCCCGCTGGAGCTGGCCGCCGACACCGTGTTCACGACCGGCCAGCACGCCTGCTACGGCCGGGCCGGCGGCCCGGTGACCGGCCCGCTGCACGCGGTGGGCCTGGACCTGCTGTGCCGGGGCGGTGCCGTGGGCGGCCCGCTGGCCGCCCACGTGCCCGGCGGCCCGGACCGCGCGGGCGCGCTGCTCGCGCACACCGATCCGGCGGCCTCCTGGCTGCTGCTCGCCGCGCACGTCGGGGTGGGGCTGCTGGCCGCCGCCTGGCTGCGCCGGGGCGAGCGGGCCCTGGCCGCGCTGGTGCGGGCGGTCGCCGTGACCACGTTCCGGCCGCTGCTGCTGGCGGTCGCCGCCGGCACGGTCCGGCCGGCCCCGGTCCGCCGCACGCCCCGGCCGGCGCCGCGTCCGGCCGCCGCGCGGACCGCCCTGCTCCTCGCGTACTCCCTGGGACGGCGCGGACCGCCGTGCTCCCTCGCGCTCGCCCATCCCTGAGCGACACCGGGCACGACCCCGCTCCCCACATACATCCCGCGCACACGTACATGGCGTACGGCATGTGCGCGTCCCCTATG
The DNA here is from genome assembly GCF_053596035.1 of Streptomyces sp. NPDC001781. Lineage (NCBI taxonomy): Bacteria > Bacillati > Actinomycetota > Actinomycetes > Kitasatosporales > Streptomycetaceae > Streptomyces > Streptomyces sp. NPDC001781. The sequence goes on along the minus strand of NZ_JBSFFI010000005.1, from coordinate 139,615 downwards.
GAGATCACGAACATGAGCAAGCGGAACACCCAGGCGGCGAAGACTGCGGCACGTGAGCGGCTGCGCGAGGAGCGCGAGCGCCAGGCCAAGCGGGACAAGGTGAAGCGGCAGGCGATCGTCGGCCTGTCGGTCGTGGCGGTGCTCGCCGCCGCGGGCGGCATAGGTTACGCGGTCGTCCAGAACAACAAGCCGAGCGGCTGGGAGGCGGCCGAGAAGGCCCCCCTGGTCAAGCCCGCCCACACCACGGGCAAGGACGGCACGACGGTCGTCATCGGCAAGGACACCGCGAAGAAGACCCTCACCATGTACGAGGACCCGCGCTGCCCGGTCTGCGCCTCGTTCGAGCAGGCGGCCGGTGCCACCGTGGACAAGGACGTCGCGGACGGCAAGTACAGGATGCAGTACGTCGGCGCGACCTTCATCGACAACAACATCCCGGGTGAGGGCTCCAAGAACGCGCTCAGCGCGCTCGGCGCGGCCCTGAACGTCGACCCGGAGGCGTTCCTCGAGTACAAGGCGGCGCTGTACTCGGCGAAGTACCACCCCGACGAGCAGGACGACAAGTTCAAGAGCGACGCCTACCTGATCAAGGTGGCGGACACCGTGCCCGCGCTGAAGGGGAACGCGGCCTTCCAGAAGGCCCTGAAGGACGGCACCTACGACAAGTGGGCGCTGGTGATGAGCGAGAAGTTCAACACGGACGGCAAGAAGTACGACTTCCAGGGCACGCCGACGCTGCTGATGGACGGCAAGAAGGTCACCGGCTCCGACGGCCAGAACGCGCCGATGACGCAGGCCGAGTACGTCACCGCGATCACCAAGGCCCTCAAGGGCTGAGCCCCGGCCGCGCCGCCGGGTACCGCGTGAAGAGCGGGCGAACTTTCGGGGTTCGCCCGCTCTTTCTGCATACTGATCAGTAACCTGATCGGCCGTGACCAGTCCTCAGAGATCCGTCGGGGCCGTACCGGCCCGCAACACCCCCGCTCCCAGCCGCCGTACGGTCGTCAAGGCCGCGGCGGCCGGCGCCGTCCTGGCCGGGCCGCTCGCCGCCGCGCTCCCGGCCCGCGCCGCCACTCAGACCCCCGTCTTCCGGCACGGCGTCGCGTCCGGCGACCCGCTGCCCGACGGCGTCCTGCTCTGGACGCGGGTGACCCCCGTGCCCGAGGCGCTGCCCGGCTCCGGGGCCGGCCCGGACACCGAGGTCGGCTGGGCCGTCGCCCGTGACAAGGCGTTCACCGATGTCGTGGCCACCGGCTCGATGACCGCCACGGCGGCCACCGACCACACCGTGAAGGCCGACATCCGGGGCCTCAAGCCGGGTACCGACTACTGGTTCCGCTTCACCAGCGGCGGTGACGAGTCCCCCGTGGCCCGCACCCGCACCGCGCCCGCCCCCGACGCCGCCGTCCCCGGCCTGCGCTTCGGCGTGGTCTCCTGCGCCAACTGGGAGGCCGGCTACTTCAGCCCCTACCGCCACCTCGCGGCCCGCGGCGACCTCGACGCGTGGCTGCACCTGGGCGACTACATCTACGAGTACGGCACCGGCGAGTACGGCACCCGCGGCACCGTGGTGCGCCCGCACTCCCCCGCGCACGAGATCCTCACCCTGGCCGACTACCGGATACGGCACGCCACCTACAAGACCGACCCCGACCTCCAGGCGCTGCACCTGGCCGCGCCGGTCATCGCCATCTGGGACGACCACGAGTTCGCGGACAACGCCTGGTCGGGCGGCGCGGCCAACCACACCGAGGGCGCCGAGGGCGCGTGGGCGGCCCGTCAGGCTGCGGCGAAGCAGGCGTACTTCGAGTGGATGCCGGTCCGCCCGGCCGTCGCGGGCACCACCTACCGCAGGCTGCGCTTCGGCAAGCTGGCCGACCTGTCCCTGCTGGACCTGCGCTCGTTCCGCTCCCAGCAGGCCGCGATCGCCTCCGGCTCGGTGGACGACCCGGACCGCACGCTCACCGGCCGGGCCCAACTGGACTGGCTGAAGGCCGGGTTGACGGCATCGGACACCAAGTGGCGGCTGGTCGGCAACTCGGTGATGATCTCGCCGTTCGCGGTGGGCGCGCTCTCCGCCGATCTGCTCCGGCCGCTGGCCGAGCTGCTCGGGCTGCCGCGGGAGGGCATCGCGGTGAACACCGACCAGTGGGACGGCTACACCGACGACCGGCGCGAGCTCCTGGCCCACCTCAAGGCCGACGCCATCGGCAACACCGTCTTCCTCACCGGTGACATCCACATGGCGTGGGCCAACGACGTGCCCTACGACGCGGGCACCTACCCGCTGTCGCCGTCGGCGGCCACCGAGTTCGTGGTCACCTCGCTCACCTCGGACAACCTCGACGACATCGTCAAGGTCCACGAAGGCACCGTCTCCGCCGTCGCGGCACCGGTCATCAAGGCCGCCAACCGGCACGTCCACTGGGTCGACACCGACCGCCACGGCTACGGCGTGCTCGACATCACCGCCGAGCGGGCGCAGATGGACTACTACGTGATCTCCGACCGGGCGAACCCGGGCGCCACGGCGGCGTGGGCGCGGTCGTACCGCACCCGCAGCGGGACGCAGAGGGTCGAGCGGAGCTACACGCCGGTGTAGCTCCGCTCGCGGGCCGGCTAGAGGCTCTCGAGGAAGCCGAGCGCCACCCGCCAGGTGGCCTCGGCGGCCTCGGCGTCGTGGTCGGGCAGGTCGCGGTCCATGTAGAGGTGGCCGGCGCCGGGGTAGCGGTAGACCTCCACGTCCGCGCCGGTGCGGCCCATCTGGAGATACCAGGCGCTCAGCCAGTCGTCCGTCTCGAACTGGTCCGGCTCGGCCACGTGCAGCTGCACCGGCAGGTCGTCCGCGACGGCGTTCGGCGCGATGTCCGAGGTGCCCTGCAGGAGCAGCAGCCCGCGCGCCTTGTCGTCGCCGAGGGCCAGGGTCTGCGCGACCGAGGCGCCCATCGAGAACCCCGAGTAGACGAGCCCGCGGTCGGAGTAGGGAGCGACGGCCAGCACGGCCCGCTTGAGCAGCTCGTCCTTGCCGACGGAACTCCGGTACTCCATGCCTTGCTCGACCGAGTCGAAGGTGCGGCCCTCGAAGAGGTCCGGCGTCCACACCTCGTGCCCGGCCGCGCGCAGCCGGTCCGCCGCGTCGCGCACCGCGGGGGTGAGGCCGTAGGCCGAGTGGAAGAGCATGATGTTCATGCCCCCATGGTGCCAGCCGCTCCAGGTCAGGGCGTTACCGGCGCGGCCCGTCTACCCCGTGCGAGACCGAACACACAGGTTCATGCCGCCGCCACGCGGTTACGTTCCCCCTCATGGAGAACGTCATCCGGCCCCTCGCCGTGGTCGGCGGTGCCGTCGCGCTCACCGTGCTGCTCGGCTGGGCCACCGATCTGCTGCTGCGCAAGGCCGACGAACGGCACGGCGAGACCCCGCTGTGGGGCCTGCTGCGCCGTTGCCGCATCCCCTACCAGCTCGTCCTGCTCGCCGCCCTGCTCAGAGGCTCCTACGCCCAGGTGCCGTGGCTGCGCGGCCACCGGGTCGGCATCGGGCAGACCATGACCCTGGTGCTCATCGGCTCGACCGCCTGGCTCGTCATCGGCATCGCGGGCGCCGTCGTGGAGACCTCGTACAGCCGCTACGCGCGCGTACACCGCGACGCCGCGCGGGTGCGCCGGGTACGCACCCAGGTCACGCTGATCATGCGGGTGGTGTCCGCCACCGTCGGGGTGGTCGCGGTGGGGGCGATGCTGCTGACGTTCCCGGAGATGCGCGCGGCCGGTGCCTCCCTGCTGGCCTCGGCCGGCATCCTCGGCATCGTGGCCGGTGTCGCGGCCCAGTCGACACTGTCCAACCTGTTCGCCGGACTGCAGATCGCCTTCGGCGACATGGTGCGCATCGGCGACACCGTGGTGGTGGACGGCGAGTGGGGCACCGTCGAGGAGATCACCCTGACCTTCCTGACGGTACGGACCTGGGACGAGCGCCGGATCACCATGCCGGTCTCCTACTTCACCTCGCGCCCCTTCGAGAACTGGTCGCGCGGCACCCCGCAGATGACCGGCACCGTCTTCTGGTACCTGGACCACAGCGCACCGGTGGAGGCGATGCGGGAGAAGCTCCGCGACATCCTGCGCCACTGCGCCGCCTGGGACGGCCGCGCCTACGGCCTGGTGGTGACCGACACGACCCCGAACACCATCGAGGTGCGCGCCCTGGTCACCGCGAAGGACGCGGACGACATCTGGACGGTCCGGGTCACGGTCCGCGAGCAGCTCATCGCCTGGCTCTCCGCCGAGCACCCGTACGCGCTCCCCCGCGTCAACACCTCCGACGCGGTCAAGGCCCCGCACCAGATCCCCTCCCCCGACCGGTCCACCCTGCGCAAGGCGTACGACTTCCCGCGCACCGGCCGGGTCTGAGGGCTGTCCCGTCATCCCCGGTGGATCAGGCCGGACCCCGCGAGCCCGGCCTGATCCGACCGGGAGTCCCCCGGCTGACGGAAGCAGCCGGGGGGCTCAGCGCAGGCTGCGTACGTCGAGGTGGCGCAGCACCCGGTCCACGATCTCCGGGTCCGCCCCCGGCTCGCTGCGGGCCGCGAGCACCTCGTGGCGGGCGGCGCTCATCATCTCGGACTGGATCTGCCGCACCCGCTTCAGGCGCCGGGCCCGCTTCTGGTGGGCCTCGCGGCGCTCCTCCTCGCCCATGTCGGGGCTGATGCGGATGCCGATGTCGTAGGCGCGGCGCAGCATCTGCTCGGACAGCTCCTCGGGGAGGTCCTCGACCTGCTCGATCTCCCGCAGCTTGCGCCGGGCGGCCTTGGTGGCGCGGACGGCCAGATCCTTCTCGAAGTCCTTCTCCCGCTCGGAGTCGGACCGCACCCCGAGCCTGCGCACGAGCGAGGGCAGGGTGAGTCCCTGGAGCACCAGGGTGGCGATGATCACCCCGAAGGCGATGAAGACGATGATGTCCCGGTCCGGGAAGGGCTTGCCGTCCTCGGTGGTGAGCGGGATGGCGAGGGCCAGCGCGACCGAGGCCACCCCGCGCATGCCGGACCACCACATCACCACGGTCTCGCGCCAGCCGACGGGGATCTCCTCGTCGATGTCCCGCCGGGCGTGCAGCCGTTTGGTCAGCCAGGTCGCCGGGAGCAGCCACAGGAGGCGGACCAGGACCACCACGGCGGCGACCACCGCGGCCCAGCCGAGCAGCTCGCCCCAGCGGCCGGAGGCGGTGCGGACGGCGTTGTGCAGTTCGAGGCCGATCAGCCCGAAGGCGACGCCGGTGACGAGGGTGTCGATGATGTTCCAGAAGGTGTGCCCGGCCAGCCGGGTCATCACGTCGTCGGCGTCGGAGGCGTACTCGGAGAGGAACAGGGCGGTGGTGAGCACGGCGAGCACACCCGAACCGTGCAGTTCCTCGGCGAGCACGTAGGAGGCGTAGGGCACCAGCAGGGAGAGGCCGATCTGGAGGGTGGCGTCGCCCAGCAGGGACATCAGCTTGTTGGCGCCCCAGCCCAGGGCGAGGCCGATGACGACGGCGACGACCGCGGAGAGCACCAGGTCGAGCCCGGCCTCCCAGGGGGAGAACTCACCGCTGATCGCGGCGGCGATGGCCACGTGGTAGAGCACGATCGCGGTGACGTCGTTGAACAGCCCCTCGCCCTCCAGGATGGACACCAGACGGCGCGGCAGGCCCAGTTGACCGGCGACGGCGGTCGCGGCGACCGGATCCGGCGGGGCGATCAGCGCGCCCAGCGCGACGGCGGCGGCGACCGGCAGGCCCGGCACTATGACGTGCGCGACCGCGGCCACGCAGATCATGGTCACGAAGACCAGGGCGACGGCCAGCAGGAGGATCGGCCGGACGTTCGCCGTGAACTGCCGCCAGGAGGTGCGCCGTACGGCGGCGTAGAGCAGGGGCGGCAGCAGGGCGGGCAGGATCAGGTCGGGCGGGATGTCGACGTTGGGGACGAAGGGCAGGACGGCGAGCACCCCGCCGAACACCGTCATCAGCACCGGCGCGGGGAGGTTGAAGTACTCGCCCACCGGCACGCTCACCAGAGCGGCCAGCAGGATCACGAACAACAGGGCCAACTGATCCACGTAGCGCGCTCCGGAGGTAAACGATCATCGCAGGTCTCCAGCCTGCCACGCCGGCCGGAGAAGCCCGGTCAACGGCCCGCCCTCGCAGGGCGGGCCTACGCGGGGCCCACGGGGCGGCGCATCGCCCGGTGCGCGATCCCGGCGTCCTGGAACTCGGGACCGTACGCGGTGTAGCCGAGGCGCTCGTAGAAACCGAGGGCCTGGGTCTGGGCGTGCAGGTCGACGGCGGTGAGGCCGAGGTCCCGTGCCGCTTCCTCGATGGCCCGCACCAGGGCCGCTCCGACGCCGAGGCCGCGCGCCCGCCGGGTGACCGCGAGCCGGCCCAGCGAGCCCACCGAGGCGTCCTGGCCGGTCCTGCCCGCGGCCGCCTCTCCGTACAGCAGCCGGCCGGTGCCGAGCGGTACCCCGTCCGCGCCGATGGCCAGCACGTGCAGGGCGGTGGCGTCGTAGGCGTCGTACTCGATGTCCTGCGGCACGCCCTGCTCGCCGACGAAGACCTCCTTGCGGACCGCGAAGCACGCCTCGCGGTCCGCGGGGTCCCCGGCGACCCGGACGCGGTAGGCGGTGCTCACGCGTACGTCTCCTCGCGGACCCGGTCGAGGGCGTGGCTGAGGTCCTCGGGGTAGTCGCTCTCGAACTCGACCCACTGGCCGTCCGCCGGGTGCTCGAAGCCGAGCCGGACCGCGTGCAGCCACTGGCGCTCCAGCTTGAGGCGCTTGGCGAGCGTGGGGTCGGCGCCGTAGGTGAGGTCGCCGACGCAGGGGTGGCGGTGGGCGGCCATGTGGACGCGGATCTGGTGGGTGCGGCCGGTCTCCAGCTTCACGTCCAGCAACGACGCGGAGCGGAACGCCTCGATGAGGTCGTAGTGCGTGACGGAGGGCTTGCCCTCGGCGGTGACGGCCCACTTGTAGTCGTGCTGGGGGTGGCGGCCGATGGGGGCGTCGATCGTGCCGCTCGTCGGGTCCGGGTGGCCCTGGACCAGGGTGTGGTAGCGCTTGTCGACCGTGCGCTCCTTGAACTGGCGCTTGAGCGAGGTGTAGGCCCGCTCGGACTTGGCGACCACCATCAGGCCGGAGGTGCCCACGTCCAGCCGGTGCACGATCCCCTGGCGCTCGGCGGCGCCCGAGGTGGAGATCCGGTACCCGGCGGCGGCGAGGCCGCCGATGACGGTGGTGCCGGTCCAGCCCGGCGAGGGGTGCGCGGCCACGCCGACGGGCTTGACGATCACGACCACGTCGTCGTCGTCGTACACGATCTCCATGCCCTCGACCGGCTCGGCGACGATCTGCACCGGGGCCGGGGCCTGGGGCATCTCCACCTCCAGCCAGGCGCCGCCGTGCACGCGCTCGGACTTGCCGACCACCGCGCCGTCGACCTGGACCTTGCCGGCCGCGGCCAGCTCGGCCGCCTTCGTGCGGGAGAAGCCGAACATCCGGGAGATGGCGGCGTCGACGCGCTCGCCCTCCAGGCCGTCGGGCACGGGCAGGGTTCGGATCTCGGGAAACGTGCTCACCCGTCGAGTATGACGGACGGCCCGGAGGGCCCCGACCGAGCCTGTGGAAAACCGGCGCGGGAGGCCCGTCAGTCCTTGTGGACGGTGCCGTCCGGGTCCAGGCCGCGGAAGGAGAGCAGCACGATCAGGATGCCGCCGCACACGATGGCGGAGTCCGCCAGGTTGAACACGGCGAAGCCGCGGGGCGCGATGAAGTCGACGACCTCGCCCTGGAAGACGCCGGGGGCGCGGAAGATCCGGTCGGTGAGGTTGCCGAGGGCGCCGCCGAGCAGCAGGCCGAGCGCGACGGCCCACGGGAAGCTGTAGAGCTTGCGGGAGAGCCGGACGATCACCACGATCACGGCCGCGGCGATCACCGTGAAGATGACCGTGAAGGCCGCGCCGAAGCCGAAGGCGGCGCCGGGGTTGCGGATGGCGTGCAGTTCCAGCAGGTCGCCGGCCACCTGGACCGGGGCGTGGTGCTCGAGCTTCGCCACCACCAGCAGCTTGCTGCCGAGGTCGAGGGCGTAGGCGAGCGCGGCCACCGCGAAGAGCACGGCGATCCGGCGGCCGCGCCCGGTCCGGGGCGCGGGGGCGCCCGCCCGCTCTCCGCTGTCCTCCGGAGTGTCCGGCGTACCGATGATGCGCTCCGCCTCTGTCACGTGAGTCCCTCGACCTAGGTGCCTGACTGAGGAGAGAGTACGGCACGCCCCCGGTACGAGCGGAGAGCGGACCCTAGGAGCGCCGTTCCTGCTTCTGCTTGCACTCCACGCACAGGGTGGCCCGCGGGAACGCCTGCATGCGGGCCTTGCCGATGGGGTTGCCGCAGTTCTCGCACAGGCCGTAGGTGCCCGCGTCCAGCCGTTCCAGGGCGCGCTCGGTCTGGCTGAGCATCTCGCGCGCGTTCGCGGCCAGCGCCAGCTCGTGCTCGCGGGTGATGTTCTTGCTCCCGGTGTCGGCCTCGTCGTCGCCGGCACCGTCCGCCGAGTCGCGCATCATGCCGACCAGGGACGCCTCCGAGGAGGAGATCTCGGTGCCGAGCCGGTCGACCTCGGAGGCCAGCTCCGCGCGCGCCTCGGCGGCCTCCTCCGGGGTCCAGGGGTCCTCGCCGGGACGTACGGGCAGGTCACCGGGTTCCGCGGCGGTCAGGCGCGTGCCCGGCAGGGCACCACCCTCCGCCGTGGCCGTGCCAGGAGTCTTCTCAGCAACCACCCTCGTGGCTCCCGTCTTGTCGGCCGTGCTCTTACCGGCCGCCCGTCCGGCGACCGTCTTGTTCGCGGGCGCCTTCCGGGCCGCGGTCTTCCCGGTGGTGCTCTTCCTTGCGACCGCCTTCGTGCCCGCCGTCTTCCGGGCGGCGGGCTTCTTGTCGGGCGCCTTCGTGGCCGCGGTCGCGGAGGCCGTCTTCTGGGCGGCGGTCTTCCTGACGGCCGGCTTCTTCGCCGCCGCCCGCCCGGCCGTCGTGCCCTGCGGGGAGGCCGCCTCGGCGGCGGTGGCCTTGGCGGCCGTCCTTCTGGGAGTCACCGTTTCGCCACCCGTCCTCTCACCGGCCGCCCGCCCTGCGGACGTCCTCTTGGCCGTGGTCGTCTTCTTCGCGACGGGCGCGCGCTCCTCGCCTGCGCCTCTGTTCCGGGCGGCGCCCGCGCCGGCGGCCTGGTCCGTCGTCGCCGGCCGCCCGATCCCCCTTTCCGCCGAACCGCCGGAGGTCTTCTTCGCCACCATGGCCGGGACCCCTTCACATATGCGAGATTGCAGGCGAATCGTGCTGGGACGATAAATCGACTTCAGTCCCGCGGCAACGGGGCACGCCGCCCGCTCCGCCCGCCCCGCGCCCCCGCGCAGCGGACCTGCATCCGTTGTGCCCGGCTCCCCGGCCCCTAACCCGTCACTCCCGCCCCCGCCGCCATTCGGGTCACACCTCCGGCCCGTAAAAGCGGTCGGCCGCTGTCCGCCCGGCGCCGTACACTGGGCGGAGCGAGAAGCGTGGATGGGGACGAGTAGCGTCGTAACGCAGCCAAGAGCGAGCCGGGGTCGGTGGAAGCCCGGTGGCGAGCGCGATGTGAAGATCACCCCGGAGCCGCCGGAGGAAAGCCCGCTCGGGGCGAGTAGAACCGGCTTCGCGACCCCAATGAGGGGGCTCACCGCCGGACGGACCCCGGTGGCGGGCCAAGGAGGGTGGTACCGCGGGAGCGCGCCGCACACGGCGTGAACAGGAAGAACGCTCTCGTCCCTCCGACGGAAGGCAGCAAGTTCCGTTGGAGGATGCCCGCAGATGACAGCGCCGACGTACCGCCAGGTGCCCGCCCAGGTCGACCTGCCCGCGCTTGAGCACGCCGTGCTCGACTTCTGGCGCGACCAGAAGATCTTCGCCAAGACCCTGGAGCAGTCCGAGGGCCGCCCCGAGTGGGTGTTCTACGAGGGCCCGCCGACCGCGAACGGCATGCCGGGCGCCCACCACATCGAGGCCCGCGTCTTCAAGGACGTCTTCCCCCGCTTCCGCACCATGCGCGGCTACCACGTCGGCCGCAAGGCGGGCTGGGACTGCCACGGCCTGCCGGTCGAGCTGGCCGTGGAGAAGGAGCTGAGCTTCTCCGGCAAGAAGGACATCGAGGCGTACGGCATCGCCGAGTTCAACGCCAGGTGCCGCGAGTCGGTGACCCGGCACACGGACGCCTTCGCCGAGCTCACCACCCGCATGGGGTACTGGACGGACCTCGAGGACCCGTACCGCACCATGGACCCCGAGTACATCGACTCGGTCTGGTGGTCGCTGAAGCAGATCTTCGACAAGGGCCTGCTGGTCCAGGACCACCGCGTGGCCCCCTGGTGCCCCCGCTGCGGCACCGGCCTGTCGGACCACGAGCTGGCCCAGGGCTACGAGACGGTCGTCGACCCCTCCGTCTACGTCCGCTTCCCTCTGACCTCCGGTCCGCTGGCCGGCGAGGCGTCCCTGCTGGTGTGGACGACGACCCCGTGGACCCTGGTGTCCAACACGGCCGTCGCCGCCCACCCGGACGTCGCCTACGTCGTGGCCACCGACGGCACGGAGAAGGTCGTCGTCGCCGAGCCGCTGGTGGAGAAGGCCCTCGGTGAGGGCTGGGAGACCACCGGCCGGTCCTTCACCGGCGCCGAGATGGAGCGCTGGACCTACCAGCGCCCCTTCGAGCTGGTGGAGTTCCCCGAGCCCGCGCACTACGTGGTCAACGCGGAGTACGTCACCACCGAGGACGGCACAGGTCTGGTGCACCAGTCCCCCGCATTCGGTGAGGACGACCTCAAGGTCTGCCGTGCCTACGGCCTGCCGGTGATCAACCCGGTCCGCCCCGACGGCACCTTCGAGGAGGACGTCCCGCTGGTCGGCGGCGTCTTCTTCAAGAAGGCCGACGAGCGGCTCACCGAGGATCTGGGCGAGCGCGGCCTGCTCTTCCGCCACCTGCCCTACGAGCACAGCTACCCGCACTGCTGGCGCTGCCACACCGCGCTGCTGTACTACGCCCAGCCGTCCTGGTACATCCGCACCACCGCCGTCAAGGACCGGATGCTCGCGGAGAACGAGGGCACCAACTGGTTCCCGGAGACGGTCAAGCACGGCCGCTTCGGCGACTGGCTGAGCAACAACATCGACTGGGCGCTGTCCCGCAACCGCTACTGGGGCACCCCGCTGCCCGTCTGGCGCTGCGACGACGACCACCTCACGGTCGTCGGCTCCCGCGCCGAGCTGAGCGAGCTGACCGGCACCGACCAGTCCGGGCTGGACCCGCACCGCCCCTACATCGACGCGGTGACCTTCCCCTGCCCGGAGTGCGGCGACACCGCCACACGCGTGCCCGAGGTCATCGACGCCTGGTACGACTCGGGTTCGATGCCGTTCGCGCAGTGGGGCTACCCGCACAAGAACAAGGAGCTGTTCGAGAGCCGGTACCCGGCACAGTTCATCTCCGAGGCGATCGACCAGACCCGCGGCTGGTTCTACACGCTGATGGCCGTCGGCACCCTGGTGTTCGACCAGTCCTCCTACGAGAACGTGGTGTGCCTCGGCCACATCCTCGCCGAGGACGGCCGCAAGATGTCCAAGCACCTGGGCAACACCCTGGAGCCCATCCCGCTGATGGACCAGCACGGCGCGGACGCGGTGCGCTGGTTCATGGCGGCCGGCGGCTCCCCCTGGGCGGCCCGCCGGGTCGGCCACGGCACGATCCAGGAGGTCGTCCGCAAGACCCTCCTCACCTACTGGAACACCGTCGCCTTCCAGGCCCTGTACGCCCGCACCTCCGGCTGGGCCCCCAGCGAGGCGGACCCGGCCCCGGCCGACCGCCCGCTGCTGGACCGCTGGCTGCTGTCCGAACTCCACGCCCTCACCGACCAGGTGACCAGGGCGCTGGAGGCGTACGACACCCAGCGCGCCGGCAAGCTGCTCTCCGCGTTCGTGGACGACCTGTCCAACTGGTACGTGCGCCGTTCGCGCCGCCGGTTCTGGCAGGGCGACAAGGCCGCGCTGCGCACGCTCCACGAGGTGGTCGAGACGGTCACCCAGCTCATGGCCCCGATCACCCCGTTCATCGCCGAGCGGGTCTGGCAGGACCTGATCGTTCCCGTCACCCCGGACGCCCCGGAGTCGGTGCACCTCTCCAGCTGGCCGGAGGCCGACCTGTCGGCGATCGACCCGGAGCTGTCCCAGCGGATGGTCCTGGTCCGGCGCCTGGTGGAGCTGGGCCGCGCCACGCGTGCCGAGTCGGGCGTGAAGACGCGTCAGCCGCTGTCCCGCGCTCTGGTCGGCGCGGCGGGCTTCGACACCCTCGGCGCCGAGCTGCGCGCGCAGATCACCGAAGAGCTGAACGTGGAGTCCCTGGCCTCGCTGTCCGAGGTCGGCGGCTCGCTGGTGGACACCACCGCCAAGGCCAACTTCCGGGCGCTGGGCAAGCGGTTCGGCAAGCGGGTGCAGGACGTGGCCAAGGCGGTCGCCGCCGCCGACGCCGCCGCGCTGTCGCTCGCGCTGCGCGAGGGCACGGCCTCGGTCGAGGTGGACGGCGAGACGGTGACGCTCGCCCCGGACGAGGTGATCATCACCGAGACGCCGCGTGAGGGGTGGTCGGTGGCCTCCGACTCCGGTGCGACGGTGGCACTGGACCTGGAGATCACCGAGGAGCTGCGGCAGGCGGGGCTCGCGCGGGACGCCATCCGGCTGATCCAGGAGGCGCGCAAGAACAGCGGGCTCGACGTGGCCGACCGGATCTCGCTGCGGTGGTCGGCGGGTGAACCCGCGGTGGTGGCGGCGCTGGCCGAGCACTCCGGGCTCATCGCGGAGGAGGTCCTCGCCACGGACTTCGCCCAGGGCGAGGGCGATGAGAGCTTCGGGGAGGCCTTCAAGGACGAGGGGCTGTCCCTGACGTTCCGTCTGCGCAAGGCGTAACTCTCCGCGCAGCACGACGGCGGCCGCCCGCGGGTGGCCGCCGTCGCTGTTTCCGCCTGCGAGCGCGTCGTGGCCGGCCGGGCTCACGCGACGGAGCCGTCGTCCCCCGCGGCCCCGCACCCCTGGCGTGCCTGGCGTGGCCGCCTTCGGCCCCGGCCCGGTCTCCAACCCCTCTCAACACGCGTAAAACAGGGCGGCCCCCGGACCGTGGTCCGGGGGCCGCCCTGAACGCTGCCGACGCCTGTGGCGTACTAAAGGCCGTGCGGGGCCGTCAGTTGTCGTCCTCGTCGATCAGGAACCCGCGCATCGGCGAGGGAGCCTGACCCATCGGGGACGGGCCCTGCGGCCGGACCGGAGCCATCGGCTGGGTCATGGCCGGCGTCATCTGCTGCTGGCCGCCGTAGGACGGTCCGGCGGGCGACTGGGGGCCACCCATGCCCTGGTTGCCGCCACCGTAGGACGGGGCGCTCGCGCCGGCCGGAGCCATCGAGGGCGCCGGGGACGGCGGCAGGGAGGCGGCGGCCGGAGTGCGAGGCGGGGCGAGCGAGTCGTCGGCCTGCGTCTCGAGCTGACGGAGCTGAGACTCCAGGTACGACTTCAGACGCGTCCGGTACTCCCGCTCGAAGCCGCGCAGGTCCTCGACCTTGCGCTCCAGCGTGGCGCGCGCGGACTCCAGGGAGCCCATGGCCACGCGGTGCTTCTCCTGGGCGTCCCGCTCCAGGGCGTCGGCCTTGGCACGGGCGTCGCGCTCCAGACCCTCGGCGCGGCTGCGGGCCTCACCGACGATCTTGTTGGCCTCGGAGCGGGCCTCGGCGATCGCCTGGTCGGCGGTCTGCTGGGCCAGCGAGAGGACACGCGCGGCGCTGTCGCCGCCGGGGCCACCCTGGCCGGGCAGGCCGGGGCCGCCCATCGGACCGCCCATGGGGCCGCCCATCTGCTGGGGCATGGGCGGCTGGCCGCCCATCGGGCCCTGGCCCATCGGACCGGGACCCTGACCCATGGGGCCGGGGCCCTGGCCCATCGGACCCTGACCCATCGGGCCCTGGCCCATCTGTCCCTGGCCCTGGCCCATCGGACCGGGACCCATCTGACCCTGACCCATGGGGCCGGGGCCCTGCGGGCCGCCCTGTCCGCCGGGACCGGCGGGGAGCTGCGGGGCACCGCTCGGCAACTGGGGCGGGCCACCCATGGGGCCACCCATCTGCTGCTGCGGCGGGCCCGATATCCCGGCGGGGACCGGAGCGCCGGGTCCACGCATGCCCTGCTGCTGGTCCTGCCCCTGCTCCGGGGGCTTGCGCATGTTCTGCTGGTTCTGCGCGGCGGCCCGCGTGGCGGCGGCCAGCTTGGCGCGCAGATCCTCGTTCTCGCGGAGCAGACGGGTCAGTTCGGCTTCGACCTCGTCGAGGAAGGCATCGACCTCGTCCTCGTCATAGCCTTCTCGGAGGCGGACGGTCGTGAACTGCTTGTTCCGCACGTCCTCGGGGGTCAACGGCATCTCTTCACCTCAACGTAGTCATCGGCAGTCGGCAAGACCGTATCGTCCACTCTCATCGCGCGAAGCTCCCCGCCACGGTGATGAGGATGTAGACGATGATCATCAGGACGAAGAAGGACAGGTCGAGTGCCACGCCCCCGAGCCGCAACGGCGGGATGAACCGCCGCAGAAGCTTCAACGGTGGATCGGTGACAGTGTAGGTGGCCTCCAGTACGACCACCATCGCCTTGCCGGGTTGCCACGAGCGGGCGAACTGGAAGACGTAGTCCATGACAAGCCGGAAGATCAGGACGACGAGAAACACCATCAGCGCGATGTAGATCACCTGCGCGAACACGCTCATGGCTGCTGGTTCCCTCTCCCCTGTTCCCTGCGTCTTCCGGTGGTGCGTCTTCAGCTCTGGTTGAAGAACCCGCCCTCTGCGATGCGGGCCTTGTCCTCCGCCGTGACATCGACGTTAGCAGGAGACAACAGGAAGACCTTCTGCGTCACCCGTTCGATACTGCCGTGAAGTCCAAACACCAAACCCGCCGCAAAGTCGACAAGTCGCTTCGCGTCGGTGTCGTCCATCTCGGTCAGATTCATGATCACCGGAGTGCCCTCGCGGAAGTGTTCCCCGATGGTACGGGCCTCGTTGTAGGTCCGGGGGTGCAGGGTGGTGATGCGGTACGGCTCTCGTTCCGACACGACCTTGGGCATGATCACCGGCGCGTTCTTCTCCAGGGACTGACGTTCTTGTGTGATGGACGCCACGGGCGCGATGCGCGCCGGGCGGCCCGATTCCGCGGTCAGCGCCGGGGAATGGGACACCGGTTCGCGTTGCGCCGGAGGCTGCGCCACTCGCACCGATTCATCCCTTTGGGACACATGTGCGCTGTGCGGCTGGTGTGTCGGCTCATGTCGTCGGTGGTCCCGCTCGGGCTCCGGGTCCAGTTCGGGCTCGAAGTCGTCGTCGGGGTCGAAACCCCGGCCGTCGTACCCATCGTCCTCCACGAGGCCGAGGTAGACCGCCATCTTGCGCATCGCGCCGGCCATGCTCTGAGTCCTCCGCTCTGTGGTGGATCGGGTGACGACTGCCAAGTTCCCGCGATCCACTCGGTCGTTGCGCCCGCTTTCGGCGGGCATTGACCATATTTTCTGCTGTGGTCCGACTTCCTGGCGACGTTACCCGAGCCTGGCACGGACTCCGAGTACCGCGCTGCCGACGCGCACATGTGTCGCCCCGGCCGCCACGGCCTCTTCGAGGTCCGCGCTCATCCCTGCGGACACCATGGTCGCAGCAGGATGGGTCCGGCGCAGGTCGGTCGACAAATCCACGAGCCGTTCGAACGCGGCGCGTTCGCGTCCCGCGTACTCGCCGGTGAGCGGCGCGACGGTCATCAGCCCGTCCAGCCGCAGCCCGGGCGAGCCGGCGATCAGGTCGGCCAGGTCCCCGATCCCGGCCGGCGCGATCCCGCCCCGCTCGCCCCGGCCGCTCGCCCCCGCGTCCAGGGCGACCTGGATGAGGCAGCCGATCTCACGCCCGGCCCGCACGGCCTCCTTGGAGAGTGCGGTGACGAGCCGGTCCCGGTCGACGGACTGCACGACATCGGCGTAACCGACCACGGAACGAACCTTGTTGGTCTGCAACTGACCCACGAAGTGCCATTCCAGGGGCAGATCCGCGCACTCGGCGTGCTTGGGTGCCGCGTCCTGGTCCCGGTTCTCCGCGACCTGGCGCACTCCCAGTTCCGACAGGACGCGTACGTCGTCGGCCGGGTATGTCTTGGTGACCACGATCAGGGTCACCTCTTCGCGTGCCCGCCCCGCGGCCGCGCATGCGGCGGCGATGCGTTCCTCAACCCTCGCCAGATTGTCGGTGAGTTCGGTCCTACGGTCCGTCATGCCCCATCAGTCCAGCCACACATAGCCGGCGAGCCGTCCGGTGGAGCGGTCGCGGCGGTACGAGAAGTGATCGTCCGACTCCCTTGTGCACACCGGGGATTGCTGCCGGTCGCGCACCCCGAGCCGGTCCAGCTGGGCCAGCACTCCGGCGCTGACGTCGACGGCGGGAGTGCCCCAGCTCGTCTCGGCGTGCACCGCCGGTTCGGCGGCGGCGCACTCGGCGCGCATCGCCTCCGGCACCTCGTAGCAACGGCCGCACACGGCGGGTCCGGTACGGGCGACGATCCGGCCGGGCTCGGCGCCGAGTTCGGTCATCGCGCGGACGGCGGCCGGGACGACCCCGGCGAGCATGCCGGGCCGTCCCGCGTGCGCCGCCGCGACGACACCCGCGACGGGGTCGGCGAGCAGCACCGGTACGCAGTCGGCGGTGAGCACGGCGAGGGCGAGACGGCGGCGGGCGGTGACGATCGCGTCGACCTCCGGCACCGGGCGCTCGCCCCAGGGCTCGTCCACGACCGCGACCCCGGCGCCGTGCACCTGGTTCATCCAGACCACCCGCGCCGGGTCCACGCCCAGCGCGGCGGCGGCCCGTGCGCGGTTGGTCCGCACGGCGCCGGGGTCGTCGCCGACCGCGCCGCCGAGATTGAGCTCCGCATACGGAGCGGCGCTCACCCCGCCCCACCTGTCGGTGAAGGCGAAGTGCGCGCCGCTCACGTCCTCGCGCTGTCCTATCACTTCAGGAAGTCCGGCACGTCCAGCTCCTCGGCCGCGCTGTCCGCGTAGGTACGGGACTGCGGCACCGGCGGGGCCACCGGGATCTCGACCACGGGCTCGGGGGCCGGCTCCGGCTCCTCCTTCGGCGTCACGCTGCCGAGCGAGCCGAAGGTCGGACGGCTCTCCGCCTGCTGCTGGCGCGGCGGGGCCGGCTCCTCGCGGCGCTGGGCCGAGGAGTTGGAGGAGGCCGAGGACGAGCCGAGGACGTTGTCCCGGCGGGCCGGCGGCTGGCCGCCGTCGAAGCCGGCCGCGATCACGGTGACTCGCACCTCGTCGCCGAGGGCGTCGTCGATGACCGCGCCGAAGATGATGTTGGCCTCGGGGTGGGCGGCCTCGCTGACGAGCTGGGCCGCCTCGTTGATCTCGAACAGGCCGAGGTCGGAACCACCGGAGATCGAGAGCAGGACGCCCCGGGCGCCGTCGATGGACGCCTCCAGCAGCGGCGAGGAGATAGCCATCTCGGCGGCGGCCACGGCGCGGTCGTCGCCGCGGGCCGAGCCGATGCCCATGAGAGCCGAACCGGCCTCGGACATGACCGACTTGACGTCGGCGAAGTCGAGGTTGATCAGACCGGGGGTGGTGATCAGGTCGGTGATGCCCTGGACACCGGAGAGCAGGACCTGGTCGGCGGACTTGAAGGCGTCCAGGACCGAGACCTGGCGGTCCGAGATGGACAGCAGCCGGTCGTTGGGGATCACGATGAGGGTGTCGACCTCTTCGCGCAGCTCCGCGATGCCGTCCTCGGCCTGGTTGGCGCGGCGCCGGCCCTCGAAGGTGAAGGGGCGGGTGACCACGCCGATGGTGAGGGCGCCCAGCGAGCGGGCGATGTTGGCCACGACGGGCGCGCCGCCGGTGCCGGTGCCGCCGCCCTCGCCGGCGGTCACGAAGACCATGTCGGCCCCCTTGAGGACCTCCTCGATCTCCTCGCGGTGGTCCTCGGCGGCCTTGCGGCCGACGGCCGGGTTGGCGCCGGCGCCGAGCCCGCGGGTCAGTTCACGGCCGACGTCCAGCTTGACGTCGGCGTCGCTCATCAACAGTGCCTGCGCGTCGGTGTTGATGGCGATGAACTCGACGCCCTTGAGGCCGACCTCGATCATCCGGTTGATGGCATTGACACCACCGCCGCCGACACCGATGACCTTGATGACTGCGAGGTAGTTCTGCGGTGCTGCCACGTCGAAGGCCTCTCGCCTCGAATTACGTTGTCGCGCCGGGCGGTTCCCCGACCGGGACGACGGATGCCGAATTGGGACGGTCCGAACGCCGACCCGAACCCTAACGCTGAAGTTTAGGGTTACCAGTGTGTCTGTTCCCTGGAGTCTTCTGAACAGGACACTAAGTCGACAAGCGGCGCCCGTTCAACGAACACGCCGAACCTCCCGTTTTTCTTTTCACCCTATGTGATCAGCCGTAGCAGTGCCCAACCAGGGTGCTGGCCTGCGCTGATGTGCGTCAACTCCCCGCTGACGCCGGGGCGGTGGGCACGCTCACGTCGAAGTACCGGGCGCGTGGAGCTGCTTTCATGAGAGCTGTGAGGGCCCGTGCCTTGGCACGCCCCTGCTCACCGCTCCCCCACTCCACGGTGCGCCCGCGGTCCAACTCCAGGGTGATGGCGTCGAACGAGCCCACCTTGACCGTCCCGGTGTCGCGGGCGACGGCGGGCGGGAGGCTGCCGGCCACCCGGACCGCCTCGCGCACGAGGCGTCCGCTGCCGAAGCGGCGCAGGCTGGCGGCACCCGATCCCTTGCGGGAAGCGGTGAGTTCGAGCATCGGTACACCCTTCGGCGCCTTCCCCACGGAGGCGAAACGTACGCCCTCGTGATCGATCTCGGTGAACCTGCCCTTCTCGCGGGCCAGCAGCACCGGGGTGCGCTCGGTGACCTTCAGGGTGATGCCGTCGGGCCAGGACCGGGACACCTCGACGGTGTCGACGCGGCGCAACTTCCCCCGCAGCCGGGCCTCGACGGCGTCCGTGCCGACGGAGGCCAGCGGAGCGCCGATCGGCACGGCGGCAGCGTCGCGGACCTCCGCGGGGGTGAGCACCTCGGTGCCGGAGACCGAGACGTGCCGTACGCGCAGCCACTCGGAGCCGTAGAGCAGCCAGACGGTGCCGGCGCCCAAGAGGGCCAGCGCGACGGCCGATGCGATGATCACACGAAGACGGGGGCGCTTGAATCGCCGGACGAGCGGCGGGCCGGCCGACTCCTGCTGGCGTTCACCGCGCTCGGCGGTGGTCGAACCGGCCACGCTCGCTGATCCCTTCGTCGTGCGGTGCCTAACGGCTGGAGGCGATGGCCTCGTACACCATGCCGACGAGCAGGTCGTCGGCGTCCCGGCGGCCGAACTCACCGGCGGCGCGGGACATCTCGTACAGGCGGTGCGGGTCGGCGAGGACGGGGAGCACGTTCTGCTGCACCCATTCCGGCGTCAGTTCCGCGTCGTCCACGAGCAGCCCGCCGCCCGCCTTGACCACCGGCTGGGCGTTCAGCCGCTGTTCGCCGTTGCCGATGGGCAGCGGGACGTAGGCGGCCGGGAGTCCGACGGCGGTCAGTTCGGCGACGGTCATCGCGCCCGCGCGGCAGAGCATCATGTCGGCGGCGGCGTACGCGAGGTCCATCCGGTCCAGATAACTTACCGGGACGTACGGGGGCATCCCCGGCATCTGCTGCACCTGCGGCAGTTCGTTCTTCGGGCCGACCGCGTGCAGGATCTGGATGCCGGCCTGCTGGAGCCAGGGCGCGACCCGCTGGACGACCTCGTTGAGGTGCCGGGCGCCCTGGGAACCGCCGGAGACGAGCAGCGTGGGCAGGTTGGGGTCCAGGCCGAACCGGGCGCGGGCCTCCGGACGCGCGGCGGCACGGTCCAGGGTGGCGATGGAGCGGCGCAGCGGGATGCCGATGTAGCGTGCGTCACGCAGCTTGCTGTCGGGCGTGGACACCGCGACCCGGGCCGCGTAGCGGGAGCCGATCTTGTTGGCCAGGCCGGGGCGGGCGTTGGCCTCGTGGATCACGATCGGCACGCCGAGGCGCTTGGCGGCCAGGTAGCCGGGCAGCGCGACGTAGCCGCCGAAGCCGACCACCGCGTCCGCCTTGGTGCGCTCCAGGATCTGCTCGGCGGCCTTGATCGTGCCGCGCAGCCGGCCCGGCACGGTGATCAGCTCGGGCGTGGGCTTGCGCGGCAGCGGGACCGCCGGGATCAGCGCCAGCTCGTAGCCGCGCTCGGGGACGAGCCGGGTCTCCAGACCGCGCTCCGTGCCCAGGGCCGTGATCCCCACGGTGGGGTCCTGCCTGCGCAGGGCGTCCGCGAGGGCGAGCGCGGGCTCGATGTGGCCCGCGGTACCCCCGCCGGCGAGTACGACATGCACCGAAATTCACCGCTCTCCGGACGGACGCGCCGCCGAGGCGCGCCGTCGCATCGTGTTCCATCTCCGTGGCACCCGCTCGGCACGGGAGCCCCCCGACCGCTTTCTACCAAAGCGAGGTTGCCGCATCGCAAGTGCCGCCCGCGCACCGGGCTCGTCACGCGCGAACGCGATCAGCAGCCCGACGGCGAACATGGTCGGCAGCAGGGCGGACCCTCCGTAGGAGAACAGCGGGAGCGGGACGCCGGCGATCGGCAGCAGGCCGAGCACCGCACCGATGTTGATCACCGCCTGGGCGATGAGCCACGTCGTCACGCCTCCCGCGGCGTACCTCACGAAGGGGTCCTCCGTGCGTCCGGCCACGCGGATACCCGCATAGCCTAGAGCCGCGAACAGGGCCAGTACCGACAGCGTGCCCGCGAGGCCCAGTTCCTCACCTGTGACGGCGAAGATGAAGTCCGTGTGGGCTTCAGGGAGTTGACCCCATTTCTCCACGCTGGCGCCCAGCCCGGAACCGAAGATCCCGCCCGAGGCCAGGGCGTAGATGCCGTGCACGGCCTGCCAGCAGTCGGCGGCACCCGCCTTGGGTTCGGTGGCGCCGATGCAGGCGAGCCTGGCCATCCGGTTGGGGCTGGTCTTGATGAGGATCACACCGATCAGCGCAGCCACCGACAGCACCCCGGCGAAGAGCCGGGTCGGGGCGCCGGCCAGCCAGAGCAGGCCGAAGAGGATCGCGGTGAGGATGATCGCGGTGCCCATGTCCCCGCCGAGCATGATCAGGCCGAGCAGCAGGAAGGCGACCGGGACGAGCGGGACCAGCATGTGCTTCCACTGGGTCAGCAGCCGCTTGTCCTGCTTGCGGGCGATCAGGTCGGCGCCCCACAGCACCAGGGCGAGCTTGCCGAACTCACTGGGCTGGATCTGGAAGGAGCCGCCGAGCGAGATCCAGTTCCGGTTGCCGTTGACCGACATCCCTATCCCCGGCACCTGCACCAGGGCCATGGAGAACACGGCGGCGGCCAGGATCGGGTAGGCCAGCGCCCGGTGCAGCTTGACCGGCATCCGGGAGGCGGCGAAGAGCAGCGCGCCGCCGATGAGCGCGGCGAGGAACTGCTTGCGGAAGAAGAAGGAGCCGGGCAGCGAGAGCTGCAGCGCGGTGATCTGGGAGGCCGAGTAGACCATCACCAGGCCCAGGACGGTGATCAGCATGCTGCCGCCCAGGATCAGGTAGTAGGCGGTCAGCGGCCGGTCCCACGCCCTGCGGGCGCGGTCGGGCAGCCGGCGCAGCGGGTTCTCGCCCGCTGTCCTCGGGGGTGCGGGACGGGCCGCCCGCTGTACGGGCGGCCGTCCGGTACGGCTACCGGGCATCCTGGCCTCCGCTGAACGTCGACCGTCCCACGCGTCCCTCCCAAGGTCCGCCCGGCACGGGCGGCCGGGGTCAGGCGCCGAGCTCGCGGACCGCGGCCGCGAACGCGTCGCCGCGCTGGTTGTAGTTGGTGAACATGTCCATGGAGGCGCAGGCCGGGGCCAGCAGTACCGTGTCGCCGGGCCGGGCCAGCCGCTTCGCCTCCGTCACCGCCTGGAGCATCGCCCCAGTGTCGGTCCGGTCGAGGTCCACGACGGGTACTTCCGGGGCGTGTCGCGCCAGGGCCTCCCGGATCAGCGCGCGGTCGGCGCCGATCAGTACGACGCCTCGCAGCCGCTTCGCGGAGTTGGCCACCAGCTCGTCGAACTCGGCTCCCTTGGCCAGTCCCCCCGCGATCCACACGATCGGCTCGTAGGCGGCCAACGAGGCTTCGGCGGCGTGGGTGTTGGTGGCCTTGGAGTCGTCCACGTACGCCACGCCGTCGACGTCGGCGACGTGCGCGATGCGGTGGGCGTCGGGCTTGAAGGCGCGCAGTCCGTCGCGCACCGCCTGCGCCGGCACCCCGAAGGAGCGCGCGAGGGCCGCCGCGGCGAGGGCGTTGGCGATGTTGTGCGGAGCGGGCGGGTCGACGTCCGTGACCTCGGCCAGCTCCTGCGCGTTCTTGTGCCGGTTCTCCACGAAGGCCCGGTCGACCAGGATGCCGTCCACCACGCCGAGTTGGGAGACTGCGGGCGCCTGGAGCGTGAACCCGACGGCCCGGCAGCCCTCCTCGACGTCGGCCTCGCGCACCAGGTCCTCGGTGCGCGGGTCGGCCACGTTGTAGACGCAGGCGACCTTGTTGCCCTCGTAGATGCGGCCCTTGTCGGCGGCGTAGGCGTCCATGGAGCCGTGCCAGTCGAGGTGGTCCGGGGCGAGGTTGAGGACCGCGCCGGAGTGGGCGCGCAGGGAGGGCGCCCAGTGGAGCTGGTAGCTGGACAGCTCGACGGCGAGCACGTCGTACGGCTCGTCGCCGAGGACGGCGTCCAGCAGGGAGACGCCGATGTTGCCGACCGCGGCCGTGCGCAGGCCCGCCGCCCTGAGGATGGAGGCGAGCATCTGCACGGTCGTGGTCTTGCCGTTGGTGCCGGTGACGGCGAGCCAGGGGGCCGCGTCGGGCCCGCGCAGCCGCCAGGCGAGCTCGACGTCGCCCCAGACGGGGACGCCTGCCTCCCCGGCGGCGCGGAACAGCGGCTTTCCGGGCTGCCAGCCGGGGGCGGTGACGATCAGCTCGGTGCCCTCGGGCAGGGTCGCGCCGTCGCCGAGGCGGACGGTGATGCCGAGCGCCTCCAGTTCCGCCGCCTGCTCACGGGCGCGGGCGTCGTCGCCGTCGTTGACGGCCGTGACGATCGCCCCGCGCGCGTGCAGCGCCTTCGCGGCCGGCAGGCCGGAGACGCCGAGCCCGGCGACGGTGACGTGCTTGCCCTGGAATTCGCTGGTTCCCGAAGGCACCGAGGAGGTCACTTGTCCGCTGCCCATCCCGCGTAGAAGAGGCCCAGTCCGACGATGACGCAGATGCCCTGGATGATCCAGAAGCGGACCACGACAAGGACCTCGGACCAGCCCTTGAGTTCGAAGTGGTGCTGGAGCGGTGCCATCCGGAAGACGCGCTTGCCGGTGAGCCGGAAGGAGCCGACCTGGATGACGACCGACATGGTGATGAGGACGAACAGGCCGCCCATGATGGCCACCAGCAGCTCCGTGCGGGAGAGGATGGCCAGGCCGGTGAGGACACCGCCGAGGGCGAGCGAGCCGGTGTCGCCCATGAAGATCTTGGCCGGCGAGGTGTTCCACCACAGGAAGCCCAGGCAGGCGCCCATCAGGGCGGAGGCGACCACCGCGAGGTCCAGCGGGTCGCGCACCTCGTAGCAGGCGGCCGGGTTGGTCAGGGTCATGGCGTTGGCGCAGGACTCCTGGAACTGCCAGACCCCGATGAACGTGTAGGCGCCGAAGACGAGGACGGAGGCGCCGGTGGCAAGGCCGTCCAGACCGTCGGTGAGGTTCACGCCGTTGGACATGGCGAGGATCATGAACAGCGCCCAGACCACGAACAGCACCGGGCCGATGGTCCAGCCGAAGTCGGTGATGAACGACAGCTTGGTGGAGGCCGGCGTGTTGCCCCGGTTGTCCGGGAACTGCAGGGCGAGGACGGCGAACCCGATGCCGACTATGAGCTGTCCGGCCATCTTCGCCTTGGCGCGCAGGCCGAGCGAGCGACGCTTGACGATCTTGATGTAGTCGTCGAGGAAGCCGACCAGGCCCATGCCGAACATCAGGCCGAGCACCAGCAGGCCGGAGTAGGTCGGCGGCTTGCCGGTGATCACCTTGCTGAGGAAGTACGCGGCGATCGTGGCCAGGATGAAGGCGATACCGCCCATGGTCGGCGTACCGCGCTTGCTGGCGTGCTCGCGCGGGCCGTCGTCGCGGATGTACTGGCCGTACCCCTTGCGGGCGAGGAGCTTGATCAGCAGCGGGGTTCCGATCAGCGTCAGGAAGAGGCCGATGACGCCCGAGAACAGGACCTGGTTCATCATCGGGCGGCGACCTCACCCTCGGTACCGGCCTCGGCGAGCGTCTGCGCGACCCTCTCCAGCCCCACCGACCGGGACGCCTTCACCAGCACGACGTCCCCCGGACGCAACTGCTTGCGCAAAAGGTCGATCGCCGC
Organism: Streptomyces sp. NPDC001781; assembly: GCF_053596035.1. Taxonomy (NCBI): domain Bacteria; kingdom Bacillati; phylum Actinomycetota; class Actinomycetes; order Kitasatosporales; family Streptomycetaceae; genus Streptomyces; species Streptomyces sp. NPDC001781. The sequence goes on along the minus strand of NZ_JBSFFI010000005.1, from coordinate 115,040 downwards.
CTGTGCGTCGGACACGTGCACCGACTCCTCACCCCACGAACCCTCGTTGTATGCGCCCAGTTGCAGCCAGGAGGCTTCGATGCCACCGACCGCGACGAGCTTGCTGACGTTGAGCCGGACGGCGAGCCGTCCGACCGCGTCGTGCTCGGCGAGAGCCTCGTCCCCCAGCTCGGCCATCTTGCCGAGCACCGCCCACGTGCGGCGCCCCTTGCCCATGGCCACGAGCGCCTTGAGGGCGGCCCGTACGGACTCGGGGTTGGCGTTGTAGGCGTCATTGACGATGGTCACGCCGTCCGGGCGCTCGGTGACCTCCATGCGCCAGCGGGAGAGGGTGCCCGCCCCGGAGAGCGCGGTCGCGATCTCGGTTGCGGACATGCCCAGCTCATGGGCGACGGCGGCCGCGGCGAGCGCGTTCGACACGTGGTGCTCACCGTACAGGCGCATGGTCACATCACTTGCACCGGAGGGTGTGTGAAGCCTGAACGAGGGCTGTCCGCTGTCCGTGAGTCGTACGTTCTCGGCACGTACGTCCGCTTCGGCCGACTCTCCGAAAAGGACCACCTTCGCCTTGGTACGGGAGGCCATCGCGCGCACCAGCGGGTCGTCGGCGTTGAGGATCGCCGCGCCGCCGTCCGCCGCCGAGGGCAGGCTTTCCACCAACTCGCCCTTGGCCTGGGCGATCTGCTCACGGCCGCCGAACTCGCCGATGTGGGCACTGCCCACGTTGAGCACCAACCCGATCTTCGGCGGGGTGAGTTCGGCCAGGTAGCGGATGTGCCCGATGCCGCGGGCTCCCATCTCCAGCACGAGGAACTTCGTCTCCTCGGTGGCGGACAGGGCGGTGAGGGGCAGCCCGATCTCGTTGTTGAGCGAGCCGGGCGTGAACACGGTCGGCGCCTTGCCGCCGAGGACCTGGGCGATGAGGTCCTTGGTGCTGGTCTTGCCTGCCGAGCCGGTCAGCGCGACGAGGGTCGCGCCGAGCCGTTCGACGACATGGCGGGCGAGGGCGCCGAGGGCCTCCTGGACGTCGTCCACGACGATCGCGGGCACGCCGACGGGATGCGACGCCAGTACGGCGACCGCGCCCGCCTCGACGACCTGGGCGGCGAAGTCGTGGCCGTCCACCCGCTCGCCGACGAAGGCGACGAACAGGGTGCCGGGCACCACCTCGCGGGAGTCCCGGACGACCGGCCCGGTGACCTGGACGGACGTATCCGGTATGTCGTGCGTCTGCCCGCCGACGACTGCTGCGATCTCGGCGAGGGAGAGGGCGATCACAAGTTCATCCCTGGGTGTTCTCGATGGCTTCGCGGAGCACCTGGCGGTCGTCGAAGGGACGGATCACGCCGGCGATGTCCTGGCCCTGCTCGTGGCCCTTGCCCGCGACCAGCACGGTGTCACCGGCTGCGGCGCGGCCCACGGCGGCGGCGATGGCGGCTGCCCGCTCCTCGAACAGCAGCACCTCGCCGCGCTCGTGCGCGGGGACGGAGGCGGCGCCCTGGAGCATGGTCGCCAGGATCGCCAGCGGGTCCTCGGAGCGGGGGTTGTCGGAGGTCAGTACGGCCGTGTCGGCGTACCGGGCCGCGGCGGCGCCCATCGGGCCGCGCTTGGTGCGGTCGCGGTCGCCGCCGCAGCCGAGCACGAGGTGCACCCGGCCCTTGGTGACCTTGCGCAGCGCCTTGAGCACCGACTCGACCGCGTCGGTCTTGTGGGCGTAGTCGACGACGGCGAGGTAGGGCTGTCCGGCGTCGACGCGCTCCAGGCGGCCGGGGACGCCGGGCACCGCGGCGATGCCGTCGGCGGCGGTCTGCGGGTCGATCCCGGCGGCGGCCAGGGCGGCCAGGGCGGCGAGGGTGTTGGCGACGTTGAACGGGCCGGGCAGCGGCGAACGGGCGTGCACCCGCTCCCCCTTGGGGCCGAGCGCGGTGAACGTCGAGTCCATGGGGCCGATCTGGACGTCCTCGGCGCGCCAGTCGGCGTCCGGGTGGCCCTCCGCGGAGAAGGTGACCACGGGCACGCCGGCCTCGGTGACGAGCCTGCGGCCGTACTCGTCGTCGGCGTTGACCACGCCGAGCCGGCTGCGCTCGGGGGTGAACAGGCTCGCCTTGGCCTGGAAGTAGTCCTCCATGCCGGAGTGGAACTCCATGTGCTCCGGGCTGAGGTTGTTGAAGACCGCGATGTCGAAGACGCAGCCGTCGACCCGGCCGAGGACCAGGGCGTGGCTGGAGACCTCCATGGCGACGGCGTCGGTGCCGCGTTCGCGCATGACGGCGAACAGGGCCTGGAGGTCGGTGGCTTCGGGTGTGGTGCGCTCGGACTTGATGCGCTCGTCGCCGATGCGGGTCTCGACGGTGCCGACCAGCCCGGTGGCCCGGCCGGCCGCCCGCAGGCCGCCCTCGACCAGGTAGGCGGTGGTGGTCTTGCCGGAGGTGCCGGTGATGCCGATCTGGAGCATGTCCCGGCCGGGGTGCCCGTAGATGGTCGCGGCCAGCTCGCCCATCTGCGCGCGCGGGTCCTCGACGACCAGGACCGGCAGGCCGGTCGCGGCGGCGCGGTCGGCGCCCGCCGGGTCGGTGAGGACGGCGACGGCGCCCAGGCCCGCCGCCTGGTCGGCGAAGTCGGCGCCGTGCAGTCTGGCGCCGGGCAGGGCGGCGTACACGTCACCGGGGCGGACGGCCCGCGAGTCGTGGGTGATCCCGGTGACGCCGACGGGGGCGGCGGACTCGGCGGGTGCGGCGGTACCCAGTTGACCGGCCAGTTCCGCGAGGGAGATGGCGGAGACCTGAACCGGTCGCGGCGGTCCCGGATTTGTCACGGAAGCGCCTTTCTGAGTGGTTTGGGACTGATCGGCGTGTGGCACGGCGGTGAGCGTACCGGGAGTACCCGCTCCGGAGCTAAAACGGGTCTCGCGCCCGTTGCGGTGGGTCCCTCGGTTCCGGTCGTCGGGAGTGATCGTTGTCACGGGCTCGTTCCTGGTGGTCGGTGCCTGGTTCCGCCGGGGGCGGGTCAGGGCTGGTAGGAGACGGGCAGGGCGGCGGCCTTGGCTCCGGTCGGCGGCACCTGCATGGTCTTCAGCGCGAACTCCATCACCTGCTTGTAGACCGGACCGCAGATCTGGCCGCCGAAGTAGCTGCCGGAGGTGGCGTTCTGGATGGCGCAGTAGACGGTGAGGCGCGGCTTGTCGGCGGGGGCGAACCCGGCGAAGGACGAGGTGTAGCCGTGGTACCTCCCGGTGGCCGGATCGACGCGGTTGGCGGTGCCGGTCTTGCCCGCGACCCGGTAGCCGGGGATGCGGGCCTTGACGCCGGTGCCCTGCTCGTCGTCGACGACCGACTCCAGCATCTGGGCGACGGTCTTCGCGGTCTTCTCGCTGACCACCCGGATCTTCCCGGGCTCGGGCGCCGGGGCGAAGCGGCCGTCGGCGCCCCTGGTGCCGCGCACGAGGGTGGGCGCGACGCGGACTCCGCCGTTGGCGATCGTGGAGTAGACGGAGGCGGCCTGCAAGGCGTTGATGGAGAAGCCCTGGCCGAAAGGGATCGTGTACTGCTGCGAGGTGGACCACTTGGCCGAGGGCGCGAGGATGCCCGGTGTCTCGCCGGGGAAGCCGAGCCCGGTGTAGCGGCCGATGCCGAACCGGCGCAGGTACGAGTAGAGCGTGTCGTTGGCGGCCCGCTGGGTCTTGCCGAGCTGGCCGGCCGCGAGGATGGTGCCGATGTTGCTGGACTTGGCGAGCACGCCGTTGAGGGTGAGGTGCCAGGTGGCGTGGTCGACGTCGTCCTGGAAGAGCCGGTCGCCCCGGTGCAGCCGGTTGGGTACGACGACGTGGGTGAGCGGGGTGGCCGCGTTCTCCTCCAGCACGGCGGCCATGGACATCACCTTGGCGGTGGAACCGGGCTCGTAGGCGTCCTGCAGCGCCGGATTGCCCATGGCGGCGGAGTCGGCCTTGGAGAGGTCGTTGGGGTCGAAGCCGGGCGAGTTGGCCATGGCGAGGATCTGGCCGGTGGCGGTGTCCTGGACGACGACGTAGCCCCGGTCGGCCCTGGACTTCCTCACCTGCTCGGAGATCGCGTTCTGCGCGGCCCACTGGATGTCGCGGTCGATGGTCAGCTCGACGTCGCTGCCGGGCACGGCGGGCGTCTCGGTGGAGCCCGCGGTGGGCACCTCGCGGCCGCCGGACTGGGCGTAACGGATCTTGCCGTCCTTGCCGGAGAGCTGCTTGTCGAGCTGCTGCTCGACACCGCCGCCGCCCCGGCCCTCGCTGTTGACCCAGCCCAGTATCCCGGCGGCCAGCTCCTTGTTGGGGTACACCCGCTGGCTGCTGGGGTCGGCGAAGACCCCGGCGAGCACGTTGGGGGTGCCCTTCTTGACGAAGGCGGCCTTGAGGTCCTTGATCTGCTTCCAGACCTGCGGGGTCTGCCGGGAGGCCAGCCGGGCGTAGCGGGAGCGCTTGTTGGCCGGGCGGAGCTTCTCGACGAGCGCTTCCTGGTCCTGGCCGAGGATCGGCGCGAGCAGCGCGGCGGCCTGCTCGGGCCCGTCGGAGATCTTGAGCTGTTCGCGGTTGAACATCATCGGGTCGGCGGTGATGTCGTAGGCGTCCTCGCTGACGGCGAGGGCGACGCCGTTGCGGTCGGTGATGCCGCCCCGCTCCGCGGTGAGGATGTGCGCCACGTAGCGGTTCTGCTCGGCCTTGGCGCTGTAGGTGCCGGCGTCCACCGCCTGCACCTGGAGGAGGCGAACGGTGAAGGCGGTCAGCACCAGGGCGAGGGCCAGGCCGACCAGGCGCAGCCGGGGCCGGGGGCTGCCGAGCCGCAGGGCGGGCCTGGCCGGGGGCCGACGGCCCGGGGAGGGGCGGCGGGCGGGGCCGCGCTGGGGGCCGGGGCGGCCCTGGGAGCCGGGGCGGCGGGGGGCCGCGCCCCGGGGACGGGGCGGCCTCGCGGGTCCGGGCACGCGGCGGCGCGGCGTTTCCCTGTCGGACACTTCCGTCACCTGCCGGGGGTCGGGGTGGTGGGGGCGGACCGGAGGGTGCCGCCCGGCGCGGGAGTCGTGGCGGCGGGGCTCGCCGGGGTGCCGCTAGCCCTGCTGCCCGGTGTCGCCGGCGGGAGCGTGCTCGGGGCTGCGGTCAGCGCCTCGGGGGCGCGGGGGACGGGCAGGACGGCGGAGCGCGGGGCGGCGCTGGGGACGCCCTTGACGCTGCCGTCGGGGCCGAGGAAGGCGGGGTCGCCGCCGGGGACCATGCCGAGTTCGCGGGCGCGGCGCTGGAGTGCGTCGGGCGCGGAGTAGGCGTCGATGTCCCTCTGGAGAGCCTGTTCCTCGTCGGTGAGGCTCTTGGTCCGGCGCTGTATGTCGTCCAGCTCGAACGACCCCTCGCTGAGCGCCGAGTTGAGCACCAGCAGACCGAGGAGCCCGCCACCCAGGAGCAGGACGACGAGGAGGACGAAGGGGGTGCGGGCCGCGCGGGCGCGGCCCGCGGGGATGAGCCGGGCGAGCCGGGCCGCCCTCCCCCGAGGCGCGGGCCTGCCGCTCACTGCCCCTCCCGGCGGGTCGCGGAGACCGGCCGGCCCCGATCGTTCACTCGGCGTCCTCCCTGATGCGCTCGACGCCGCGCAGCCTGGCCGGGGCGGCCCGGCGGTTCTCGGCGATCTCCTCCTCGGTGGGGAGTTCGGCACCTCGGGTGAGGAGTTTCAGGCGGGGCTGGTAGCGCTCGGGCACCACGGGCAGTCCGGGCGGCGCGGTGTTGGCGGCGCCGGCCGCGAAGACCTGCTTGACCAGCCGGTCCTCCAGCGACTGGTACGACAGCACGGCGATCCGCCCGCCGACCGCGAGCGCCTTCACCGCGGCCGGTACGGCCCGTTCCAGCACGGAGAGCTCGCCGTTGACCTCGATGCGCAGGGCCTGGAAGGTGCGCTTGGCCGGGTTGCCGCCGGTGCGCTTGGCGGCCTGCGGCAGGGCGTCACGGATCAGCTCGACCAGACGGGCGCTGTTGGTGAACGGCTCCTTCTCGCGCTCGCGGACGATCGCCGAGACGATCCGCTTGGCCTGCTTCTCCTCGCCGTACGCGCGCAGGATGCGGACCAGTTCACCGGCCGGGTAGGTGTTGAGGACCTCGGCGGCGCCGATGCCGGTCGTCTGGTCCATGCGCATGTCGAGCGGGGCGTCCTGGGCGTAGGCGAAGCCGCGGTCGGCCTCGTCGAGCTGCATGGAGGAGACGCCGAGGTCGAAGAGGACGCCCTGGACGGACGGGATGCCCAGCCGTTCGAGGACTTCGGGGAGTTCGTCGTAGACGGCGTGCACGAGGGTGGCGCGGTCGCCGTAGGGGGCGAGGCGTTCGCCGGAGAGGCGGAGGGCCTCCTTGTCCCGGTCGAGGCCGATCAGCCGGGCCTCGGGGAAGCGCGCCAGCAGTGCCTCGCTGTGGCCGCCGAGGCCGAGGGTGCAGTCGACGACCACCGCTCCCGGCCGCTCCAGGGCGGGCGCCAGCAGGTCCAGGCACCGCTGGAGCATCACCGGGACGTGTCGACTCTCGGTCAAGGGGGCCTCTCATTCCGGCGGGCGGTACGCACCGCCGGGTCCCCGCCCGCTCCGTGAAGGGGAGGCCCGCCGGCGCCGGAGGCGTCGGCCGGCCGGGAGCGGGAGGAGGCCGAGCCGCACGTACGCGCCGCGCACGCGGGGAGACGGTCCGGGCGGAGTGCCGGGATCTCCGGGGGTGTCACCAGCGGGAAGAGCCGCGCCTCCCGCTTCGCGTCACTTTAGTCCACCCTGTGTCGCGGTCAATCAACCGGCCTGCGCGTCGCGTACGGCTTCCGGGCGGGCCTGGCGATTCGCCGGGATTCACCCGTCCGGCGCAGGTTCGCGCTCCGTGTGGGTTGGCTCACAACAAGCCACGATGTGGTTCTTTGTGGCCGTCCACAGCGGGCTGGGACCACCGGTGACCAGTAACGTCGGGGGCATGACGACTTCCGCAGCAGTTCCGACCGGGTCCGAGAACGCCACGCCGGGTGGCGGCAGCGTGACGGACCGCCTGGTCGGCGCCAACCAGACGTATGCGAGCGAGTTCACCGACCCCGGCATGGACGCGCGTCCGGTGCTCCAGGTCGCCGTCGTCGCCTGCATGGACGCCCGCCTCGACCTGCACGCCGCGCTCGGCCTGGAGCTGGGTGACTGCCACACCATCCGCAACGCGGGCGGCGTGGTCACCGACGACGTGATCCGCTCCCTGACCATCAGTCAGCGCGCGCTGGGCACCCGCAGCGTGGTCCTGATCCACCACACCGGGTGCGGCCTGGAGTCCCTCACCGAGGAGTTCCGGCACGACCTGGAGATGGAGGTCGGCCAGCGCCCGGCGTGGGCGGTGGAGGCGTTCCGGGACGTGGACCAGGACGTACGGCAGTCGATGCAGCGGGTGCGGACCTCTCCGTTCCTGCTGCACACCGACGACGTGCGCGGCTTCGTCTTCGACGTGCGCACCGGTCTGCTCCGCGAGATCGACCCGGCCGACGGCGCCGCCCCGTCGGCCTGACGTCCCGGTCGTCCTCCTCCCGCCCTCGTGGCGGGGGGAAAAGGACCGCAAGCCCGGCATCACGGGGGCAGTTGTCCACAGGCGGTGACACGAATCCGTGACGGCGGCAAGAATGCGGGGGTGACGGCGCGCGGCCTGGTCCGCGCGGCGTCGCAGTTCCGGGGTGGGCCGGTCGCGCTCGCGTGCACAGGCCCTGGGTGACGACGGGCCGAGGAGGGCCGGGTGACGACCTATGACGATCGGGCGAGCCAGGGGGGCGTCGCCGCTCGGACGGAGTCGGACGCGGGGCGGGATCTGACCGCCACCGCGGAGCGTGTCCGCGCTTCGGTGGAGGACGTGATCGAGGGCAAGCCCGAGGTCGTCCGGCTCGCGCTGACCGTGCTGCTCGCCGAGGGGCATCTGCTGATCGAGGACGTCCCCGGCGTGGGCAAGACCATGCTGGCCAAGGCGCTGGCGCGGTCCATCGACTGCTCGGTGCGGCGCATCCAGTTCACCCCCGACCTGCTGCCCTCGGACATCACCGGTGTCTCCATCTGGGACCAGCGGGGCGGCGACTTCGAGTTCAAGCCGGGGGCGATCTTCGCGCAGATCGTGATCGGTGACGAGATCAACCGGGCCTCCCCCAAGACCCAGTCGGCGCTGCTGGAGTCCATGGAGGAGCGCCAGGTCACCATCGACGGCCACAGCTACGAACTGCCGAGCCCGTTCATGGTGGTGGCGACGCAGAACCCGGTCGAGATGGAGGGCACCTATCCGCTGCCCGAGGCCCAGCGGGACCGTTTCATGGCCCGGGTCTCCGTGGGCTATCCGAGCGTCGAGGCCGAGCTGCGGATGCTGGACGTGCACGGCGGGGCCTCCCCCTTGGAGGACCTGGACCCGGTGGCGCACGCGCACGAGATCGTGAAGCTGATCGAGACGGTGCGCACGGTGCACGTCTCGGAGGCCGTGCGGCGGTACGCGGTGGAGCTGGTCGCCGCCACCCGGGTCCACCCCGACCTCAGACTCGGCGCCTCTCCGCGCGCGACGCTGCACCTGCTGCGCGCGGCGAAGGCGTCCGCCGCGCTGGAGGGCCGGGAGTACGCGCTGCCCGACGACCTCCAGGCGCTCGCCCCGCCCGTGCTGGCCCACCGGCTGCTGCCCACCTCGGAGGCCCAGCTCAACGGCCGCACGGCCGAGGACGTGGTGCGGGAGATCATCCAGCGCACGTCCGTGCCCACCACCGCCCGGCAGAGCGGTCACGACGGCCCGGGCGCCTCGCCGGCCCGTCCCCCGCGCCCGCTGCGGCCTCCCAGGGGTCTGTGATGTCCGCCGGGGGGCGGGGCGGGGTGCGCGCGACGCTGTCGGGGCTCACCACCCGCGGGCGTTCCTTCCTGGCCGCCGGGATCGCGGCCGCGATCTGCGCCTACGTGCTGGGCCAGGACGACCTGCTGCGGGTGGGACTGCTGCTGTCGGTGCTGCCGCTGCTCTGCGCGACCGTACTGCACCGCACCCGGCACCGGGTGACCGCCGAGCGCGGCCTGGCCCCCACGCGGGTGCCCGCGACCGGTGAGGCGCGGGTCCGGTTGCGCGTGGACAACGTCTCCCGCCTGCCCACCGGCCTGCTGATGCTCCAGGACCGGGTGCCATACGTGCTGGGGCCCCGGCCGCGTTTCGTGCTGGACCGGGTCGAGTCGGGCGGGCACCGCGAGGTGTCCTACCGGCTGCGCTCGGACCTGCGCGGCAGATACCGGCTCGGCCCGCTCCAGGTCCGGTTGAGCGATCCGTTCGGGATGTGCGAGCTGACCCGCTCCTTCTCCGCGTACGACACCCTCACGGTGCTGCCCCGCGTGGAGCCGCTGCCGGCGGTCCGGTTCGGCGGGGAGGCGCTCGGACACGGCGACGGACGGCAGCGCTCCCTGGCGCTGGCCGGCGAGGACGACCTGATCCCGCGCGGCTACCGGCACGGCGACGACCTGCGCCGGGTGCACTGGCGCTCCACCGCCAGGCACGGCGAGCTGATGGTGCGCCGCGAGGAGCAGCCCCGCCGCTCACGCTGCACGGTGCTGCTGGACACCCGCGCTGCGGCCTACGAGGGCTCGGGGCCGGGCTCGGCCTTCGAGTGGGCGGTGTCGGGCGCCGCCTCGGTGGTGGCGCACATGCTGGAGCGGGGGTTCTCGGTGCGGTTGCTGACGGACTTCGGGCTGACCGTGTCGGGCGAGGGCGGCTCGGGGCACGAACGGGCGGCGGCGGCCGCGCTGATGATGGACACCCTCGCGGTGATCGACCATTCCGACGGCACGGACCTGTCGGGCGCCTGCGACGTGCTGCGCGACGGCCACGACGGCCTGCTGGTCGCCTTCCTCGGTGACCTGGACGGCGGACAGGCCGCCTCGGTGGCGCGGATGCGCAGGCGCGGCGGTGCGGTCGCCTTCGTGCTGGACCCGGACGACTGGACGCGCGAGCCGACGGCGGTGCCCGAACCGGACGCCCCGCTCCCCCAGCGGCTCCGGGTGCTGCGGGAGGCGGGCTGGACGGCGCTGGGCGTGCCGTCCGGGGCCCCGCTGGAGGAGCTGTGGCGGCGGGCGGACCGGGAGCGGCCGGGTCCGGCCGTGCTGAGCGGGAAGGCGCGAGGATGAGCGGGCGGGCACGACTGGCGCTGAACGCGGCGGCGGCGACCCTGATGGCGTCCTCGGCTCTGCTCCCGCTGGTCGACGGCCCGACCTGGCTGCTGCTGTCGGCGCTGCTGGTGGGCGTGCAGGCGGGGGTGGGCGTCACGGCCCGGCGGATCCCGCTGTCCCGGTCGCTGACGCTGCTGGCGCAACTGCTGGTGACGCTGGTGCTGCTGACGCTGGTCTTCGCGCGGGCCGAGGCGCTGGGCGGGCTGCTGCCCGGCCCGGACGCGTTCCTGCGGTTCGGGGCGCTGTTCGGGCAGGGCTCGCAGGACGTGAGCCGTTACGCGATCCCGGCGCCGGTCACCGACGGCATCCGGCTGCTGCTGGTCGGCGGGGTGCTGCTGGTGCATCTGCTGGTGGACACCCTCGCGGTGACCTTCCGGCGGGCCGCCCCGGCGGGGCTGCCCCTGCTGGCGCTGTACTCGGTGGCGGCCGGGCTGTCGGACGGGGCGGCGGACTGGCTGTGGTTCCTGGTGGCGGCGGCCGGTTATCTGATGCTGCTGCTCGCGGAGGGCGGGGAGCGGCTCGCCCAGTGGGGCCGGGTCTTCGGCGGCACTCCGCGCGGGGGCGCCCCGGCGGCCGGGGTGACGGCGCCGGCGCGCACCGGACGGCGGATCGGCGCGATGGCGCTGGGCGCGGCCCTGGTGGTGCCGATGGCCCTGCCGACGCTGCACGGCGGCCTGCTGGGCCGGGGGGGGTCGGGCGTAGGCGCGGGCAACGGCCGGGGCGGCACGATCTCGGCGGTGAACCCGCTGGTGTCGCTGCGGGACAGCCTGAACGTGGACGACGACCGCGAGGTGCTCTCCCTGCGGCCCAGCTCCGGCGAGGTGCCGGACATGTACGTGCGGATAGTGTCCCTGGACGACTTCGACGGCACCGACTGGAAGCCGTCCCAGCGCCGCATCGCCGCGGTGCCCGGCGTCTTCCCGGCCCCGGCGGGCCTGAGCGACGACGTCAGGCGGACCACGGTGCGCACGGTGATCACGGCGGCGGACTGGTACGCCCAGGACTGGCTGCCGATGCCGTACCCGCCGAGCGGGGTCCGGATCGACGGCAACTGGCGGTACGAGCCGGTCGGCATGACCCTGGTCGGCGACCGCGGCCAGACCACGCGGGGCGAGACCTACCAGGTCACCAGCCTGGATCTGCAGCCGACCGCGAAGCAGCTCGCCGACGCGCCCAAGCCGCCGACCGCGCTGGAGCGGGAGTACACACGGGTGCCGTCCCGGCTGCCGGACATGGTGGCGCGGACCGCCGAGAAGGTCACCTCGGGGGCGCGCAACCACTACGAGGAGGCGGTGCGCCTCCAGGACTGGTTCTCGGCGGACGGCGGCTTCCGGTACGACACCGAGGTGCAGGTGGGCCGGGGCGCGGACGCGATCGCCAACTTCCTCAGGAGGAAGGAGGGGTTCTGCGTCCACTTCTCCTTCGCCATGGCGGCGATGGCCCGCACCCTGGGCATTCCGGCCAGGGTGGCGGTGGGGTTCGCGCCGGGTACCCCGCAGGGCGACGGCTCGGTGTCGGTGAGCCTGAAGGACGCGCACGCCTGGCCGGAGCTGTACTTCCAGGGTGTGGGCTGGACCCGGTTCGAGCCGACGCCCACGCGGGGCACGACCCCGGCGTACACCCAGCAGGACACCCCGAGCAGCGCCCGCCCGGACCCGGAGCTGCCCTCGCGCGGGGCGTCCAGGGAGCCTTCGGCGGCGCCCACCCGGGGTGAGAGCTGCGCGGGGGGTGAGAGGCCGGGGAACTGTGCCGACCCGTCGGCGGCCGTGGCGGCACCCAGCGGGGGCGGGGGTCCGTCGGGCGGGCTGTGGGCCGCGCTGATCGTGCTGGGGGTACTTGCCCTGGTGGTGCTCCCGCTGTCCCCGATGCTGTGGCGGACGCGGGTACGGGCCAGACGGCTGGACGGGCACTCCCCCGACCCGGCGGAGCGGACCCTGGCGGCCTGGCGGGAGCTGACCGACAGCGCCTGGGACCACGGGGTGGTACCCGAGGACTCGCTGACCCCGCGCGGCTCGGCGGCCCGGATCGTGCGGCTGGGGCGGCTCGAGGGCGAGGCCGCGGCCGCGGTGCACCGGGTGGCGGCTGCCCTGGAACAGGTCCTGTACGCCCCGGAGCCGCCACCGGCCCCGGACCTCGCCAGGGACGTGCGGCGGGTGATCGCCGGACTGGCGGCCCCGGTGAGCCGGAGCACCCGGCTGCGGGCGCTGTTCGCGCCGCGCTCCGCGCGCCGGGTGCTGTGGTCGGCCCAGGAGGGCTGGTCGGCGCTCCGGGCGCGGGCGGCGGCGCTGCGGCCGGTGCGCGGGGAGGTGTAGGGCCTCTCGTCCGGATCAGGCCGGGCTCGCGGGCCCGGTGCCCGCCGCGGCCTGATCCGGACGAGAGACCCTGGCGCAGCCGTGCACGACCGAAGGGGTGACCACCGGATCCGGTGGTCACCCCTTCGTACGAGGCTTCAAAGTCCGCGGGCGGCTCAGTGGCCCTGTTCGTCCCGGCGGCGCTGCCAGCGGTCCTCGATGCGTTCCATGACGGTACGTTTCCGCCGGACCGGGCGGGGTTTGGTACGGCCCCCCGGCTGTTCACCCGGCTTGGGTGCCTTGCGCCACCCGGTGACGGCGAGCACGGCACAGCCGAGCATCACGAGGAAGCCGACGACACTGATCCAGATCAACTGGGCGACCATACCGGCCATGAGCAGCGCGATACCGACGAGGAAGCCCGCGACCGCCTGATAGACGCGGCGCCGGGTGTAGGTCCGCAGCCCGTTTCCCTCAAGCGCCGACGCGAACTTGGGATCTTCGGCGTACAGCGCTCGCTCCATCTGCTCGAGCATGCGCTGCTCGTGCTCCGAGAGCGGCACGGAGTCCTCCTCATCGTGCAGTCGCCGGGGCGACTCTGGGGGGTCCTTTCAGGATAGGCAGGGAATCGCCCCCGTGAAACCCGCCCCTCTGCGCCAACTGGCCAACCGGTCCGTCAGGGCGTCCCGGCTCGCTGAGGCTGTCATTCCCCGGCGGCCGACCCGTCATGCCGGTCGGTGTACCTCGATCATACGGCGCAAACCCCTCGATCGGGGGGCTTGTGGCGTACTCCATCCGCCGCCGCGCCCCTGATCAGGGCCGTGTCCCATGGGGCGGGCTCAATCCTGGGTGCCCTCGGCGGGCGCTTGTGTCCCGCCCGTCTCGCCGAGCACATGGACCTGGGTGGCCACGGAGTGGAAGGCGGGCAGCTCCGCCACGGCGGCCTCCAGTCGCAGCAGGGCGTCCAGCGCGCCCGGCTCGGTGTCCACCAGGACGCCGGGCACGAGGTCGGCGAAGACGCGTACGCCGTGCACCGCGCCGACCCGCAGGCCCGCGCCCTCGACCAGGGCGGTGAGCTGTGCGGGGGTGAAGCGGTGCGGCACCGGGTCGCCCTCGCCCCAGCGGCCGTCCGGGTCGGCGAGGGCCTGGCGGGCCTCGGTGAAGTGCCCGGCGAGAGCGCGGGCCAGCACGGCACCGCCGAGGCCGGCCGCGAGCAGGCTGAGCACGCCCTCGGGGCGCAGCGCGGCCACCGCGTTGCCGACGCCCTCGGCGGGGTCGTCCACGTACTCGAGCACGCCGTGGCAGAGCACCACGTCGTAGCCGCCGCGCTCGACCACGTCGAAGAGGCCGTGGGCGTCGCCCTGGACGCCACGGACCCGCTCGGCCACCCCCGCCTCGGCGGCCCGGCGTTCCAGGGCGAAGAGCGCGTTGGGGCTCGGGTCGACGACGGTGACCCGGTGGCCGAGCCGGGCGACGGGCACGGCGAAGTTGCCGCTGCCGCCGCCGGTGTCGAGCACGTCCAGCGAGTCCCGCCCCGTGGCCTTGACCCGGCGGTCGAGGGCGTCCCGGAGGACGTCCCACACCACGGCGGTACGGAGAGAGGCGCGGGGGCGCGTCGGGTCCGGCACGGCTGTTGCTCCTCGGCACGGCGCCGCCCGTTGCCCGGCGGCGCGATGGGGGCTCCCCGGCCGGTCACGGGGAGGTGCGCGGCAGGTGGAGACGTAAGGCGCCTCCACCCTATGGCCTCGCCCGCCGCACCCGGTCACCCCGGCCGGGTGCGGTGGTCCGCGTCTCGCCCACCGGACGAGAACGCCGGGTCAGACGGTCTCCGGGCTCGTCCGGGGCAGCACCGGCTGGAGGGCGAGCATCCGCTCGATCAGGCGGAGGAACATGCCCGCGTCGCGTATCAGCTCGTCCGCGTCACGGGGGCCGGCCGCACCCTCGATGCCGGCCTCGGCGCGGGCGCGGCGGTCGGCGCCGGAGGCGAAGAGGGCGCTCCACTCGGCCAGCTCCGGCGCCAGCTCGGGCAGCACCTCCCAGGCGGGACGGATGCGGGCCCGGCGGCGCGGGGTGGCCTCGGGGCGCTCCCGGACGGCGAGGACGGCGGCGGCAGCGCGGAGGGCGGCGAGGTGGGCCAGGGCGTACCGCTCGTTCGGGGTCTCCATGGCGGCGGCCTCGTCCAGCGTCGTGTGCGCCTGGCCGAGCAGGGCGACGGCGGCGGGCGGGGCCGTGGACCGGCGGGGCACGGGGTGGACGTCGCTCGCGGCGGTGGCCGCTGACGGGCTGGTCATGACGAACCTCCTGTCGTCCGGTGACGGCATGGATGCCGTATGCCCACATCGTGCGGTATGCCACTGACAATCCGTTCCGACCTGCGGTTTCACCCCAACTGGGGCTGGAATCGGGGGTATCGGGGAACACGTGTGGGGTGGCCGGGCTTTGTCGCGCACGCCTGTTCGGGCATACTTTTGAACTGACCAGTCAGTTCAAAAGTGGTAGCGGGGAGAGGCGGGGGCTTGTGCACGGCGTGGACGTCACGGCCGGGGGGTTCGGGCTCAAGGGTCCGCGGGGGTGGGCCTTCAGGGGCATCGGCTTCGAGGCAGGACCGGGTTCGCTGATCGCTGTGGAGGGACCGTCCGGCTCCGGCCGTACGTGCCTGCTGCTGGCGCTCACGGGGCGGATGAAGCCAAGCGAGGGCGAAGCGGCCGTGGGCGGCCTGGCGCTCCCCCGGCGGATGGGGGCGGTGCGCCGGCTCAGCGCGGTGGCCAACGTCGCCGGGGTGACCGACCTGGAGCCCGCGCTGACCGTGGGCGAGCACCTGCGTGAACGGGCCCTGCTGCAGCGCCGGTTCGGCGACTCGCTGCGGGAGGCGCTGCACCCCCGCCCGCAGCGCGCCCACGAGGCCCGGCTGCGCGCGGACGCGGCCCTGGCCGCCGCCGGACTCGACATGGACGCGCTTCCGAAGGGCTCGCGCACGGCCGTACGGGATCTGGAACGGCTGGAGGAGCTGCGGCTGTCGGTGGCGCTGGCGCTGATCGGCAGGCCCCGGCTGCTGGCGGTGGACGACGTGGAGCTGAGGCTCTCGGAGAGCGAACGCGCCGAGGTGTGGGAGCTGTTGCGCTCCCTGGCCGACGCGGGGACGACCGTACTGGCCGTGTGCCGCAACGCCCCTGAGGGCTGCGTCGGTGTCTCCACGGTGCCTGCCGGGGCCGACCCCGTGAGGGACGCCGGCGGCACCGAGGGAACCAAGGGAACCGGCCCCGCCGAGGACGCGCCCCGAGAGGAGGCCCCCGATGCGCTCACCGAAGCTGGCCGCGCTTGAGCTGCGCCGGTTCGGCCGGGGCCGGCTGCCCCGCGCCGCGCTGGTCGCGCTGCTGGTGCTGCCCCTGCTCTACGGCGCCCTGTACCTGTGGTCGTTCTGGAACCCGTACGGCCGCCTGGACCGCGTCCCCGTCGCCCTCGTCGACGAGGACCAGGGCGCGACAGTTGACGGGAAGAGGATCCACGCCGGTGCCGACATCGTCGAGGGCCTGCGCGAGCGGCGCACCTTCGAGTGGCACGAGGTCGACGCCGCCGAGGCCCGCCGGGGTACGGAGGACGGCACCTACTACCTCTCACTGACCCTCCCGGCCGACTTCAGCCGCCGTATCGCCTCCAGTTCGGGTGACTCCCCCGAGACCGGCGCGCTCCAGGTGCGCACCAACGACGCGAACAACTACATCGTCGGCCAGATCTCGCGGACCGTGTTCGCCGAGGTCCGCTCGGCAGCGTCCACCAAGACCTCCCGGACCTTCCTGGACCGGATCTTCATCGACTTCTCCACCCTGCACGACAGGACCGAGACCGCCGCCGAGGGCGCCGACAAGCTGAGGAACGGCCTGGACAAGGCGGAGAAGGGCGCCCGGAAGCTGGCGGACGGGCTCAAGGATGCCGACAGCGGCAGCGGCAGGCTCGCCAAGGGCCTCACCCGGCTCGACAAGGGCGCGGGCGACCTGGAGGACGGCTCCCGGCAGGTCGCGGCCGGCACCCGGACTCTGGCGGCCGAGGTCGACGGGGCGTACGCGAAGGCCGGCCCCTTCCTCCAGAGGAACGGGAGGACGATCGGCGCCACCGCCCGCCTGGTCTCCGACTCGGCCCGCGCCGTGCAGGACAACCTCGACACCCTGGTCCGGCTCGCCCCCGGTGCCGCGAAGACGGCCCACGCCTCCGCCGCCGCGCTGGACCAGGTGCACAGGACCCGTTGCGAGACACCGCCCGTGCCCGACCCGGCCTGCCCGGACCTGGCGAAGGCCCAGAAGGCGGCGGACGACGTGGCGGCCGTGGCGGACGACCTGAACAGGGTCGTCGCCGCGCAGGGCGGTGATCTGACGACCATGCGGAAGAACCTGACCGCTCTGCGCGCGCAGGCCGACGCACTCGCCGAGCGCGCCCCGCACCTGCACCGGGACGTCGCCGACGCGGTCGCCCGGATCGACAAGCTGAATTCGGGCGCGAACGCCGTCGCCGCCGGGGCGAGGAAGCTGCACACCGGTCTCGGCGCCGCCCGGTCCGGCGCGGACGACCTCCACCGGGGCGTCGGCACCGCCGAGTCGGGCGCCAAGGCCCTGGACAGCGGCCTGTACAAGCTGGTGGGGGGCTCCGAGCGGCTGGCGGACGGCCTGCACGAGGGCGCCGGGAAGATCCCCGACTACGACGAGCACACCCGCGACAAGCGCACCGGCGTGATGGCCGACCCGGTCCGGCTCTCCTCCGCCGACCTGCACCACGCGCCCAACTACGGCACCGGCTTCGCCCCGTACTTCATCCCGCTGTCGCTGTGGGTCGGCGCGATGGTCGCCTACATGCTGATCCCGCCGCTCAACCGGCGGGCCCTGGCGGCCGGCGCCCCGTCCTGGCGGATCGCGCTGGCGGGCTGGCTGCCGGTGCTGGCGGTGGGCGTGCTCCAGACGGCGGCGCTGCTGTCCGTACTGCACTTCGGCATCGGTCTGGAGATGGCCCGGGCGGCCGGGACGACCCTGTTCCTGTTCCTGGTCACGGCGTGCTTCACGGCGATCGTGCAGTGGCTCAACGCCCGCTTCGGCGCGGCCGGCCGCATCCTGGTGCTCGCGCTGCTGATGCTCCAGCTCACGTCGGCGGGCGGCACCTACCCGGTGCAGACCAGTCCGGGCTTCTTCAACGCCGTCCACCCGCTCCTTCCGATGAGTTACGTGGTCTCCGCGCTCCGCAGGCTGATCACCGGCGGCGGGCTCGGCCCGGTGTGGCAGGCGTGCGTGGTGCTGACGGCGTTCACCGCCGGCGTTCTGGCGCTGACCGCGCTCACCGCCCGGCGCCGCCAGGTGTGGACGCTCCAGCGGCTGCACCCGGAGCTGAGCCTGTGAGCGTGGGAGCGGCGGAGTGGGCCCGGCGGCCCGGCGCACCTGTGAGAATCGGGTCCATGGAAAGCACCAGTGTCCGGCCCGCCGGCGGCACGCGCCGTGAGGCCACCCGGCAGAAGCTCTACGAGGCGGCCGTCACCCTCATCGCCGAGCAGGGGTTCTCCGCGACCACGGTGGACGAGATCGCCGAGCGCGCCGGGGTGGCGAAGGGCACCGTCTACTACAACTTCGCCAGCAAGTCGGTGCTCTTCGAGGAGCTGCTGCGGCACGGCGTCGGCCTGCTCACCGCCTCGCTGCGGGAGGCCGCCGAGCGCACCGCCCGCGAGGGCGGCGGCGGGGTGGACGCGCTGGACGCGATGGTCCGGGCGGGCCTGGTCTTCATCGACCGCTACCCGGCCTTCACCCAGCTCTACGTGGCCGAGCTGTGGCGCACCAACCGGGCCTGGCAGTCGACCCTTTCGGTGGTGCGCCAGCAGGCCGTGGCCGTGGTCGAGGAGGTGCTGCGCGAGGGCGTGGCGGCCGGCGAGTTCAGCGAGGAGATCGACGTACCGCTGACCGCGGCCGCGCTGGTCGGGATGGTGCTGGTGGCAGCGCTGGACTGGAAGGCGTTCCAGGCGGAGCGGTCGCTGGACGACGTGCACCGCGCGCTGTCCCGGCTGCTGCAGGGGCGGGTCAGCGGGGGCTGACCAGGGCCCCGGGCACACTGCCCCGGGATGGCGCGAAGGGCGCCGGACCGCTTCGTGCCGGTCCGGCGCCCTCGCTCTCCCCCGTGCGGTTCCCACCGCGGTCCCCGTGGCCGACGGCCACGGCCCCGTGTCCCGCTTCCACCGACGGATCGGCGGACGGAACGGCCGGCGGGCGGGCCCGTTCCGCCGCCCCGTGTCGGCGGTGCCGGGCCGCGCCCCCTGGCCGTGTCCCCACTCTGCCGTCCGGCCGGTTCCCTGCCCATCCGCGCGGCTACTCATCCGTACGTCTAGGTACGGGTACTCAGACCCCCGCGTTCGGGCCCGGAGGAACTCTGTCCGCGGTGGTCGGTAAAGTCGCGGTCATGGCACGGATTGCGGTGATCGGCGCCGGGATGGGCGCGCTGGCGGCGGCCGCCCGGCTGGCCGTCGCGGGCCACCGGGTGACGGTGTACGAGCGGACGGACACGTACGGCGGGGCGGTGCGCCGCTTCGAGCGGGACGGGTTCGCCTTCGACACCGGACCCGGTCTGCTGCCGCTGCCCGCGGTCTGGCGGGACCTGTTCCTGAAGACCGGCAAGGAGCCGCTGGAGGACCTGGTCGAGCTGGTCCAGGTCGACCCCTCCTCCCGCCACCTCTTCGCCGACGGCACCGAGGTCGCCGTGCCCAACGCCTCGCGCGCCGGTGTCGTCTCCGCGCTGGACGAGGCGCTGGGCGCCGGAGTGGGGCAGCGCTGGGGCGACTTCCTGGTGCGGGCCCGCGAGGCGTGGGACCGCACCCGGCGCCCTCTGCTGGAGGAGCCGCTGTGGCCCAACTGGCAGGTGCTGGCCGAGCGCGAGCCCTACCCGGCCGTCCCGCACAAGCGGCTGCTGCGCACCCGCCGGGCCACCACCCTCGCCGAGGTCGCCGACCGGGAACTGCGCGACGACCGCCTCACGGCCCTGCTGACCGGCCACGCCCTCGCCCACGGCCTCGAACCGCGCACCACCCCGGCGAGCGCGGCCGTCCTGCCCTACCTGGAGCACGCCTTCGGCACCTGGTACGTACGCGGCGGCATCCGCGAGCTGGCCCGCGCGGTGTACGAGCGCTGTGTGCGGCTCCGGGTGGAGTTCGTGTTCGGCGCCGAGGTCACCGGGATCACGGTGAAGGACGGCCGTGCGGCGGGCGTCGAGCTGTCCGACGGCACGGTGGCCGGCGCCGACCACGTGGTGGCCGACGTGGACCCGGCGCTGCTGGGCCGCCTGACGGACCGCCCACTGGACGGCTCCGGCGATGTGCGCCCCGGTGGGCGCGGCGCCGCCCGGCTCACCCTGCTGCTGGCGCTGAGGGGCGCCCGCGAGGCGGGGGCCGCGCACCGTACGGTCGTGCACGCCCCGGACGCGGAGACCGAACTGGACTTCCTGGCGAACCCGGGCTGCGATCCCTTCCCCGTCCCCACGGTCACCGTGCTGCGCCCCGACGACCCGGCGCTGCGTCCGGACGCCGGCCACGAGTCGGCGGTGGTGTGGGCGACCCTGCCCGCCGGCCTGGAAGCGGACGCGGGCCACGCGGAGGTCCTGCTCGACGCGGCCGCCAAGGCGGTCCCGGCCCTGCGCGACCGCCTGCTCTGGCACGAGATCCGCACGCCGGACCACAACTCCGCCGAGACCGGTGCCCGTCACGGCGCGGTCCCGGCCCCCTCACTGGCGGCGGGCGACGGCGGTTTCCTGCACCCCGCCAACTCCACGCGTCTGCCCGGTCTGTACCGGGTGGGCGGCTGGTCCCATCCCGGCGGCGGGCTGCCGCACGCGGGGATGTCGGGGGCGATGGTGGCCGGACTCGTCGTGGAGGGGCCGGAGTTCCGCGGCTCGACGTGAGCGGCGCTCAGTAGCGGTACTGCTCGTCGTAGCCGGTGTTCTGCTGCTGGGTCTGGCCCTGGTAGGGGTACTGCTGCTCCGGCGGGAGTTCGCCGTGCTGGTTCTCGTCGGTGCGCTGCTGCGGCACCCACACACCGCCCGCCGGGGTCTCGCCCTGGCCGCCGTAGGCGTCCTGGCCGTAGTCCTGCGGGGCGTAACCCTGCTGCGCGTAGCCGGAGTTGTCGTAGCCGTTCGCGTAGCCGTGACCGTACGGGTCGGTGTAGCCGGGGTACGTCTGCTGGGCGCCGGTGTCGTAGCCGCTGTGGGCGTAGCCCTGCTGGTCGTAGCCCGAGTAGTCGTAGGCGTACGCCTGGCCGGTCTGCTCGGGCTGGGGCCGGGCCGGGGTGCCGTCGCCGTAGACGCCGTAGCTGCCGGTGTCGTCGGGCATGGGCTGGGGCTCGTAGACCGCGGTGGTCTCGGCGGCGGTCTGGTCCGGCCGGGCCGGGGTGAACACGTCGTCGCGGTCGTAGGCGTCGTCGTGGTCGTAGCCGTCGGTGCCGTAGGCGGCGGGCTCCGGGCCGGGGTGGTCCTGGGCGAAGTCGGCGGACTCGTCCGGGCCGGGTGCGCCGAGGACCGGGTCCTGGTGCTCGGCGCGGTTGCGGCGACGCCGGGTGACCGGGCCCGCCTCCTCGTCGTCGGGGCGCTTGACGGCCCAGCCCGCCGCGAAGCCCTTGCGGAACGACAGCGTGACGTAGGTCTGCCCGACGGCGAACGCGATCGCACCCAGGGCGATCACGACGACCGACGGCATCAGCACGCCGACCACCACACCGAGGAACCCGGTGAAGGCGAGCAGCCGCCAGCGCAGCCGCGCCTTGTACTGCAGCAGCACTTCGCCCAGCAACCACAGCGCGACGACGCCGAACGCGATGTAGAGGACCGTCCAGCCCATGTACGCCCCTCTCCCAGTGACCGTTACGCAGTGTGTCTCATCGCGGTGCGGCCGGTCTAGGCCCGCGGGGGGTGGTGCAGGCCCAGGTTCTCGTAGATTTCCAGCGTCGCCGTGGAGTTGTTCAGCGTGATGAAGTGCAGTCCGGGCACTCCTTCGTCGAGCAGCCGGGCACAGAACTCCGTGGCGAAGTCGATCCCCAGGGAGCGTACCGCCGCCGGGTCGTCCTTCGCCGAGAGGATGCGCTCTTTCAGTTCGGGCGGGAACAGCGCGTTGCTCAGCTTCGGCAGCCGTTCCAGCATCTTCACGCTGGTGACCGGAAGGATCTCCGGAATGACGGGGGTTTCGCAACCCGCGGCGGCGACCCGGTCGCGCAGCCGGAGGTAGGACTCGGGCTGGAAGAACATCTGCGTGACGGCGTAGTCGGCGCCCGCGCGGCACTTGTCCACGAAGTGGGCGACGTCGGTGTCCCAGTCGTCGGAGCGGGGGTGCATCTCCGGGAAGGCGGCGACGCCTACGCAGAAGTCCCCCGACTCCTTGATGAGGCGCACCAGTTCGGCCGCGTAGGTCAGCCCCTCGGGGTGCGCGACCCAGTCGCCCATAGGGTCGCCGGGCGGGTCGCCGCGCACGGCGAGCATGTTGCGGATCCCGGCGTCCGCGTACTGGCCGATGATGTTGCGGAGTTCGGCCACGGAGTGGTCGACGGCGGTGAGGTGGGCGACCGGGGTGAGCGTCGTGTCGACGACGATCTGCTGGGTCTCCTTGACCGTGGTGGCACGGGTGGTGCCGCCCGCGCCGTAGGTGACGGAGACGAAGTCGGGCGCGACGGCCTCGACCCTGCGCAGCGCGTTCCACAGGTTGCGCTCGCCCTGCGGGGTCTTCGGCGCGTAGAACTCGAAGGAGTACGCCGTCCTGCCGGTGGCGAGGATGTCCCGGACGGTCCGGGCGCGATCAGTCCTGGTGGATGCGGTTCCGAGGGCCATACCCGCAGGTTAGCCACGGGCGGCCGGTGGCCCAACCGGGCAGCGGCGATTTGGCCGAATTGCCGGGTCTTCGTCCATCCCTTGGGACGGTCGGCGCTCAGATCTCCCGCAGCCGCCCGGCGAACTCGGCCGCCGCGGCGCCCGGATCGTCCGCGGCCGTGATCGCGCGGACCACGACCACCCGGCGGGCGCCCGCGTCGAGTACCTCGTCCAGGTTGGTCCGGTCGATGCCGCCGATGGCGAACCAGGGGCGCTCGGTCCCCAGGCCCGCGGTGTACCGGACCAGGCCGAGGCCGGGGGCGTGGCGGCCGGGCTTGGTGGGGGTGGGCCAGCAGGGGCCGGTGCAGAAGTAGTCCACGCCGTCCTGCACGGCGGCCGCGGCGGCCTCCGCCTCGGAGTGGGTGGAGCGGCCGGTCAGGACCCGGTCGCCGAGGATCGCGCGGGCCGCGGGCACCGGCAGGTCGCCCTGGCCGAGGTGGAGCACGTCGGCCCCGGCGGCGTGGGCCACGTCGGCCCGGTCGTTGACCGCGAGCAGCTTGCCGTGCCGGGCGCAGGCGTCGGCGAACACCTCCAGGTGGGCCAGCTCCTCGGCGGCCTCCATGCCCTTGTCGCGCAGCTGGACGACGTCGACACCACCGGCCAGGACCGCGTCCAGGAACTCGGCGAGGTCGCCCTGCTCCCTGCGGGCGTCCGTGCAGAGGTAGAGCCGGGCGTCGGCGAGGCGGGCGCGGGCGGTGTCGGGCATGCGGTGGGTCCCCCGGTGTTCGGTGTGCGGGTCGTGCTGCGGGCGGGCGGCACCCGCCGAGGGCGGCACCCGGCGGGCGCCGCCCTCGGCGGGGTCGGGGCGCGGTGGGTCAGACGGCCAGCGCCTGGGCCCGGCGCTTCACCTCCGTGCCGCGGTTCTCACTGAGGGCCTGCGCGGGGGTGCCGGGCAGGGAGGGGTCCGGGGTGAAGAGCCACTCGATCATCTCTTCGACCGTGAAACCGTTGTCCCGCAGGAGCGTCAGGGTGCCGGTGAGGCCCTTGACGACCTTGTCCTCGTCGATGAACGCGGCGGGGACGTGCAGCGCGCGGTTCTCGCCGCGGCGTACGGCGATGAGCTGGCCCTCCTTGACCAGCTGCCGTACACGCGTCACCTCGACGTCGAGCTTTTCGGCGATGTCGGGGAGGGTGAGCCAGGCGGGGACAAGAGCGTCGGTCTTGGTGTCAATCTCGGTCACGACGTCTAGCCTGCCATCCCCCACCGACAGCCGGTAGTCGGGCCACTCCGCGCGCGGGCGCACGGCCTATCCCGCGACGGCCTGCTTCAGCGGGAGCGCGGGGTCCCTCAGGGCGTCGGCGTCCATCTGCCGGCCCGCCTCGATCAGCCGTCGGCCCTGCGCCAGGTCGCGGGGGCGGCCCACCGCCAGCAGGGCCACCAGGCGGCCTCCGCGCAGCCAGCACACGGTCCAGGCGGGATCGGCCGGGTCGCCGCGCCACACGGTGCGGTCGGCGGCCGCGTGGTGGCCCGCGTACTGCACGAACCGCCCGAACTGCTCGGACCAGAAGTACGGCACCGGGTCGTAGGGCGCCGCCTCCTCGCCCAGGATGTCGGCGGCGACCCTGCGGGGGCCCTGGAGGGCGTTGTCCCAGTGGTGGACGAGGAGCCGCTCGGCGTAGCGGGCCGAGGGGAAGGAGGTGCAGTCGCCGACCGCGTACACGTCCTCGGCCGAGGTGCGCAGCCGGTCGTCGGCCAGTACGTCGCCGTGGGGGCCGAGGGCGATGCCGGAACCGGCCAGCCAGCCGGTGGCGGGGTGGGCGCCGACGCCGACCACGACGGCGCCGGCGGGCAGGCGGGTGCCGTCGTCCAGGACGACCGCGCCGGGCTCGACGGCCGCCACCCGGGCGCCGGTGCGCAGGGTGACGCCGGCGTCGGCGTACCAGGTGGTCATCGGGGCGGCGACGTCGGCGGGCAGGGCGCCCGCCAGTGGGCGGTCGGCGGCCTCGACGACGGTCACCGCGCAGCCCGCCTCCCGGGCGGCGGTGGCGAACTCGGCGCCGATCCAGCCCGCGCCGACGACCACCACGTCGTGCTGTGCGGCCAGTACCGGGCGCAGCCGCTCGGCGTCGTCCAGGGTGCGCAGCAGGTGTACGCCGGGCGCCTGGTCCGTGCCGGGCAGCCGGACGGGTTCGGCGCCGGTGGCGAGGACCAGCACGTCGTACGGGACGGGTCCGGCGGCGGTGTCCAGTTCGTGGTCGGCGGGGCGGACGCCGAGTGCCTCGCAGCCGAGCCGGAGGTCGATGCCGAGCGAGTCGAAGTCCACGTCGAAGGCGGAGCCGTCGGCGGTGCCCAGCAGGACGGCCTTGGACAGCGGGGGCCGGTCGTACGGCTGGTGCGGCTCGGCGCCGATCAGGGTGACGGGACCGGCGCAGCCCTGTTCGCGCAGGGCGACGGCGGTCTGCACCCCGGCCATGCCCGCCCCGACGACGACCACGCGCCGCTCCTGTGACTGGACCGCCGAAGATCTCTGCTCGTTCACGTCGCCACCTTAGGGGCTGTCGTCCGGCTCACCGTCGGTCAGTGCGCGGCGGCACCGACCTCTTCCACCACGCTGGTGCCCGCGCCCGGCCCGGATTCCCACTCCCACTCCTCCTCCAGCCGGATTCGGCCGTCGGGCAGTACGACCACGGTGGAGACGCAGTGCCCGGAGGCGGTGGTGCCGTCCTGCCGGAGCTGCACGTAGCGGAAGTCGAGCCGGTCCCCGGCGCGGGTGCCCACGAGGTGGCCGCGCGCGATGTCGCCGCCCGCGTACTCGGCCCAGATCCGCCCGTCGTGCTCGTGGTAGGCGAACCGGGTGCCGGTGCCCACCTGGCCGGGCGCCTGGTCGGCCACGGGGGCGAGGGTGAGTCCGTCGAGCGAGCGGGGCATGGGCGAGGCTCCCTTACGGGTGAGCTGGGCGGGCGGCTAGGCTGGCCAACCGTAACTGCACTCGCGGGAGCCCGGACGCACCGGGCTGAGAGGGAGGCTGGCGGCCTCCGACCGTACGAACCTGATCCGGGTCATGCCGGCGAAGGGAGGGGCGAGACGCCCATGCCGTCACGTACGTCCGAACGATCCGGTGCCCCGGACGTCCTCGTCGTCGGAGGCGGGATCATCGGCCTGGTCACCGCCTGGCGCGCGGCCGGGCGGGGGCTGAGCGCCGCCGTCGTGGACCCCGGTCCAGGCGGCGGGGCCGCGCGGGTCGCGGCCGGCATGCTGGCCGCGGTCACGGAGCTGCACCACGGCGAGGAGGGGCTACTCGCCCTCAACCTGGCCTCCGCCCGCCGCTATCCCGCGTTCGCCGCCGAGCTGTCCGAGGCGACCGGCCACGACCTCGGCTACCGCCGCTCGGGCACGCTGGCCGTCGCCTTCGACACCGACGACCGCGCCCAGCTCCGCGAGGTGCACGACCTCCAGCTCCGCTGCGGGCTGGACTCGCAGTGGCTGTCCGGGCGGGAGTGCCGGCGGCTGGAACCGATGCTGGCGCCCGGTGTGCGCGGCGGGCTGCGGGCCGACGGCGACCACCGGATAGACCCCCGGCGGCTGGCGGCCGCGCTGCTGACCGCCTGCGAGCGGGCCGGGGTGGCCTTCCACCGCACCCGGGCCGCGCGGCTCGACACCGCCGGGGACCGGGCCACCGGGATCACCGCGGCGGACGGCACCTCCCTGGCCGCCGGTCAGGTGGTGCTGGCGGGCGGCTGCCTCAGCGGGCGGCTGGAGGGGGTGCCCGAGGCGTTCGTACCGCCGGTGCGCCCGGTGAAGGGGCAGGTGCTGCGGCTGACCGTGCCGCCCCGGTACCGTCCTTTCCTCAGCCGTACCGTGCGGGCCGTGGTGCGCGGCGGCCCGGTGTACCTGGTCCCGCGCGAGAACGGCGAGCTGGTGGTCGGCGCGACCAGTGAGGAGCTGGGATACGACACCACGGTCACCGCGGGCGGGGTGTACGAGCTGCTGCGGGACGCCCACGAGCTGGTGCCCGGCATCACCGAGCTGCCGCTCACCGAGACCCTGGCGGGGCTGCGCCCCGGTTCCCCCGACAACGCCCCGCTGCTCGGCCCGTCCGGCCTGGACGGCCTGCTGCTGGCCACCGGGCACTTCCGCAACGGCGTGCTGCTCACGCCCGTCACCGGGGACGTCATGGCCGACGTGCTGTGCGGCGCGGGCCTGCCCGAGGTGGCCCGCCCGTTCTCGCCGCGCCGCTTCGCCGCCCCCTCCCGCACTCTGGAGACCTCCGCATGAACATCTCCGTCAACGGCGAGCACCGCGAGGTGGCGCCCGGCACCGCCCTGGACGCCGTCGTACGCGGCCTCACCCCGGCGTCCTCGGGGGTGGCCGCCGCCGTCAACGAGACCGTGGTCCCACGCACCCGGTGGGCCGAGACCGGCCTCGCCGAGGGCGACCGGGTCGAGGTCCTCACCGCCGTGCAGGGAGGCTGACCGTGACCGACGATCCGCTGGTCCTCGGTGACCTGTCCCTGGACTCCCGGCTGATCATGGGCACCGGCGGCGCCCCCAGCCTGGACGTGCTGGAGCGCTCGCTGATCGCGTCCGGCACCGGGCTGACCACGGTGGCGATGCGCCGGGTCGACCCGGGCGCGCACGGCTCCGTGCTCTCGGTGCTGGAGAGGCTCGGCATCCGCGTGCTGCCCAACACCGCGGGCTGCTTCACCGCCGGGGAGGCGGTGCTGACCGCCCGGCTGGCCCGCGAGGCGCTCGGCACCGGCCTGGTGAAGCTGGAGGTGGTGGCCGACGAGCGCACCCTGCTGCCGGACCCGGTGGAGACGCTGGAGGCGGCCGAGACGCTGGTCGACGACGGCTTCACCGTGCTGCCGTACACCAACGACGACCCGGTGCTCGCCCGCAGGCTCCAGGACGTGGGGTGCGCGGCCGTGATGCCGCTGGGCTCCCCGATCGGCTCCGGGCTCGGCATCCGCAACCCGCACAACTTCGAGCTGATCACGGAGCAGTCCCACGTGCCGGTGATCCTGGACGCCGGGGCCGGTACGGCCTCCGACGTGGCGCTGGCGATGGAGCTGGGGTGCGCCGGTGTGATGCTCGCCTCGGCCGTCACCCGCGCCCAGGACCCCGAGACGATGGCCTCCGCCATGCGGCACGCCGTGCGCGCCGGATACCTGGCGCACCGGGCGGGACGCATCCCCCGCCGCCGTTTCGCGCGGGCGTCCTCGCCCGGCGGGGGGCGGGCCGACCTCGACCCCGAGCGGCCGGCGTTCACCTCGCCGAACGGTCACAGCTCTGCTGCAGCCGCTCACCCGGACGGCTCAGCGGGAGCCACCGCAGCGCACCCCTCGTAGACTCGCCCGCGTGGATACGACCCTCTCCGACCCCCTCCTCGGCCAGGTGCTCGACGGCCGCTATCGCGTCGAGGCGCGGATCGCCGTCGGCGGGATGGCGACCGTGTACCGGGCCCTGGACATCCGGCTGGACCGGGTCCTGGCGCTCAAGGTGATGCATCCGGCGCTGGCCGCCGACGGCGCCTTCGTGGACCGGTTCATCCGCGAGGCCAAGTCGGTGGCACGGCTGTCCCACCCCAACGTGGTGCAGGTCTTCGACCAGGGCACCGACGGGGGTTACGTCTACCTGGCGATGGAGTACGTCGCCGGGTGCACCCTGCGCGACGTGCTGCGCGAGCGGGGTGCGCTGCGGCCGAGGGCGGCGCTGGACATCGTGGAGCCGGTGCTCGCCGCGCTGGGCGCGGCGCACCGGGCCGGGTTCGTGCACCGGGACATGAAGCCGGAGAACGTGCTGATCGGGGACGACGGCCGGGTCAAGGTCGCCGACTTCGGTCTGGTGCGCTCGGTGGACACGGTCACCAGCACCACCGGCGCGGTTCTCGGCACCGTCTCCTACCTGGCCCCGGAGCAGATCGAGCAGGGCGCCGCCGACCCGCGCGTGGACGTGTACGCCTCGGGTGTCGTGCTCTACGAGATGCTGACCGGCGCCAAGCCGCACTCCGGCGACTCCCCCGCCCAGGTCATCTACAAGCACCTGAACGACGACGTGCCCCCGCCCTCGGCGCTGGCGCCGGGTCTGGCCCCCGAGCTGGACGGGCTGGTGGCGGCGGCCACCTCCCGCGTCCCGGCGCTGCGCCCGGCGGACGCGGCCGCGCTGCTGGGCGAGGTGCTGAGGGTGCGCGGCGCGCTCACCGAGGAGCAGCTCGACGCGCTGCCCCCGCAGGCCCGCTCCGGCGTCCACGACAACGCGGGCGACCGGACGAGCGTGCTGCCGCGCGCCATGACGGTCCGGCCGCTCCCGGTCGACGGGGACGACGAGGCGGTCCGCGACGTCACCAGCGTGCTGCACACCTCCGACATCGAGCCGCCGACCGCCCGGCGCGGCGCGGGACGCTCGCGGCGGCCCCGGCGCGGGCTGCTGACCCTGCTGGCGGCCGTGCTGGTGGTCCTCGGCGTAGGCGGCGGTGTCTGGTACATCAACTCGGGCCAGTTCACCAAGGTGCCGCCGGTGCTGTCGCGCACCCAGGAACAGGCCGAGCAGCGGCTGCGGGCGGCCGGTCTGGAGGTGGGCGGCGTGAAGCGCGCCTACAGCGACACGGTGGACCGGGGCACGGTCATCAGCACCGACCCGTCGGCCGGCTCGCGTGTCCGGGGCCACGGTCCGGTGGGGCTCACGGTCTCGCTGGGCCCGCGTACCGTCGCGGTGCCCAGGGTGGCGGGACAGTCGCTGCAGCGGGCGCGGGAGCGGCTGAAGGCGGCCGGGCTGGAGCCCGGCATGGTCACCCGCGAGTTCAGCGACGAGGCCGGCCGGGGCTCGGTGATCCGTACGACGCCGGAGGCGGGCACCGAGCGGCACGCCGGTTCGGCGATCGCGCTGGTCGTGAGCAAGGGCGCCCCCGTCGACATCCCGGACGTCGGCGGGGAGGACGCGGAGAGCGCGCGGCAGGACCTGACCGACGCCGGGCTGAAGGTGCGGATCGCCGCCGAGCGCGTCAACTCCGACTACGACAGGGGCCAGGTCGCCGCCCAGTCGCCGGAGCCGGGTGCTCAGGGCGCCGAGGGCGACACGGTGACGCTGACGCTGTCCAAGGGCCCGGAGATGGTGAGGGTGCCGGACGTGACCGGGTCGAACGTGGACGACGCCCACCGGAAGCTGGAGGCGGCCGGGTTCGAGGTGCGCGAGGACCGCGGGCTGCTGGGGCTGTTCGGCGACACCGTGAAGAAGCAGTCGGTGGCGGGCGGCGACGAGGCGCCCAAGGGCTCGGAGATCACGATCACCATCCGGTGACCGGTCTCACCGCGGCCGCCGGTCCGGGCGGACGGGACGGCGTGACACCCTGAACGGGTGACAGTCCAGCCGTCCCCCGCAGCTCCCCTCACCGTCCCCGGTGCCCTCCGCAACCCCGTCGGCTCGCATGTGCCGGTGGCCGGCGGGCTGCACTCCACGGGGCTCGGGTACGCCCGTGAGCTGGGGGCGGAGACCGTGCAGGTCTTCGTCGCCAACCCGCGCGGCTGGGCCACCCCGGCCGGCGACCCGGCCCAGGACGAGGCGTTCCGGGCGGCCTGCGCGGCGGAGTCGGTACCGGCGTACGTGCACGCGCCCTATCTGATCAACTTCGGCTCGCACACCGAGGCGACGGTGGAGCGCTCGGTGGAGTCGCTGCGGCACTCGCTGCGGCGCGGGCGGGACATCGGGGCGCTCGGCGTGGTGGTGCACACCGGCAGCGCGACCGGCGGGCGTCCTCGCGAGGTGGCCCTGAAGCAGGTGCGCGAGCGTCTGCTGCCGCTGCTGGAGGAGCTGACCCACGACGACGACCCGTTCCTGCTGCTGGAGTCGACGGCCGGGCAGGGTTCCTCGCTGTGCTCGCGGACCTGGGACTTCGGCCCGTACTTCGAGGCGCTGGACGCCCACCCGAGGCTCGGCGTCTGCCTGGACACCTGCCACGTCTACGCCGCCGGGCACGACCTGACCGGTCCGGACGGCATGCGGCAGACCCTCGATCTGCTGGTGGAGACCGTGGGCGAGGGACGGCTGAAGCTGATCCACGCCAACGACTCCAAGGACGTGGCCGGCGCGCACAAGGACCGCCACGAGAACATCGGCTCCGGGCACATCGGCGAGGAGCCGTTCCGCGCCCTGATGGCGCACCCGGCCACGGCGGGCGTCCCGCTGGTCATCGAGACCCCCGGCGGCAAGGAGGGCCACGCGGCGGACGTGGCCCGGCTCAAGCGCCTCCGGGACGGCCGGGACCTGGCTCAGAGCTCCGGACCGTCGCCCGGCTCCTCCTGGTAGGAGTAGCGCTGTTCCTTCCAGGGGTCGCCCACGTTGTGGTATCCGCGCTGTTCCCAGAAGCCCCGGCGGTCGGCGGTCATGTACTCCACGCCCCGGACCCACTTCGGGCCCTTCCAGGCGTACAGGTGCGGGACGACCAGGCGGGCCGGGAAGCCGTGCTCGGCGGTGAGGAGTTCGCCGTCCTTGTGGATGGCGAAGATGGCCCGGTCGTCGGCGAAGTCGGCCAGCCGGAGGTTGGCGCTGAAGCCGTACTCCGCCCAGACCATCACGTGGGTGACCTCCGGCGCCGGCGGGACCAGGTCGAGGATCGCGCGGGCGGGCACCCCGCCCCACTCGGCGCCGAGCATGCTGAACTTCGTCACGCAGTGCAGGTCCGCCACGACGGTGGCGTACGGCAGGGCGGTGAACTCCTCGTGGGTCCAGGACCGCTTGTCGCCGTCGGCGGTGGCGCCGAAGACCCGGAAGTCCCAGCGCTCGGGGCGGAACTTGGGCACGGGCCCGTAGTGCGTGACCGGCCAGCCGCGCTGGTGCCGCTGCCCCGGCGGAAGATCTGCCGCTGCCCCCGTCCCAGACGCGCGTTCCACCGGATGCCCCATGCCTCCATCCTGACAGACCCGGCGGGGTGTACCGGACCAGTGCAGGAACATTTCGGGCATAAACCACTAAGTGTGCGCTTACTGGACGGCTCGGGGCGCCGGTGGAATCATGCGGCAGAATCTGCCAGGAATGTCCGGAAGGAGCCCACTGCGATGTCAGGCGACCCCGAGGTCATCGAGCTGCTCAACGAACAGCTCACCGCCGAGCTGACCGCGATCAACCAGTACTTCCTGCACGCCAAGCTCCAGGACCACAAGGGGTGGACCAAGCTCGCCCGGTACACCAGGGCCGAGTCCTTCGACGAGATGCGGCACGCGGAGACCCTGACCGACCGCATCCTGATGCTGGACGGCCTGCCCAACTACCAGCGGCTGTTCCACGTCTCGGTCGGCCAGACGGTGACGGAGATGTTCCGGGCGGACCGGCAGATCGAGGTCGAGGCCATCGACCGGCTGCGCCGGGGCGTGGAGATCATGCGCGCGAAGGGCGACATCACCTCGGCCAACGTCTTCGAGGCGATCCTCGCCGACGAGGAACTGCACATCGACTACCTCGACACCCAGCTCGACCTGATCGAGAAGCTGGGCGAGCCGCTCTACCTGTCCACGGTGATCGAGCAGGTCCAGCCGGACGCGGGCTGAACCCAAGGGCCGGGCGGGGTCAGGCGGCGTCACCGAGGCGGCGTACGGGCGCCTCGGCGGTGGCGGTGACGAGCACCGGCGGGCGCTCGGCGATCTGCTCGCGGCGCGGGCACGCGCCCCGGCCGAGAAGGGCCTGGATGCGACGGACACAGCCGCCGCAGTCGGTGCCGGCCTTGCAGGCGGAGGCGATCTGGCGCGGGGTGCAGGCGCCGTTCTCGGCGTGCCGCTTGACCTGCTGCTCGGTGACGCCGAAGCAACTGCAGACGAACACCAGGTCCACCTCCCGACGAAACCGCCGTGTAGCGCCGTCGCCGGATCTCGGTGAGGCAAACCTAACCTAACCCAGTGAGCGGGGGCCGGGGAAGGGGAAGGGCGCGGATCGCGTGTGATCCGCGCCCTACTTCACGCTCCGCGGCGAGGCGACCTCACTGGTCCCGGTACATCTCCGCGACCAGGAAGGCGAGGTCCAGCGACTGGCTGCGGTTCAGCCGGGGGTCGCAGGCCGTCTCGTAGCGCTGGTGGAGGTCGTCGACGAAGATCTCGTCGCCGCCGCCCACGCACTCGGTGACGTCGTCACCGGTCAGCTCCACGTGGATGCCGCCTGGGTGGGTGCCCAGGCCCTTGTGGACCTCGAAGAAGCCCTTGACCTCGTCCAGCACGTCGTCGAAGCGGCGGGTCTTGTGCCCGGAGGCCGCCTCGAAGGTGTTGCCGTGCATCGGGTCGGTCACCCAGGCCACCGTGGCGCCGGACGCCGTGACCTTCTCCACCAGCTCGGGCAGCCGGTCGCGGATCTTGTCGGCGCCCATGCGGACGATGAACGTCAGCCGGCCCGGCTCGCGGTCGGGGTCGAGGCGGTCGATGTAGCGCAGCGCGTCCTCGGCCGTGGTGGTCGGGCCCAGCTTGATGCCGATCGGGTTGCGGATCTTGGACGCGAACTCGATGTGCGCGCCGTCCATCTGCCGGGTGCGCTCGCCGATCCACACCATGTGCCCGGAGACGTCGTACAGCTTGCCGGTGCGGGAGTCGACGCGGGTCAGCGCGGACTCGTAGTCCAGCAGCAGCGCCTCGTGCGAGGAGTAGAACTCGACGGTCTTGAACTCCTCCGGCTCCGCGCCGCAGGCCCGCATGAAGTTCAGCGCCTGGTCGATCTCGCGGGCGAGCTGCTCGTAGCGCTGGCCGGAGGGCGAGGACCTCACGAAGTCCTGGTTCCAGGCGTGCACCTGGCGCAGGTCGGCGTAGCCGCCGGTGGTGAAGGCGCGGACCAGGTTCAGCGTGGAGGCGGAGGCGTGGTACATCCGCTTCAGCCGCTCGGGGTCCGGGTAGCGGCTCTTCTCGGTGAAGTCGAAGCCGTTGACGGAGTCGCCCCGGTACACCGGCAGGGTCACGCCGTCGCGGGTCTCGGTGGGCTTGGAGCGCGGCTTGGAGTACTGGCCCGCGATCCGCCCGACCTTGACCACCGGGACGGACGCGGCGTACGTCAGCACGGCGCCCATCTGGAGGATCGTCTTGACCTTGGCCCGGATGTGCTCGGCACTCACCGCGTCGAAGGACTCGGCGCAGTCGCCGCCCTGGAGCAGGAACGCCTCACCCTTGGCGACGGCGGCGAGCCGGGCGCGCAACTGGTCGCACTCGCCCGCGAAGACGAGGGGCGGATAGGTCGACAGCTCCGCGATCACTTCGCGCAGAGCCTCGGTATCCGGGTATTCGGGCTGCTGCGCCGCGGGCAGGTCTCGCCAGGTCGCCTCGGCGGCCACGGCTCGGGAATCAGCGTTCACGGTCACCCTCCCCACATTACGGGGTCGCAACCGGTGGTCCCCGCCTCGCTCGAAGGGTGAGACGGGGTGACTGCTCCGTGGACGCCCCTGCCTCCGCCGGGACGGACCGGTGCGGTAGGGTCGGCGCCATGTTCGCGCAGCAGATCCAGAACTGGTGGTGGACCGCTCTTTCGGCGGCCCACTGATTCGCGCGCAGCACCGAGACCTACGCGAAGGCCGCCCGGGGGGCGGCCTTCGGTGTTTTCCGGGGTCCGCTCCACGAACGGCGTCCGTCGTCCCCGCTTTTGGACCGCCCGACGCACAAGGACCCCCATGAACCTGCCCGACCTGGCCCGTCTCGCCGACGGCGACCGTCCCTTCGCCCTGCTGCACCGCCGCACCCCAGGCCGCGACACCTCCCGCGTGGAGGTGCTGCTCGGCCCGGTCACCTCCCACGACGCGCTGGCCGACCTGCCCGACGAGGGCCTGGCGCTGATCCCGTTCCGGCAGATCCGCGAGCGCGGCTTCGACGTCCGCGACGACGGCACCCCGCTGCTGGTGCTGCACCCCGAGGAGTCGTACGAGGTCCCCCTCGCGTGGGCGCTGGACACCCTGCCCACCCACCCGGTGCGGGTCGAGGACGGCGGGTTCGACGTGCCCGACGAGGAGTACGGGGAGATCGTCGGCCGGGTGCTGCGCGAGGAGATCGGGCGGGGCGAGGGCGCCAACTTCGTGATCCGGCGGACCTACCGGGGCGAGATCCCCGGGTTCTCGCGGGCCGACGCGCTCGCGCTGTTCCGCAGGCTGCTGACGGGCGAGCGGGGCGCGTACTGGACGTTCGTGGTGCACACCGGGAAAGGGCCCGAAGGGCCTTCCCCGGAAGGGCGGGGGCGGGCGACGGGTGGGCGCACGCTGGTCGGGGCGAGTCCCGAGGTCCATGTGCGGATGTCCGGCGGCACGGTGGTGATGAACCCGATCAGCGGGACGTACCGCTATCCCGCCGGGGGGCCGACCCCGGAGCACCTGCTGGACTTCCTCGCCGACGCCAAGGAGACCGAGGAGCTGTCCATGGTGGTCGACGAGGAACTGAAGATGATGTGCACCGTCGGCGACCGGGGCGGCGTCGTGGTCGGCCCCCGGCTGAAGGAGATGGCCCATCTCGCGCACACCGAGTACGAGCTGCGCGGGAAGACCTCGCTGGACGTCCGGGACGTGCTGCGCGAGACCATGTTCGCCGCGACCGTCACCGGCTCGCCCGTGCAGAACGCCTGCCGCGTCATCGAGCGGTACGAGCCCACCGGGCGCGGCTACTACGCGGGCGCGCTCGCCCTGCTCGGCCGGGACGCCGGGGGCGCCCGCACCCTGGACTCCCCCATCCTGATCCGCACCGCCGACATTGCCGCCGACGGCCGGCTGAGCGTGCCGGTCGGCGCGACCCTGGTGCGCGGCTCGGACCCGGCCGGCGAGGTGGCCGAGACCCACGCCAAGGCGGCGGGCGTCCTGGCCGCGCTCGGGGTGCGCCCGGCCCGGCCGCGCACGGAGCGGGAGCGGCCCCGGCTGGCGGAGGACCCGCGGGTGCGGGCCGCGCTGGACGGGCGCCGCTCGGCGCTGGCGCCGTTCTGGCTGCGGATGCGGGAACCGGCCGCGCCGCTGGGCGCCCACGCCCTGGTGGTCGACGGTGAGGACACCTTCACCGCGATGCTGGCGCACGTGCTGCGCTCGGGCGGCCTGGAGGTGACCGTACGGCGCTTCGACGAGCCGGGGCTGACGGAGGCGGTGCGGGCGCACGAGGGCCCGGTGGTCCTCGGGCCGGGCCCCGGTGACCCCTCGGACGCGGGCGACGCGAGGATGCGGCGGCTGCGCGGGCTGACCGCGACCGTGCTGCGCGAGCACCGGCACGGGGTGCTCGGGGTGTGCCTGGGGCACGAGCTGATCGCGGCGGAGCTCGGGCTCGACATCGTCCGCAAGCGGGTGCCGTACCAGGGGGCGCAGACGGTGATCGACCTGTTCGGGCGGGCGGAGACGGTCGGCTTCTACAACAGCTTCACCGCCCGCTGCGACGACGAGGCCGCGCGGGAACTCGCCGCGCACGGCGTGCAGGTGAGCCGTACCCCGGACGGCGAGGTGCACGCGCTGCGCTCGGGGCGGTTCGCGTCGGTGCAGTTCCACCCGGAGTCGGTGCTGACCGTCAACGGCGCCGGTCTGGTGCGGGAGCTGGTCTCCGGGCTGCTGACGGCGCGCACCGGATCGTAGCGGGGGGTCAGCCGAAGAACACCCCGGCCTCCGCGTACAGCTCCGGGTCGACCGTCTTCAGCCGGGCGGTCGCCTCGGAGATCGGGATGCGCACGATGCGGGTGCCCCGCAGGGCGACCATCTTGCCGAAGTCGCCGTCGCGGACGCAGTCGACGGCGTGCAGACCGAAGCGGGTGGCGAGCCAGCGGTCGAAGGCGCTCGGGGTGCCGCCGCGCTGGACGTGCCCGAGCACGGTGGTGCGGGCCTCCTTGCCGGTGCGCCGCTCGATCTGCTTGGCCAGCCACTCCCCCACCCCGGACAGCCGGACGTGGCCGAAGGAGTCGTGCGACTCGTCCTTGAGCACCATCTCGCCGTCCCTCGGCATCGCCCCCTCGGCGACGACCACGATCGGGGCGTAGGCCGCCTCGAAGCGGGAGGTGATCCAGCCGCACACCTCGTCCAGGTCGAAGCGGTGCTCGGGGATGAGGATGACGTTGGCGCCGCCGGCGAGCCCGGAGTGCAGCGCGATCCAGCCCGCGTGCCGGCCCATCACCTCGCAGACCAGCACCCGCATGTGGGACTCGGCGGTGGTGTGCAGCCGGTCGATGGCCTCGGTGGCGATGTTCACGGCGGTGTCGAAGCCGAAGGTGTAGTCGGTGCCGGACAGGTCGTTGTCGATGGTCTTGGGCACACCGACGCAGGGCACGCCGTGCTTCTCGTACAGGGTCGCGGCGACGCCGAGGGTGTCCTCGCCGCCGATGGCGACCAGCGCGTCGACGCCCTGTTCGGCGAGGGTCTCCCGGACGCGGCGCACCCCGTCCTCGGCCTTGAGGGGGTTGGTGCGCGAGGAGCCGAGGATGGTGCCGCCGCGCGGGAGGATGCCGCGCACGGCGGGGATGTCGAGCGGGACGGTCCGGCCTTCGAGAGGGCCGCGCCAGCCGTCCCGGAAGCCGGTGAAGTCGTAGCCGTACTCCTGGACGCCCTTGCGGACCATGGCCCGGATGACGGCGTTGAGGCCCGGGCAGTCGCCGCCTCCGGTCAGCACTCCGACGCGCATGGTCCGTCCCTTTCGCCGCGATGACCGACTCAGTCACGCTAATGGTGATACCCGTCACCCAACGAGGTGGAAAGGGCGAAACCGGTGAATCAGTCGTCGTCCAGGCCGCGCTCGATCGCGTACCGCACCAGTTCCACCCGGTTGTGGAGCTGGAGCTTGCCCAGGGTGTTCTGGACGTGGTTCTGGACCGTGCGGTGCGAGATGACCAGGCGTTCCGCGATCTGCTTGTAGCTCAGGCCCTTGGCGACCAGGCGCAGCACCTCGGTCTCCCGCTCGGTGAGCCGCGGCGCGCCCGGCGCTCCGGCCTCGGGGGCCGGCGCGGGCTCGGCGGCCAGCCTCCGGTACTCGCCGAGGACCAGTCCGGCGAGGCCGGGGGTGAACACCGGATCGCCGACGGCGGTACGGCGGACCGCGTCCAGCAGTTCACCGGTGGACGCCGACTTCAGCAGATAGCCGGTGGCGCCCGACTTCACGGCCTCCAGCACGTCGGCGTGCTCGCCGCTGGCGGAGAGCACCAGGACGCGCAGGGCCGGGTCGTGGGCGATGAGTTCCTTGCAGACCTGCACACCGGGCTTGGCGGGCAGGTTGAGGTCGAGCACCAGCACGTCCGGGGCGGCGGCCATGGCGCGGCGCACCGCCTGCTCGCCGTCGCCCGCCGTGGCGACGACGTGCAGCCCGGACTCGGCCAGGTCGCGGGCGACCGCGTCGCGCCACATGGGGTGGTCGTCGACCACCATCACCTTGATCGGGTCCTGCTCGGTCATCGCCGTTCCGCCTTCCCCCGCGCCGTCCCGGCGCTCTTCGGTACCTTCAACTCGACCTCGGTGCCCTGGCCGGGCACGGAGATCACCTCGGCGCTGCCGCCGAGTTCGCGCAGCCGTCCCCGGATCGACTGGGCCACGCCGAGCCGGCCCTCTCCCTCGGCCAGCGCGAGCCGGCCCTTCGGTATGCCGGGGCCGTCGTCGCGGACGGTGACGACGATCTCGCCGGGCTCGTCCTCGACCAGGATCCAGGCACGGGCGTCCTCGCCCGCGTGCCGCCGCACGTTGTCCAGCGCCGCCCCGACGGCGGCCGCCACCTCCCGCGCCGCCGCCGCCTCCAGCGTGACCGGCGCCCCCGGTTCGGCGAGGCTCACGCGGGACCCGGCGTACGGGGCGAGCAGCGAGCGCAGGTCGAGCGGGCCGGTGCCGGCCGATGCCTGCCCGGCGGGCGTCGAGGCGGCGGGGAGCAGACCTTTGGAGACCAGGGTGCGCAGGGCGATCTCCTGTTCCCCGGCGAGCCGGCCCAGTTCGGCCGCCTCGCCGCCGATGACCGCGCCGCGCCGCTGCACCATGGCCAGGACCTGGAGCACGCCGTCGTGGATGTCGCGGGCCAGGCGCTCCCGCTCGCGGGTGGCGGCCTCGATCTCCAGGGCGCGGGCGAGGGTGCGCTCGGAGGCGCGGGCCACCTCGACCACGTAGCCGATGGCGATGGCCGCGACCCAGACCAGGATCACGTTGTGCACGGTGTCCCGCGCCGGGGCGCCCCGCTCGACCAGGTTGGCCGCGGCGACCGCCGTGGAGGCGCCGGCCGCCCAGCGCCAGCCGCCCTTGAGGGCGAAGGCCAGCACCGCGCCCGCCGTCCATATCGACGGCAGGGTGGAACCGCCGTCCGCGATCCGCTGCGGGTCGTCGGCGAGCGGGGTGAGCAGGATGCCGAGGACCGCCACGGCCAGGTCGGCCGCGAGGAACCGCCGGGTGCAGCGGGCCGCGCTGGTCACCCGGGTCACGGTGGCGAGGGTCCACAGGACCAGCAGCGCGTAGTAGGCGAGGGCCAGCCAGGGGCGCACGAAGTGGGTGCGGGCGGCGGCGCCCAGACCGATCGCGTACAGCATGGTCAGGACGCGGTAGCCGGTGAGCGCGCGCCACAGCGGCAGCTCGACCGACATCCGCATGACCCGTTCGCCCCTGGCCATGGCGCCCCCGCCTCCCCCGGGCCGGGTCGCTAGGCCCCGGTCCTCTCCGCCTTCGCCGCGTCCTTCCCGGCCTTGCCGGCTTCCTTCGCCGCCTTCGCCGCCTCCGCGATCTGCCGCTTGGCGGCGGTCGCGTAGATGTCGACGTACTCCTGGCCGGAGAGCTTCATGATCTCGTACATGACCTCGTCCGTCACCGCCCTCAGCACGAACCGGTCGTGTTCCATGCCCTGGTAGCGGCTGAAGTCCAGCGGCTTGCCGATCCGGATGCCGGGACGCATCAGCTTCGGCATCACCTTGCCGGGCGGCTGGATCTTCTCGGTGTCGATCATCGCGACCGGGATCACCGGCGCCCCGGTGGCCAGCGCCACGCGGGCCAGACCGCCGGGCTTGCCCCGGTAGAGGCGGCCGTCGGGCGAGCGGGTGCCCTCGGGATAGATGCCGAACAGCTCACCGCGTTCCAGCACCTCTATGCCGCTCTTGATCGCGGCCTCGCCCGCACCCCGCGCACCGGAGCGGTCGACGGGGAGCTGCCCGACGCCCTTGAAGAAGGCGGCCGTCAGCCGTCCCTTGACTCCGGGGGTGGTGAAGTACTCGGCCTTGGCGATGAAGGTGACCTTGCGGTCCAGCATCGTGGGCAGGAAGAACGAGTCCGAGAAGGACAGGTGGTTGCTCGCCAGAATGGCGGCCCCCTCGGCCGGGATGTTCTCCAGTCCCTCGACCCAGGGTCTGAAGGCGACCTTCAGCGGCCCTCCGATGGCAACCTTCATCGTGCCGTACAACACCCGCGTGCCTCCCGTTTCCGTCGCACAGACCTTAACCCGGACCGCCGCCGATGGCGCCGACGACCCTGG
Organism: Streptomyces sp. NPDC001781; assembly: GCF_053596035.1. NCBI lineage: Bacteria > Bacillati > Actinomycetota > Actinomycetes > Kitasatosporales > Streptomycetaceae > Streptomyces > Streptomyces sp. NPDC001781. The sequence goes on along the minus strand of NZ_JBSFFI010000005.1, from coordinate 75,388 downwards.
TCGGTGGCGACGCGGTCGCGTACGGTGAAGCACATCCGCCCGTACCGCACTCCCCAGAGATCCACATACCGGAACAGGAGCCCCAAAGGTGCCGGTCCTTCCCGGAGCCGAGCCGTACCGCCACGACGGCGGGGAGGTGGGGGTTCTCCTCTGCCACGGTTTCACCGGCTCGCCCCAGTCGCTGCGCCCCTGGGCGGAGCACCTCGCCGCGCACGGCCTGTCGGTGTCGCTGCCCCTGCTGCCCGGTCACGGCACCCGCTGGGAGGACCTGCGGGTCACCGGCTGGGAGGACTGGTACGCGCACGTCGACCGTGAGCTGCGGCAGCTCTCCGAGCGCTGCGAGCGGGTGTTCGTCGCGGGGCTGTCCATGGGCGGCGCGCTGGCGCTGCGGCTGGCCGCCAGGCACGGCGAGCGCGTCACCGGCGTGGTGGTCGTCAACCCGGCGAACCGGGTGCACGGACTCGCCGCGCACGCCCTGCCCGTGCTCCGGCACCTGGTGCCCTCGACCAGGGGGATCGCCAGCGACATCGCCAAGGGCGCCGTCACCGAGCTGGGCTACGACCGGGTCCCGCTGCACGCCGCCCACTCCCTGCGCCGCTTCCTGCGCGTGCTGGACGGTGAGCTGCCGCAGGTCACGCAGCCGCTGCTGCTGCTGCGCAGCGCCGTCGACCACGTGGTCCCGGCCGCCGACTCGGCGCGGGTGCTGAGCCGGGTGTCCTCCACGGACGTGACCGAGAGCGTGCTGGAACAGAGCTACCACGTGGCGACGTTGGACCATGACGCGGACCGGATCGTCGAGGAGAGCATCACCTTCTTCGACCGGCTCGCTCCACGTGTCGGTGAGGAAGGGACGGCTCCCGTTGGCTGAGCACGACTCCGACCGCGAGGGCCGCGAGCCGGACGAGCACGGCACGCCCTTCGACGAGGACGCCGCCTGGCGTGCCATCGTCGCGGGGTACGGCGACGAGCCGCCGGACCCGCCCGGCTCCAGGCCCTTCCGCTCCATCGAGGACCTCGCGCTCCCGGAGAAGGACACGGAGCCGGAGCCAAACGAGGACGGTACCGGTGAGAAGCCCGCGCCGGTACGGCCGCTGGGGAGCTCGGTCACCTTCGCTCCCGGCGTCGGCCCGCGCGACCACACCCCGGCCGAGCCGGCCGGGGACACCGCCGGGGAGTCCGGCGACGACGATGACGACGACGAGGGGCATTTCGTACCGCCCGAGCCGCCCCCGCTGCCCGTCGCCGACACCACGGCCAAGTTCGCGTGGCTCGGGGTGGTCGGCGGGCCCGTCCTGCTGCTGCTCGCCGTGCTGCTGGGCTGGGAGATGACGTGGTGGCTGACGACGCTCGCCATCGGCGGCTTCCTCGGCGGGTTCGTCACCCTGGTGACCCGGATGCGCACGGACGACGAGGGTGACGACGACCCCGGCCGGGGGGCCGTCGTCTGAGCCCTACCGGGAGCTCGCCGGGATTCTGAGGGCGGCCAGGACCGGGAGGTGGTCCGTGGCCGCCCTCAGGTCGCTCCCGGTGACGCCGGGCAGTCCGGTGGGGACGCCGCAGGCGAGCACCTCGATGCCCCGGGTGGCGAGGACGGCGTCGATGCGGCGGGCCGGTGCCTCGGCGGGGAAGGTGTCCGTGCCGCCCCGGGGGGCCACGGCGGCGGCGTCCTGGAGGGCTTCGGCGAGCCGGGTGAAGGCGGGGCCGGCCGGGCCCTCGTTGATGTCGCCGCCGATCACGGCGTGGTCCACGCCCAGTTCGCCCAGGCGGTCCAGGAGCAGGCCGCTCTGGGTTCGGCGTTCGGCCTTCTCAAGGCCGAGGTGGCAGCAGACGAGTCCGACACGCGCCGTGCCGAAGCGGACGACCGCGGTGGCGAGACCCCTTCGGTGCCGGCCGGGGGTGAGCGGCAGCAGGACGTCCTCGGTGCGCTCGACCCGGGCCCGCAGGGAGCAGAGGATCGCGGGGCCCGCGGCGGGGGCTCCGCCGGTGAGGTAGACGAGGCCGGTGTCCTTGGCGAGGCGGGCCAGCTTCTTGCGCCAGCGGAAGAAGCGGGGGGCCTCCTGGAGGAGGAGCACGTCCGGGGCGCAGGCGTTGATCACCCGTGCCAGGGCTTCCACGTCGTCGCGCAGGGAGCGGACGTTGTAGCTGAGCACCCTGATGACCGCGGAACCGTCTGACTCCGTACGGGAGTTGGGGAACGGGGATGGCATGTGGCCAACCTACTCGGGGCGCGGGGACCGGTCCCCGCGCCCCTGAGGCCGGTGCACTCGTCCGGTCTACATGACCGGGTCCGGCTCCCTCGCCAGGTCCGCCGCGCCGACCAGGCCGGCCTTGTTGCCGAGCTGGGCGGCGATGACGTCGGCCACCGGGCGCCAGTTGCCGCCCACCAGCCAGCGCTTGTAGGACCTGCGGATCGGGTCGAGGACCAGCTCGCCCTCGTCCGAGAGGCCGCCGCCCACGATGAAGGCGGAGGGGTCGAAGAGCGAGGCCAGGTCCGCGAGGCCGGCGCCCGCCCAGCGGGCCAGCTCCCGGTAGGAGTCCACGGCCACCGGGTCGCCCTGGCGGGCGGCCACCGAGATGTGCTTGCCCTCGATGCCGTCGGGGGTGCCGTCGCCGAGGCCGAGCAGGATGTCGGCGTTCTCCGGGGTGGCGTTGGCGCGCTGCTTGGCGTACCGCACCAGGGCGCGGCCGGAGGCGTACTGCTCCCAGCAGCCCTGCGAGCCGCAGCCGCACAGCAGGCCGTCCGGGACCATCCGGATGTGGCCGAACTCGGCGGCCACGCCGAAGTGACCCCGGCGCAGCTTGTTGCCGATGATGATGCCGCCGCCCAGGCCGGTGCCTAGCGTGATGCAGATGACGTTGCGGTGGCCCTTGCCCGCGCCGAACTTGTACTCGCCCCAGGCGGCCGCGTTGGCGTCGTTCTCCACGACGACCGGGAGGCCCACGCGGGCCTCGACCTTCTCCTTGAGCGGTTCCTGGCGCCAGTCGATGTTGGGCGCGAAGTACACGGTCGAGCGCTGCCGGTTCACGTAGCCGGCCGCACCGATGCCCACGCCGACGATGTCGTGTCCGGCACGCGCGCCCTCCACGGCCGAGGCGATGGCGTCCACGATGGCCTCGGGCGTGCTGGGGGTCGGCACCTTGAAGGTCGAGAGGATGTTGCCTTCCTCGTCGACCACGCCGGCCGCGATCTTGGTGCCGCCGATGTCGACGCCGATGGTGAGTCCCATGAATCCCTCAGTTCCGGTCGAGCCCCGCTAGGGCCAACGGTACCCGAGGCCCCACGGGGGCAGACCGTCAGTCCAGGTCGATGCGCTCGCCCGGTCCGGTGCCCTCGCCGGGGTCGCGGCGGCCGGCCGGCGGCTCGTCCGCCGGCGGCGGGGTGGGGCCGGTGGTCCAGCGCCGCTCCTGGGCCTGGACGGCGGAGCGGTAGGCGGCGAGCAGCTCGCTGCCCGCGGCGGCGAGGTGGTCGAAGACCTGGGGGTTGCGCTCGACGACCGGTTCGACGGCGGCCTTGGCCTGCTGGACCATCTGGCGCACCGCCTGCTGGGCGGCGGGCCCGGCGACCGCGCCGAGCAACGGGGACCGCAGGCCGGAGAGCCTGTCGGCCACCGAGTCGATGAGCCGGCCGAGCTCCTCGGCGGCCGTGCCGGGGGGCGGCGGGCCGTTGCCGCGGCGGCGGGCCTTCTCGGCGGCCAGGTCCTCCGCGGTGGCGGTGGCCCAGGCGTCGGCGTCGCCCGTGCGCGGCGCTTCAGGAGCTTCGGGCTCCTCGGGGGGCTGGGCTGCGGGGCGCTCTTCGCTCATGGCGGGCTCCTGACTACGGTTCGCGTCTTCGACGTTACCCGAACGGCGCAGTCCGTTCACCGTCTCGTGCCGGGCCACAGGGCGGGATCGGGCGCGAACCGGACGCACAGCTCGCCGTCGGTCAGGGCGGCCCCGGCGACGGTGCAGCGGCGCAGGGCGGAGGGCAGGGCGACGATCCGGTGGAAGGGCCCGGCGGTGACGACGAGTTCGTTTCCGCGCCGGATGAGGTCGAGGTCGTCGCGTACGGCACCGGGCAGCGGGAGCCGCCAGACGAGGGTGCCGTCCTCGGCGAGGCGGTCGGTGACCGGCCACTCGACGGGGGCGGGCACGGGGTTGACGCCGGGCGGGGCGAGCGCGGTGAGGTCGTCGGTGCCGCGCGGGTCACGGCCGAGGTGGGGGACGGTGTGCACGTCGTACTCCCCGGCCCAGTCGGCCAGGGTCTTGAGCTGCTGGGCGCGGGGGCCGGCGAGCCAGGTGCCGTCGGCGGACTCGGGCAGCACACGGTTGGCGATCACGGTCTCGGGGCGCAGTCCCCGCAGGGCGAGGCCGAGCGTGGCGGTGCGGACGGCGTCGTCCCCGGCCGGGCCGGGTTCGGCGACCAGGCGGACCGTGGTGCCCTTGTCGGCGAGGACGGCTTCGACGGCGGCGAGCTCCAGGTCCCAGCGGGCGGCCGTCTCGTACAGCCGGTCGGCCGGCATGGGGACCCCGGCGAGGCGGCCGAGGACCGGGCGCAGGGCGCGGGCGGCCTGCCGCTCGGGCGGCAGGAGGCGGCGCAGGTAGCGGCGGAGTTCCTCGGGCAGCGCGAGCAGGGCGAGGGCCCGGGCCAGCGGGGGGAGGTCGACCACGAGCAGGTCGTAGCGCTCGCAGAGGGCCGCGTCGCGCAGGGCGCGCAGCACGGACAGCTCCTCGGCGCCCGGCAGCGGGGTGACCTCCTCGGCGTCCAGGCGGGAGGCGCCGAGCAGGTCGAGGACGGTTCCGGCGCGGCTCTGGAAGGCGGTGAGGTCCTCGCGGAAGCGGGCGCCGGCGTCGGGGCGCCAGACGGTGAGGTTCTCGGCGGCCTCGGTGGGCGTGGGCCCCGTCACCGTGCCGAGGGCGGCGCCGAGCGTGTCGGCACGGTCGGCGCCGAGCACGAGCACACGGGCGCCGGTGCGGGCCGCGGCGAGCCCGGTGGCGGCGGCGACACTGGTGCGGCCGCTGCCGCCGGGCCCGGTGATCAGGAGGGTGCGCATGAGGCTGAACGGTAACGGAGCCTCGGCGCGGCCGGAGCGGGACGCGGGGTCAGGAACCCGTCTCGACGCGCTTCTTCAGGCCTGCCAGCGCCCGGTCGATGATGACCTTCTCGGCCTTGCGCTTGATCATGCCGAGCATGGGGATCTTGACGTCCACGGTGAGGCGGTAGGTGACCTCGGTGGAGCCGGGGCCCACGGACTTGAGCAGGTAGCTGCCGTCCAGGGAGCGGAGCATCTGGGACTTCACCAGGGTCCAGGAGACCTCGTGCTCGCCGGTCCAGGTGTAGGCGAGGGTCTGGTCGTCCTTGATGGCGCCCGCGTCCATGACGAGGCGGACCTCCTCGGCGCGGCCGCGGCCGTCGGTCTCCAGGACCTCGGCCTCCTTCACCTCGCCGGTCCAGTCCGGGTAGCGGGAGAAGTCGGCGATCACCGCCATGACATCGGCCGGGGCCGCCTCGATCGTGATGCTCGAACTGGTGTGTTCCGCCATCGCCGTGGCTCCTCCAGATGCGGCCGGACGTTCTCTCACGCGCGGGGTGCGCACGTGTGTGCAGCGTGAAGGCTACCGCGCCGCCCCGGGCACGCCGTCACCACTCCAGCGCCCACGGGTTGCCGGTCCCGGCGAAGTGGCCCACGTTCACGCACTCGGTCGCGCCGATCCGCATCCGGCGGGCGAGCGGCTGGTGGACGTGGCCGAACAGGGAGTAGCGGGGCCGGGTGCGCTCGATGGCGGCCAGCAGGGCGCGGCTGCCGCGCTCGAAGCGGCGCGCGACGGTGTCGTAGACCAGTTCCGGCACCTCGGGCGGGATGTGGGTGCAGAGCACGTCGACCTCGCCGACGGCCTCGATCTTCGCCGCGTACTCCTCGTCGTCGATCTCGTACGGGGTGCGCATCGGGGTGCGCAGGCCGCCGCCGACGAAGCCGAAGACGCGGCCGCCGATCTCCACCCGCTCGCCGTCCAGCACGGTGGTGCCGGGTCCGGCGTACTCACGCCACAGGGCCGGCATGTCGACGTTGCCGTAGGTGGCGTAGGTCGGAGTGGGGAAGGCGGCGAACATCTCGGCGTACTGGCGGCGTACCGCCCGCTCGATCGCGGCCTCCCGGTCGGTGCCGATCCCCGACCACAGTTTCCGTCCGAAGGCGCGCGCCTCCTCGAAGCGGCGGGCGGTGCGCAGCTCCACGATCCGGTCGGCGTTCTCCGCGCCGAACAGGTCGGGGAAGATGCCGCGCGAGTGGTCGGCGTAGTCGAGGAAGAGGACGAGGTCGCCGAGGCAGATCAGCGCGTCGGCGCCTTCTTTGGCCCGCGCGAGATCACGGGCGTTCCCGTGCACGTCGCTGATCACGTGGACGCGGGTCCGGGGGCCGCGGGCGGGTGTGGAAGCCATGGCGATCAAGGGTAGAGGTGTGCGGTCTACGTGAACAGTGGCCCGTCTGGCCTGCGGTTACTCGCTCGTTGGTCAAGTGGTGGACTACTGTGCGCTCAAGGGGGACATCCCGTGTGACGCATGGAACATCTGGCACGGACCCCCTGTCCCAGAGGTCATACCGGCGGGTAACGTCCGGGCAGTCCGGTCGTGCTCCGGAGAAACAACCCGGCAGGCGGGACCCCGCGAGCACCCGCCCCGAGGAGCAGCAGTTTTGCGCGAGTTCAGCCTTCCGGCTCTGTACGAGGTCCCCGCCGACGGCAACCTGACGGACATCGTCCGCAGAAACGCCGCTCAGCACCCGGACGTCGCCGTCATGGCGCGCAAGGTGGACGGCGCCTGGCAGGACGTGACGGCCCGGCAGTTCCTCACCGAGGTGCACGCCGCCGCCAAGGGCCTGATCGCCGCCGGCGTGCAGCCGGGCGACCGGGTCGGCCTGATGTCCCGCACCCGCTACGAGTGGACCCTGCTGGACTTCGCCATCTGGAGCGCGGGCGCGGTCACCGTGCCGGTGTACGAGACCAGTTCGCCGGAGCAGGTGCGCTGGATCCTCTCCGACTCGGGCGCGACCGCCGTCTTCGTGGAGCTGGACGGCCACGCGGCCGCCGTGGACTCGGTGCGCGAGTCGCTGCCGGCGCTGAAGCACATGTGGCAGATCGAGGCCGGGGGCCTGGAGGAGCTGACGCGGCTCGGGCAGGACGTCTCCGACGCGACGGTCACCGAGCGCGGCTCACTGGCCAAGGCGGACGATCCGGCGACCATCGTCTACACCAGCGGCACCACCGGGCGCCCCAAGGGCTGTGTGCTGACCCACCGCAGCTTCTTCGCGGAGTGCGGCAACATCGTGGAGCGGCTGCGTCCGCTGTTCCGCACCGGTGAGTGCTCCGTGCTGCTCTTCCTGCCGCTGGCGCACGTCTTCGGCCGGCTGGTGCAGGTCGCGCCGATGATGGCGCCGATCAAGCTGGGCTGCGTCCCGGACATCAAGAACCTCACCGAGGAGCTGTCCGCCTTCCGGCCGACGCTGATCCTCGGTGTCCCGCGCGTCTTCGAGAAGGTCTACAACACCGCGCGGGCCAAGGCGCAGGCCGACGGCAAGGGCGCGATCTTCGACAGGGCCGCGGACGTGGCCATCGCCTACAGCCGCGCGCTGGACACCCCGTCGGGCCCGTCGCTGAAGCTGAGGCTCAAGCACAAGGTCTTCGACAAGCTGGTCTACGGCAAGCTGCGCGCGGTGCTCGGCGGCCGGGGCGAGTACGCGATCTCCGGCGGCGCCCCGCTGGGCGAGCGGCTCGGCCACTTCTTCCGGGGCATCGGCTTCTCGGTGCTGGAGGGCTACGGCCTGACCGAGTCCTGCGCGGCGACGGCGTTCAATCCGTGGGACCGGCAGAAGATCGGCACGGTCGGCCAGCCGCTGCCCGGCTCGGTCGTGCGGATAGCGGACGACGGCGAGGTGCTGCTGCACGGCGAGCACCTGTTCAAGGAGTACTGGAACAACCCGGACGCCACCGCCGAGGCGCTGGCCGACGGCTGGTTCCACACCGGGGACATCGGCACCCTGGACGAGGACGGCTACCTCCGGATCACCGGCCGCAAGAAGGAGATCATCGTCACCGCGGGCGGCAAGAACGTCGCTCCGGCCGTGATCGAGGACCGCATCCGGGCGCACGCGCTGGTCGCGGAGTGCATGGTGGTGGGCGACGGGAGGCCGTTCGTGGGCGCGCTGGTCACCGTCGACGAGGAGTTCCTGGGCCGCTGGGCCGCCGAGCACGGCAAGCCCGCCGGTTCCACGGCGGAGTCGCTGCGCGACGACCCGGAGCTGAACGCGGCGGTCCAGGCGGCCGTGGACGACGGCAACGCGGCGGTCTCCAAGGCGGAGTCGGTGCGCAAGTTCCGTATCCTGCCGATCCAGTTCACCGAGGAGTCGGGACACCTGACGCCCTCGCTGAAGCTGAAGCGGAACGTGGTGGCCAAGGACTACGCGGCCGACATCGAGGCGCTCTACGCCAAGCAGCCCGCCTCCTGACGAACCGTCGTGGAGCGACGCGGCGCCGGGCAGTCCCCGGCGCCGCCGTGTCAGAGCAGTACCTTCAGGCGTTCGGCCAGCAGGTCCCAGCGCCACTTCTCCTCGACCCACTGCCGTCCGCGCCCGCCCATGCGGCGGCGCAGGTCCTCGTCGGCGAGGAGGGCGTTGATGCGTTCGGCGGCCTCGGCGGGTTCGCCGCCCCGGACCACCCAGCCGGTCTCGCCGTCCAGCACGGCGTCCGGCGCGCCGCCGGAGTCCCCGGCGACCACGGGCAGCCCGGTCGCGGACGCCTCCAGGTAGACGATGCCGAGCCCCTCCACGTCCAGCCCGCCGCGCCGGGTGCGGCACGGCATGGCGAACACGTCCCCGGCGCCGAAGTGCGCGGGCAGCTCCGCCCAGGGCACCGCGCCGGTGAACCGTACGGAGTCCGCGACACCTGCCTCGGCGGCCAGCCTGCGCAGGTCGGCCTCGTAGGGGCCGCCGCCCACGATCAGCAGTACGGCGTCCGGCTGGGCGGCGAGGATGAGGGGCATGGCCCGGATCAGTGTGTCCTGGCCCTTCCTCGGCACCAGCCGGGAGACGCACACCACGACCGGCCGGCCGGTGAGCTTGAGCCGGGCGCGCACCTCGTCCCCGCCGGAGCCGGGGTGGAAGGTCTTCTCGTCCACGCCGGGCGGCAGTTGGACCATGCGCCCGGCCGCCTGAGGCGTGAGCGCGGCCGCGATCCGGGACCGGGTGTACTCGCCGAGGTAGGTGATGGTGTCGGTGGACTCGCCGATCCGGCGCAGCAGCCCGCGGGCGCCGGGCAGCTGGGCCCAGCCCGCCTCGTGACCGTGGGTGGTGGCCACCAGCCGCTCGGCGCCGGCCTGGCGCAGCGCGGGCGCCATCAGCCCGAGCGGCGCCGCCGCCCCGAACCACACCGAGGTGCAGCCGTGTTCCCGCAGCAGCCCCACCGCCCGCCGGGTCACCGCCGGGGTGGGCAGCAGCATGGTCGTACGGTCGCGTACGACGGTGAAGGGCTGCTCGGCGTCGAAGGCGGCGGTCGCCTCGGCGCCCTCCCGGCCGCGCTTCCAGGTCGAGGCGTAGACGACGATCCGGTCCGGGTCCAGGCGCAGCGCCATGTTGTGCAGGAACGCCTGGATGCCGCCGGGGCGGGGCGGAAAGTCGTTGGTCACGATCAAGGTCTTGTGCATCGCCGCCGACCCTACCGGGTGGGACTTACGGGACCGGGCCGGGCGGAGTCTGTGGCAGGGACACGGCCGTAAGGGACATCATGAGTCTTCCGGCGCGCAGGGCGCACGAGCGAACGGCAGGGGATCACGTGGACACCAAGGGCGCCGGGCGGTCTGCGGCGTGGCTCGTGGCGGTGTGGGGGGCGAGCCGTGCCGTCCTGCTGCTGACCGTGTTCAAGGTGATCACCGTCGCGGGCCCGGACGTCACCTCGGACGTGTCGGTGATCTACCGGGGCTGGTACGAGGTACTGCGTCAGGGAACGTTTCCGCTGGACGACGTGACCTGGCAGTACCCGCCCGCGGCGGCGCTGGCGGTCCTCTCCCCCGGTCTGCTGCCGTTCCTGGACTACACGCACGCGTTCTTCGTCCTGTGCTGCCTCACCGACCTCGCGGTGCTCGGCCTGCTGGTGCGCTACGGCCGGGAGCCGGGGCGCTCGCCGCGCGGTGCCTGGCTGTGGACGGCGGCCGTCCCGCTGCTCGGGCCGACCGTCTACGCGCGCTACGACGTGATGGTGACCGCGCCGGCCGTGGCCGCGCTGCTGGTGGCCGCCCGGCACCCCCGCGCGTCCGGGGTGCTGACCGCGCTCGGCGCGATGGTGAAGGTCTGGCCGGCACTGCTGCTGACGGGCTCCTTCCGGCGCCGTACGTGGGCCTCGGCGGCGGTGACGGCGTCCGGGCTCGCGGTCCTGTTCGCGATGTCGATGCCGGGTGCCTTCGCCTTCCTGACCTTCCAGCGGGACCGGGGCACCGAGGTGGAGTCGCTGGGCGCGCTGGTCTTCCATCTGGCCCGGCACTTCGGCTGGGAGGGCCAGGTCCTGCTGAACTACGGCTCGATCGAGTTCCTGGGCCCGTGGGTGGGGGTGGTGAGCACGGCCGCGCTGGTGCTGACCGGGGCCGTGTTCGGCTGGCTCGTGCTGTGGCGGCTGCGGGTGGCGCGGACCGGCGAACCGACCCTGCCCGAGGCCGCGTTCACCGCGGTGCTGCTGTTCACGGTGACGAGCCGGGTGATCAGCCCGCAGTACCTGGTCTGGCTGATCGGCCTGGCCGCGGTGTGCCTGACGCACCGCGCGTCGCGGATGACCGCGCCCGCGCTGATGGTCGCCGTGGCGTCCCTGGTCACGCTGCTGGAGTTCCCGATCGGCTTCATCCACGTGGTGACGAGCGACTGGTACGGCGTGACGCTGATGGTCGTGCGCAACGGTCTGCTGGTCGCCGCCTCCCTGACGGCGGGCCGCATCCTGTGGCGCTCCACCGTCTCCCCGGTGCCCCCCGCCGCCGCCCCCGCCGCGGCGGACCGGGCGGACGGGTCGCCCGTCTCGCCCTGAGGGTCAGCCCAGTCGGTCCCGGACGTAGTCCCGCCACTGGGCGGTGAACTCCTCCTGCGTGGTGCCCAGCACCTGCCGCAGCGCGCCCTCCACCGCGCCCGGCCGGGTGCGGTGGGCGCCGACGGCCCGGTAGAAGGCGCGCAGTTCGTCCTCGCCCCAGCGCTCCGCGATCATCCGGCAGGCCAGCCAGCCGGACTCGTAGGCGCGGGCCAGCCCGGCCGGGTCGCCGGTGAAGCCGAAGTCCCCGTCGGCGGGGAGCACGTCGGGGACGCGTCCGCCCGCGACGGCGCGGGTCAGCTCGGGGGCGACGTCCGCGGGGGTGCGGCCCGTGCCGAGGTACCCGGTCCAGTCGGCGTATCCCTCGGACAGCCAGAGCGGGGTGGCGGCGGTGGTCGCGGAGCGGGTCGCGACGTGGGTGGTCTCGTGGCTGAGCACGACCTGTCTGCCCAGGTCGCCGAGGGCCGAGTAGGCCTCGGGGTTGACCACCACACGGTCGGCGGGGGCCCGTCCGGCGCCCGGTGTCTCGGCGGTGGTGACGGCCGCGATGCCCCGGTACCGGGCGGCGGGCGAGCCGAGCAGCGCGGCCATGCCGTCCAGCGAGCGGGGCACCAGCACGACCACCCGCCGGGCCCAGCGGGCGCCCCAGGCGCGGGAGACGGCCGGTACGGCGCGGTCGGCGAGCCGGGCGTAGCCGCGCAGCTCCCCGGTGCTCTGCCCGGTGCCCAGCACCAGGCTGTGCGCGCCGCTGACGGCGGCGACCGTCCCCTGGTCCCAGAGCTGCTGCCCGGCGCCCCGCGCGGGCCCCTCGGCGGCGACGTACCAGCCGCCGTCGGCGGTGCGGCTCAGGGTGAGGGTGCGGCGGGCGGTGACGGGCGCGGTGTCCAGCCCGGCGACCCGGTAGCTCAGCTCGGCCTCGGCACCGGCGCCGTCCGCGCGCACCGAAGTGATCCGGTAGGCCCAGGATGCCAGCGGGAGCGCCCGGAGCCGGGTGTAGGGGGTACGGGTGCCGGTGGTGGCGTACGCGGCCGCGTCGTGGCGGAGCAGGGCGGCGGCCCGGCGGTCGAGCACCCGCTGCACCTCGGCGCGGGCGCCGGCGCCGGGGGCGCGGTGGCCGCATCCGGAGAACGCCGGCAGGAGCAGCAGGCAGAGTCCCGCCGCCGCCGCTCGCCACGCCCTCTCCCGGCCTTCCACCGTCCGATCGTACGGGGCGCGGGCTGGGCTCAGGGCCGGGTCACCGCGGAGACCGGGAGCATGCCGACCGGGTCGTAGCGCACCGCGGCGCCGGGGTGGGGCGCGTGGATCACCTGGCCGTTGCCGACGTACATCGCCACATGGCTGGCGTCGGAGCGGTAGATCACCAGGTCGCCGGGGCGGGCCTGGGAGAGCGGGACCCGGTGTCCGGCGTCACGCTGGGCCTGCGAGGTGCGCGGGAGCTGGACGCCCGCCCGGGCGTACGACCACTGCATGAGGCCCGAGCAGTCGAAGCCGGAGGGCCCGTTGGCGCCCCACACGTACGGGCGGCCGAGGGCCGAGCGGGCGGCGGCGAGCGCGGCGGCGGCACGGGGGTCGAGGTCGCCGAGGCCGGTGAGGTCGGGGCGGCCGAAGCGGGAGGGCCGGTCGTAGTCGGAACGGTCGGCGGCGGGCAGCGAGTCGAACAGGCGCCGGGCGCGGGCGAGCCGCTCGCGCACCTGCCGCTTGTGCGTGGCCACCGCCTTGCGGCTGCGCTCCAGGTCGCCGAGCCTGGCCCCGGCCTCGGCCCGTTCCTGAGCGAGGTCGCGCAACGCGCCGGTCAGCTCGCGCAGTTGTCCCGCCTGACGGGTGTCGACGCGGTCGACGACGGACGCCTTGTCGAGATAGTCGTCGGGGTCGGCGGAGAACAGCAGGGCGACGGCCGGATCGATGCCTCCGGAGCGGTACTCGGCACCAGCGAGCGAACCGAGCCGCTCGCGCAGGGAGTTGACCCGCTGCTGGGTGCGGGCGAGGTGGTCCTGGGCGTCGCGGACCTCGTGGCGGAGCTTGTCCGCGCGCTCGCCGGCCCGGTCGTAGTCCTCGGTGGCGCGCTCGGCCGCCGCGTAGAGCCGGTCCAGTTCGGCGCGGGCGCCGTCGCGGGGCGCCGCGTGGGCGGCGGGTACGGCGCCGAGGGCGGCGGCCGCGGCCGACAGCACGCACAGGGCGGCGGCACCCCGGTCGCATCCGGATGTTGCGGGACGGCGATGGGACGCCACGGCGGTCCTTCCCCTGGACGACGGGAAACGCGCCAGACAGTAGCCCGAGCGGCACCCACCGGCCAACGACCGCCGTGCGCACACACGGTGACGCCCCGGCGCCGACGCAGGTCAGCGGCGGGGCGCCAGGAGTCGCGCGGTGCCGTGATTCGCCCGTTCGGGCGGGTGTGGCGGGGGTGTCAGACGCGGACGCCGAACATGAACGGGCCGCCGATGGTGCTCATGGACTCGTAGCGGACGACGGTGCCGGTGCGCGGGGCGTGCAGGATCTGGCCGTTGCCCGCGTAGAGGCCCACGTGGTGGATGTCGTTGAAGAAGAAGACGAGGTCGCCGACCTGGAGGTCGCTCGTGGAGTAGATCCGGGTGCCGATGTTGGCCTGCGCCTCGGAGGTGCGCGGGATGGAGACACCGGCCTGGGCGTAGGCCCAGGAGGTCAGACCCGAGCAGTCGTACGAGGAGGGGCCGGTGGCGCCGTAGACGTACGGGGTGCCGATCTTGCTCTGGGCGGCGGAGAACGCCGCTCCGGCGCGGCCCGAGGCGGGGACGGCGTTGCCGAGCTGGACACGCTCGGAGGAGGAGCGGTCGGCGCGCTGCTGCTCGGCGGCCAGGGCCTGCTTCTCCTTGGCGGTCAAGGTGTTGAGCAGGCGCTGCGCCTCGCCCAGCTTGCCCTGGACCTCCTTCTTCTTCTTGCCCAGCTCGGTGCGGGTGGAGGCGAGGTCCTTGAGCTTCTCGGTGGCCTCGGCCCGCTGCTGGGCGAGTTCGCGCTGCTTGTCCTGGATCTTCTTCAGCGCCTCGACCTGCTGGCCGCTCAACTGGTCGAGCGTGGAAGCCTTGTCGAGGTAGTCGTCCGGGTCGGCGGAGAGGAAGAGCTGGACCGAGGGGTCGATGCCGCCGCTGCGGTACTGGGCGGTGGCGAGCGAACCGAGGCCGTCGCGCAGCTTGTTGAGGTCCTGCTGGCCCCGGGCGACGTTGTCCTGGATCGTGGAGATCTCCTTCTGGAGCTTCTCCTGCTTCTCCTTGGCGCCGTTGTACTTCTCGGTGGCCTGCTCGGCCTGCTCGTAGAGCTTGTCGACCTGCGCCTTGACCTCGGTCTTGCCCGGCTTCTCGCTCGGGGCGGCGTTGGCCGCGTTCGCGCTCAGCGCGACGGCGGCGGCAGCCGCGGTGGTGAGCACGGTGACACGCGTGCGGCTCGGCTGCTTGGGTCGACGATGGGACGCCACGGAGGACGAACTCCTTCTTGTGAGTGATCACCCGCTCGGAGGTTCGAACCGACCCTAGTGACCCAGTTGTGATCAGTTCAAATCCTCACAGCAGAAAATCCCGTCCCTCGCCGCATATTTTGCATTCAACACACCAGGCGTGACAGCCGGTTGACGTTCCGTCGTCCACACAAGCCCCAATAGGGGCATGACGCACGTCCGTCGGGCGTTCAGGACAGTCGCTTGAGAAGTACCGCAGAGGCCACCGGGCGGGCGCCGGCGCGGGCGACGCCGTCCGCCACCTCGCGGTCGGTGGAGGCCACGACGACCGGCCGGCCCGGCGGTTCGGCCCGCACGAGCTGGCGGATCAGCTCGTCCGCCGTCACGCCCGGCTTGGAGAACAGCACCCGCACCCCGCGCGGCGGCGCCAGCAGCACCGGGGCGACCAGTTCGGCGCCGTCGAAGACACAGGTGACCTCGGCGCCGGTCTGGGCGGCGAGCGCGGAGAGCTGGCCGAGCAGCCTGAGCCGCTGCTTCTCCAGCGGCATCTGCGGATAGCCGGTCTTGGTGACGTTGTAGCCGTCGACCACCAGATGGGCCTGCGGCAGCGCGAGCAACTGGTCGAGGACGGCCGGGTCGTGCTCGGACAGAGCGCGGGCGGCGATGTCCTTCGGCGTCATCCGGCCCGGCTCGACCGCGTCCACGGTCTCCGCCGGCCGCACCGACACCGGCGGCAGGGCGAGTTCGCGGCGCAGCCCCTGGGCCGCCTCCAGGACGGTGTCGAGCAGCAGCCGTACCCGCATGTCCTCCACGCTGCGGCCCTCCCGGACCGCGCGGCGGGTCGCCTCCAGCGCGGCCTCCGACTCGCCCAGGCGGGTCTTGAGCCGGCGGGACTCGCTCTCGGCGGCGGAGACGGCAGCCTGGCTCTCGGCCCGCGCGGACTCGGTCTCGGCGCGCTCCTTGCGCAGCGCGGCCTCCCCGCGCTTGACGTCGCTCAGGGCCGAGCGCAGCTTGCGGTGCAGCGCGTCGGCCTCCTTCTTCGCCGCGTCCAGCTCGGCGCGCAGCCGGGCGGTCTCGGCGCGGGTGTGTTCGCGGGCCCGCTCCAGCTCCTCACGCAGCTGCTCCAGCTCGGCGCGGCTCTCCTCGTCCACGCGCTCGGCGTCCGCGCGCTCGGCCTCCTCGCCGGCCGCGGCGACCAGCTTGGCCCAGCCGGGCGGGCGCAGTACGTAGGCGGCGGCCGCGACGTCGAGGGGGTCGGCCGCCGGAGGCGGGGAACCCGCCTCCAGCGCGCCGCACAGCTCGGGCTGGGTCTCCTTGTACCGCTCGCCGATCCGCTGCCGGAAGAGGCGTTCCGTCTCCAGCGCGGCGGCCATCGCGTTCCCGGCGAACCTGGCCCGGCGGTTAGGCGTGAACCGGGCGTACTGCCGCAGCGGGGCGGGCAGTTCGGCCATGGTCAGGGCGCCGAAGGCGTCCGAGACGATTCCCACGACGCGGCGGCGCACGCCGTCGGGCAGCGGACGGTCAAGCACCTCGGCGGTGCCGTCCTCCGGCCCCCCGCCCGCGGTCTCCACCATCCGTCACACCCCAATGCCCGACATGCCCGATCCACCTGTCCGATCCCGTGCGGACCGCCCCGCCCTCAGGAGGCGGCGCCCGGCCTGTCCACGAGTTCCACCTGGTCCACCGCGTTGCACCAGCGGCAACGGACCGACTCGATGGTCTCACTGACCACCTCGCGCTCCTCGACCGTCGGTTCGCCGGCCAGGTCGAGGTGGACGTACTCGACGACCTTGGAGGAACGGGTCACGTCGAACCGGGTGAGGTTGCCGCACAGGGTGCAGCGCCAGCGTGTCGTGGCGGTCGGCGGAGGAACCGTCATGGTGCAGCTCGCTTCCTTCTCGTCGCGTCTGGCGGACTGGACGCACGCCGGGTAGAGCGCGTGTGGCCGTAACCCTACGGCCTGCCGGGTGTTCGCCGCCCGCCTGTCCGAAGCGGCGAGGCGGTCTGTACCACTGCGTCCGGTTACGTCATGCTCTGTGTTCATGATCAGAGAGTGGAGCTCGACCGCCGCCCGGACCGTCAGGGCGGTCCGGGGCACCCCGGCGCCGCTGACGTACGGCCTCATCGCCCTGTGCTGCCTGATCTTCGTCATGGGCCCGGCCTCCGGGTTCACCCGCGCGTACGGCACCGGGGACGCGCTGCTCGCGGCGCAGCGGGCGTACTTCCGGCACTGGGGGGTGATCCCGGCCGGGCTCTTCGCGGAGCCGGTGCGCGAGGCGCTCACCCCGGTGACCGCGCTGTTCGTGCACGGGAGCTGGGTGCATCTGCTCGGCAACATGCTGTTCCTCTTCGTCTTCGGCGTGCTCACCGAGGAACGGATGGGCCGCGTCGAGTTCGCCCTCTTCTACGTCGGCTGCGGCTACCTCGCCCTGCTCGGGTACGCGCTGGCCAACGCGGGCTCCGAGCAGTCCCTGGTCGGCGCCTCGGGAGCCATCTCCGCGGTCCTCGGCGCCTTCCTCCACCTCTTTCCGCGGGCCCGTGTCACCAGTCTCCTCCCTTTCCTCTTCTTCCTCCCGCTGCGCTTCCCGGCCTGGGTGGTGCTGCCCTTCTGGGCGGGCCTGCAGTGGTACGCGGCGGGCCGCGCGCCCGAGGGCCCGGGCGTCGCCTACCTCGCCCATGTGATCGGCTTCTGCCTGGGCTTCGGCTACGCCTGGCTCAGGTACGGGCGGAAGCAGAGCGAGAAGGACGGGCCGGGCGAGGCTAGAGTTGGGGCCGCCCCGGCTACGGCGTCCAAGGGAGAGAACCAGCCGTGATCACCGCGATCGTCCTGATCAAGACCAGCGTGGACCGGATTCCGGAGATCGCCGAGCGGATCGCCGCGCTGGAGAGCGTGAGCGAGGTCTTCTCCGTCACCGGTACCTACGACCTGATCGCCATGGTCCGCGTGGCCCGCCACGAGGACCTCGCCGAGGTCATCCCCGGCCGTATCAGCAAGATCCCGGGCGTGGAGGGCACCGACACCCACGTCGCCTTCCGCACCTACTCCCAGCACGACCTGGAAGCGGCCTTCGCCATCGGCCTGGACAGCTAGTGCTGTGACCGGAAAGGTCTGCCGGAAAGCTAGCGGCGTCCGGTGCGGTGCATCGCAAGGCGGAGCACCGCCCGCGTACGGGATGTACTCGGGCGATGCGCCAATGCGGCGAGGTGCCGTGACGGACGCCGCGAGCCGGTGAACCTTTCCGGTCACAGCACCAGGGTCTTCCGGCCGGGCCGGGTCTTCGAGGCCGCCCGGCTCGGGCTCAGCTCTCCGGGACGCAGCGGCCGTTCTCCGTGCGGTAGGTCCAGCGGGCGCCCCGGGTGACCAGCTCGCGCACCGCCGCCACGAAACGGGTCACGTGCTCGTCCGGCGTACCCGCGCCGAAACTGACGCGGACGGCGTTCAGGGATCCGGTGCCGCAGCCGGCCTGTTCGGCGGCCTCCGTGCCGAGGAGGGCGTGCACCAGGGGGTGGGCGCAGAAGAGGCCGTCGCGGACGCCGATGCCGTACTCGGCGGAGAGCGCGGCGGCCAGGTGGGAGCTGTTCCAGCCCTCCACCACGAAGGAGAGCACGCCCACCCGCGGGGCGTCGTCGCCGAACAGCGAGAGCACCCGCAGCCCGGGCACCTCGGCGAGGCCCGCACGCAGCAGGCCGAGCAGGTGCCGCTCACGGGCGGCCAGAGCCTCGGGGCCGGCCTCGGCGAGCGCCCGGCAGGCCGAGGCGATCGAGTAGGCGCCGATGACGTTGGGGGACCCCGCCTCGTGCCGGGCCGCGCCCTCGTGCCACTCCACCCGCACCGAGCCGTCGGCCCGCCGGGCCACCGTGCGGCTGGCGCCGCCGCCCGCGAGGTACGGCTCGGCCGCGGAGAGCCAGTCGGCCCGCCCGGCCAGCACTCCGGACCCGAAGGGCGCGTACAGCTTGTGCCCGGAGAACGCGATCCAGTCGACGTCCAGCTCCCGCACGCTCACCGGCTGGTGGGGCACCAGCTGGGCGGCGTCCAGCACGATCCGCGCCCCCAGGGCGTGCGCGGCCGCCGCCAGCTCACGCACCGGCCAGACCTCACCGGTGACGTTGGAGGCACCGGTGACGCAGACGAGCGCCGGGCGCGCGGTGTCCCGGCCGGCCAGGGCCCGCTCCAGCGCGCGTACGGCCTCCTCGGGGCTGCGCGGGGCGTCCAGGAAGGTCACGTCGGCCTCGCGCCAGGGCAGCAGCGCCGCGTGGTGCTCGGTCTCGAAGACGTACACCTCGCATCCGGCGGGCAGCGCGCGGGCCAGCAGGTTCAGGGAGTCGGTGGTGGAGCGGGTGAAGACGACCTGGTCGGTGTCCCGGCAGCCGAGGAACTCCGCGACCGTGCGGCGGGCGTTCTCGAACAGATCGGTGGAGAGCTGCGAGAGGTGCCCGGCACCCCGGTGCACGCTGCCGTAGTAAGGGGCGTAGGCGGCGACGTCGTCCCAGACCCGCTGGAGCGCGGGGGCGCTGGCGGCGCAGTCGAGCGCGGCGTAGCCCACCTCGCCCCCGGTGACGAGCGGCACGCGGACGTCCCGGCCGAGCACCGGCAGGGGGGCGGGGACGACGTCGGCGGGGGCGGGGGCGAAGGCGGTGGAGACGGACATGGCTGGACTCCCGTGAGGCAGGCCGGAGTCACCGTGCGCAGGACATGCGGACACGGCACCGGAGAAAGGGGGTGGAAGGGGTGTGCGGGGGCGGGGCTCAGCGGCCCCGGCGCATTCGCTTGCTCACGGAGAAAAGCTCCCTCGTACGACCAGGACCCCTGGTTCTCGAGGGGTCCGCGCTTGCCGTAGACCTTCTGGAATACGACCTGGTCCTCACCCGGAGCACCCCGCCACGGACGGAGGGTTGCCGGACAGCCGGCCGGGGCCGC
This sequence comes from Streptomyces sp. NPDC001781, assembly GCF_053596035.1. Classification (NCBI taxonomy): domain Bacteria; kingdom Bacillati; phylum Actinomycetota; class Actinomycetes; order Kitasatosporales; family Streptomycetaceae; genus Streptomyces; species Streptomyces sp. NPDC001781. The sequence continues at coordinate 56,012 of NZ_JBSFFI010000005.1, read as the reverse complement.
ATGGCTGTCGCTCATGACCTGATCAGGAAGCTAGCCGGACGGGGCGCGCGGCGCAACCGCGGTCCGGATGCCGGAACGCGGCGCGGCGGGGAGCGGGCGCTCCCCGCCGCGCCGGAGGAACGGCTCTCACCGGTTGCTGGCGGTCACCCACCGCTCCAGCGTGCGCTCCGCGGCCCCGGAGTCGATGGACTCCGCCGCTCTCGCCATGCCGGCCCTCAGCTGGTCGGCCAGCGGCTCCTCCGTAGGGTCCAGCGCGACCAGCGCCGCCGCCGAGTTCAGCAGCACCGCGTCCCGCACGGGCCCCCGCTCACCCTCCAGCACCATGCGGGCCACCATCGCGTTGTAGGCCGGGTCACCGCCGCGCAGCGCGTCCACCGGCACCGGCTCGATGCCGACGTCACGGGGGTCGAAGACCTCCTCGGTGACCGTGCCGTCGCGCACGATCCACACCCGCGAGGGCGAGGTGGTGGTCAGCTCGTCCAGCCCGTCCTCGCCCCGGAAGACCAGCGAGGAGTTGCCGCGCTCGGCGAAGACGCCCGCGACGATCGGCGCCATGGCCAGGTTGGCCACGCCCACCGCCTGCGACCGCACTCGCGCCGGGTTGGTCAGCGGCCCGATCACGTTGAAGACGGTACGGATGCCGAGCTGGCCGCGGGCGGCGCCGACGTGGCGCAGCGCCGGGTGGAACTTGACCGCGAAGCAGAAGGTGATCCCCGCCTCCTCCGCGACCTCCGCCACCCGCTCGGGCGTCAGCTCGAGGTTCACTCCGAGCCGCTCCAGCACGTCCGAGGAGCCGGACGCCGAGGACGCGGCCCGGTTGCCGTGCTTGATGACCTTCGCGCCGGTGCCGGCGACCACGATGGAGGACATCGTGGAGATGTTCACCGTCTTGGCGCCGTCCCCGCCGGTGCCGACGATGTCCACGGTCCTGCCGGGCACCTCGATCACATTGGCGTGGTCGTACATCGCCCGGACGATCCCGGTGATCTCCTCGACCGTCTCGCCCTTGGCCCGCAGCGCCACCAGGAAGCCCGCGATCTGGGCGTCCGTGGCCTCGCCGCGCATGATCCGGTCCATCGCCCAGGCGGTGGCGTCGGCACTCTGGTCCCGGCCCTCCAGCAGGGCGTTCAGTACCTCGGGCCAGGAACGGCCCGCCGCGGTGTCGCCTCCAGCGGGGGTCACAGCGCTCATGGGGCCGCTCCTGGGTGTGTGTGAGGAAGACAGGTGCTGTGGGGCACGCGGGGTGCCCTCTCCCACCCTATCCAGCCCGAACAGGGCGAAGGGCCCCGCCGGTGATCCGGACGGGGCCCTTCGGCCGCGGCGTGGCGACGCGCGCGGGGATCAGTGGTGGCCGTGGCCGCTCGTGATCTCCTTGTACTCGTCGACGGTGGGCTTGGCGATCTGGTTGTCCTTGCCGTAGTAGGCGTTGGACAGCTTGACCCGCAGCCGCTCGGTGGACTTCACCTTGCGCTCGACCCCGTTCTCGTCGACCGTGGGGCCGATCTCGGCGGGCTCGTACTGGTGGTGCGCCGTCAGGGTGTGGAGCTGCTCCTGGCTGAGCGGCTCGTGCACCTCGATGAACTCACCGTGCGGCAGGCGCTTGATGATGCCGGTCTCGCGGCCGTGCAGCACCTTGTCCTTGTCCCGGCGCTGGAGGCCGAGGCAGATCCGCTTGGTGGCGATGAAGGCGATCACCGGTCCGGCGAAGAAGAAGATCCGGACGAACCAGGTCACCTGGTTGATCGACAGGTGGAAGTGGGTGGCCCACAGGTCGTTGCCACCGCCGACCAGACCGATCATGTACACCGTGACCCAGGCGACGCCGAACGCGGTACGCGTCGGGGCGTTGCGCGGGCGGTCCAGGATGTGGTGCTCGCTCTTGTCACCGGTGACCCAGGACTCGATGAAGGGGTAGACGGCGATGGCCATCAGCACGACACCGAACAGGACCAGCGGGATGAACACGCCCAGGACCAGCGTGTGGCCCCAGAAGTTGACCTCCCAGCCCGGCATGTAGCGGACCAGACCCTCGGCGAAGCCCATGTACCAGTCGGGCTGGGCGCCGGTGGAGACCTGGTCGGGCCGGTACGGGCCCATCGCCCAGATCGGGTTGATCTGCGTGATTCCCGCGATGACCGCGATGACACCGAAGACCAGGAAGAAGAAGCCTCCGGCCTTGGCCATGTACACCGGCAGCAGCGGCATGCCGACGACGTTGGTCTCCTTCTTCCCCGGACCCGCGAACTGCGTGTGCTTGTGGTAGAAGACCAGGATCAGGTGCGCCACCATCAGGCCGAGCATGATGCCCGGCAGCAGCAGGATGTGGATCGAGTAGAACCGGGCCACGAAGTCGTGGCCGGGGAACTGCCCGCCGAAGAGGAAGAACGAGATGTACGTGCCGACGATCGGCATGGACAGGATCGCGCCCTCGGTGAAGCGCACACCGGTGCCGGAGAGCAGGTCGTCCGGGAGCGAGTAACCGGTGAAACCGGTGAACATGCCGAGGACGAACAGCAGGAAGCCGAACAGCCAGTTGACCTCACGCGGCTTGCGGAACGCGCCGGTGAAGAACACGCGCATCATGTGCACGAACATGCCCGCGAGGAAGATCAGCGCGGCCCAGTGGTGGATCTGCCGGATGAGCAGACCACCGCGCACATCGAAGGAGATGTGCAGGGTCGAGTTGAACGCCTCCGACATGAGCTGTCCCTGGAGCGGGACGTAGCTGCCGTGGTACTCCACCTCGTTCATCGACGGGTGGAAGAACAGCGTCAGGTACACACCGGTCAGGATGATGATGAGGAAGCTGTACATGCAGACTTCGCCCAGCATGAACGACCAGTGGTCCGGGAAGACCTTGCGCATGTTGGCCTTGGCCAGGGAGAAGATCCCCAGCCGGCCGTCCGCCCAGTCGGCGACGCGCTCGCCGGCCGGCGCCTTCCCGCGCGAGCGGGGGGCTTCGTTCGCTTCAGTACTCATCCGCGCTCCCAGAATGCAGGACCGACGGGCTCCGCGAAGTCGCCGAGCGCCTCGAGGTAGCCCTCGTCGTTCACACCGATGCGGAGCTGCGGCAGGGCGTGACCGGCGGGGCCGAAGATCACTCGGGCACCGTCGGAGAGGTCGAAGGTGGACTGGTGGCACGGGCAGAGCACGTGGTGCGTCTGCTGCTCGTACAGGGAGATCGGGCAGCCCACGTGGGTGCAGATCTTGGAGAACGCGACGATGCCCTCGTGGGACCAGGCGAGTTCCTGCTTGTCCTTGATGTCGTTCGGCTGGAGCCGGACGATCATCAGGGCGGCCTTGGCGATCTCGTCCTGGAAGTCCTCGTCCGTCTCCTCCAGGCCCTCGGGCTTGGCGAAGGTCAGCGAGCCGACGGCCACGTCCTCGGGACGCAGCGGCTGGTTGGTGTTGACGTTGACGAGGAGCTTGCCCTTCGCCCACAGGGTGTGGCGGAGCGAGCTGTGCGGCAGCGGACCGAGGTCGCGCAGCAGCATGACGCCGGAGAGCGGCACCAGGGCCAGGGCGCCGAACATCGTGTTGCGGATCAGCTTGCGACGGCCGATGCCCGACTCGGCGGCTCCCTGGCGGAAGTCGTCGAAGACCTGGGCGCGGACCGCGGGATCCGCGGCGATCGGGTGGCGCTCGGCCACCATCTCGACGTCGGACATAAGGGTGCGCGCCCAGTGGACGGCGCCCGCGCCGATGCAGAACAGCGCCACACCGAGGGTCAGGCCCAGCGCGAAGTTGAGCGCGCTGATGTGACCGATCGGGAAGACGAAGATCGACTTGTCGTGCGGGATCGTCACGTACGACGCGATGAAGCCGACGGTGGCCAGCATCGAGATCGTGAACAGCAGGGCGACCACGCGCTCGGACCGCTTGGCGGCCCGCTCGTCGATGTCCTGCACACGGTGCTCGTGCGGCGGCATGCCCGGGTCGGCGAACGGGGTCTCTTCGTCCGCGACGCTCACCGAGCCGTGCGGGTGGTCCTGCGCGGCGGGCAGGTTCTCTTCTGGAATGTCTTGGCTACTCATGACTTCTTGGCCTTTGCGGTCCGAGCGGCGACCCAGATGGCGACCGCGATCAGCGCGCCGAGGCCGAAGATCCAGGCGAACAGACCTTCACTGACCGGGCCGAGTCCGCCCAGCTCAAGGCCGCCGGGGTTCTCGGTCTCGCTGCCGTTGACCGCGTTCAGGTACGCGATGATGTCCTTCTTGTTCTTCTCCGTCATGGTGGTGTCGGGGAAGGACGGCATGTTCTGCGGGCCGGTCTGCATGGCCTCGTAGATGTGCTTGGGATCGACGCCCTCGAGGCTCGGGGCGTACTTGCCCTTGGTGAGGGCACCGCCCTTGCCGACGAAGTTGTGGCACTGCGCGCAGTTGGTGCGGAACAGCTCGCCACCCTTGGCGATGTCCGCGCCTTCCTTGGAGTACTGCTCCTTGGTCGGCACGTTCGGGCCGGCGCCCAGCGACGCGACGTACGCGGCGAGCTGGTCGATCTGGGCCTGGGTGTAGATCGTCTTCTTGGCCGGGATCTGGGCCATCTGCGAGCTGGAGGCGGGCATCCGGCCGGTGCCGACCTGGAAGTCGACCGCGGCGGCGCCGACGCCGACCAGGCTCGGGCCGTCGGAGGAGCCCTGGCCACCGGTCCCGTGGCAGCTTGCGCAGCCGACCTCGTAGAGCTTCTTGCCCTCCTTGATGGTCAGGGACTGGGAGGTTTCATCGGCCTGCGCCTTGCCCGCGGGCGCGAACGCGGCGTACAGCCCCCCAGTGGCCGCCAGCGCGAGGAGTAGTACGACGACCGCCGCCAGCGGATGGCGTCGTCGTGCGGAGAGCTTTTTCACGGATTACCCCGGTGTCAGGATCTTCTGCGTCGGTGCTTCTGGATGTGCGGGTGGTGCCCGCTACTTGATCAAGTAGATCGTGGCGAAGAGGCCGATCCAGACCACATCGACGAAGTGCCAGTAGTAGGACACGACGATTGCGGCGGTCGCCTGCTCGTGAGTGAACCTCTTGGCCGCGTAGGTGCGGCCGAGGACCAGCAGGAAGGCGATGAGTCCGCCCGTCACGTGCAGGCCGTGGAAGCCGGTGGTCAGGTAGAACACGGAGCCGTAGACGTCGGAGGACAGCGAGATGCCGTCCTTCTTCACCAGTTCCGTGTACTCGAAGATCTGTCCGCCGATGAAGATCGCACCCATCACGAAGGTGACGATGAACCATCCGCGGAGCTTCTTCACGTCCCCGCGCTCGGCGGCGAACACGCCGAGCTGGCAGGTCAGGGAGGAGAGCACCAGGATCGTGGTGTTCGTCGCGGAGAAGGGCACGTTCAGCGCATGCGCCATCTCCTTCCAGTGATCCAGTCCGGTCACCGATCGAGCGGTGAAGTACATCGCGAAGAGGGCCGCGAAGAACATCAGCTCGGAACTCAGCCAAATGATGGTTCCGACGCTGGTGAGGTTCGGCCGGTTGACCGACGGGTGCGCGTGCCCGGTATCTACTGTCGTTGCTGTCGCCACGACCGACATTATGTCGGTCGCTTATCTCGCCCTCACTCCGGGGGTGCCATTCGGAGTGTCTTCGCCCGTCGAACCGGTGTTGACGTGCTGCCCGGGGGAGTAGCATCCGGCCCACAATGGCCCGTCCGCAAGACGCCGACGTCTCGGAGGAAGCATGCAGCCGACCGCCACCGTGCTGGTGTACAGCGACGACTCCAACACCCGTGAACAGGTACGGCTCGCAGCCGGACGCCGGCCGGCTCCGGACGTGCCCCTGGTGGAGTTCGTCGAGTGCGCCACGCCCGAGGCCGTGGTGCGCGAGGTGGACCGGGGCGGCATCGACGTCTGCGTGCTGGACGGCGAGGCGGTGCCCATGGGCGGCATGGGGGTCTGCCGCCAGCTCAAGGACGAAGTCTTCGGCGCGCCCCCGGTGCTGCTGCTCATGGGGCGTCCCCAGGACGCCTGGCTGGCGACCTGGAGCAGGGCCGACGCGGCGGTGACGCTGCCGGTCGACCCGATGGAGTTCGCGGAGGCGCTGGCCTCCCTGCTGCGCCGCAAACACCTCCAGAACGCCTAGAACGGCCCGCTGAAGAGGTGCGGGGACCCGCCCGGCCCCCGCACCCTCCGGCGTCATGCGGCGGCGGGGCGCAGGCGTACGGAGTCCCGCGGGGCGGAGCTGTTCTGGGCCGCCCCGGTGAGGGCGCTGCCGGCACCCCACTTCTTCCAGTCCAGGTTCCAGTCGCCGAAGCCGTTGCCGAAGTCCTCCATGGCGTGGCCGTTGGAGTTGACGACCTTCACGACGTCGCCGGCGCGGACGTGGTCGAAGAACCACTCGGCGTTCCCCGTGCTCATGCCGGTGCAGCCGTGACTGACGTTGGCGTATCCCTGGGAGCCTACGGACCAGGGAGCGGCGTGCACGTATTCACCCGACCAGGTGACGCGAGTGGCGTAGTACACCGACAGGTCGTACGAGTCGGAACTGCCCTCGGCGATGCCGACGGTGGTTCCGCGCATCCGTACCATGTACTGCTTCTCCAGGATCACCTTGACGCCGTTGCGGGTATCGAAGCCGGGCTTGCCGGTGGTGACCGGGATGGTGTTGATCACCTCACCGTTCTTGTAGAACGTGAGCTGGTGGGTGGCGGCGTCGGTGACGGCCTCCACCTTGTCCCCGATGGTGATCTTCAGGTCTTTGCTCTTGCCACCGCGCAGCCGGTCGGTGATCTTGATCCCGTCGAGGTTGCTGTGCACCTGGACGGTGGCGTGGGCGGGCCAGTACTCCCTGGGCCGGTAGTGGAGCTCCTTGTCGCTGACCCAGTACCAGGAACCCTGCACGGCGGGCACGGAGTCCACCCGCAGCCCGCTCTCCACCACGGCGCGCTGGGCCTTGTCCTTGACCGGCTGGTCGAGGTTGGCGGTGATGGGCTGCCCGACGCCGTACTCCCCCGACTCGGGCCCGAAGGTGACACCCAGGCTCTTCTTGCTCGCCGTCCTGGTGGTGTCGAAGTTCAGGATCTTGCGGCCGGGGGCGCCGTCGTCGTCCTCGGTGCTCACGCGGACCGTGTAGTGGGCGTTGGCGGCCAGCGGGGAGGTGCTGTGCCAGCGCCCGCCGTCTGCTGCGAGTTCGCCCGCCACGTAGCGCCCTGTGGCGTCCATGGCGGTGACGTCCGTGATCCGGCCTTCGCCGCTCTTCAGCGTGACCTCCAGAGGCTTGTCCGGATCGGCCTGCTTCGCCTTGTCGGTGGGCGCGTTGAAGACGATCTGGTCGGCCGCGTCGTACGGATCGGACGACAGGGCGTTGCCGTCCGAGCCGCAGCCGGTGACGCCCGCGCCGAGGGCGGCCACCAGCATGGCGGAGCTGACCACGGTGCGGGTCCGCGCAGTGTGATTCATACGATCACGCTATGAGATGAAGACCTCACTGGCTCGGCACGTAACCCGTACGAGGGACAGACACTGCGGCAAACGGTCACCGCGGCAAAGCGAGGAGCCCGGACCCTCCTGATGGAGTGTCCGGGCTCCCGCCGTGTCCCGTGCCGTGCAGCCGGGGGTGTTACTGGGTGCGGTTCTCACCGCGGTAGTACTCGAACACCCAGCCGAAGAGGCCGACGGCGATCAGGGGCGCCGAGAAGTACAGCAGCCACCAGCCGACCGCGATGCCGAGGAAGGCCAGCGCGCCGCCGACCGCCAGGGACAGCGGCTGCCAGCTGTGCGGGCTGAAGAAGCCCAGCTCGCCCGCGCCGTCCGCGACGTCGGCCTCCTTGTCGTCCTGCGCGCCCGCGTCGACCCGCCGGGCGGTGAAGCCCAGGTAGAAGCCGATCATGATGCACAGGCCGAAGGCCAGGAAGAGCGCCGTGGTGCCGGCCGGCTCCTTCGACCACACGCCGTACACGACGGCCATGACCAGGACGAAGACGCTCAGCCAGAAGAACATCCGACCTTGGATCTTCACTTGCCGGCCTCCTTGCTGCCCGCGATGGCGGCGCCGTGACCGGCGTGCTCAAGCTGCTCCAGCGCGGCGATCTCGGGGTGGTGCAGGTCGAACGCCGGGGACTCGCTGCGAATCCGCGGCAGGGTGAGGAAGTTGTGCCGCGGCGGCGGGCAGGAGGTCGCCCACTCCAGCGAGCGGCCGTAGCCCCACGGGTCGTCCACCTCGACGGGCTTGCCGTACTTGGCGGTCTTCCACACGTTGTAGAGGAACGGCAGGATCGACAGGCCGAGCAGGAACGAGGCGATCGTCGAGACCGTGTTCAGCGCGGTGAAGCCGTCGGCCGCCAGGTAGTCGGCGTACCGGCGCGGCATGCCCTCGGCGCCCAGCCAGTGCTGGACCAGGAAGGTGCCGTGGAAGCCGATGAACAGCGTCCAGAAGGTGATCTTGCCGAGCCGCTCGTCCAGCATCTTGCCGGTGAACTTCGGCCACCAGAAGTGGAAGCCGGCGAACATCGCGAACACCACGGTGCCGAACACCACGTAGTGGAAGTGGGCCACCACGAAGTACGAGTCCGAGACGTGGAAGTCCATCGGCGGCGAGGCCAGGATGACACCGGTCAGACCACCGAAGACGAAGGTGATCAGGAAGCCGGTCGTCCACAGCATCGGCGTCTCGAAGGACAGCGAGCCCTTCCACATCGTGCCGATCCAGTTGAAGAACTTCACACCGGTCGGGACCGCGATGAGGAACGTCATGAAGGAGAAGAACGGCAGCAGCACACCGCCGGTGACGTACATGTGGTGCGCCCACACGGTCACGGACAGACCGGCGATGCCGATCGTCGCCGCGATGAGGCCCATGTAGCCGAACATCGGCTTGCGCGAGAACACCGGGATGATCTCGGAGATGATGCCGAAGAACGGCAGCGCGATGATGTACACCTCTGGATGGCCGAAGAACCAGAAGAGGTGTTGCCACAACAAGGCCCCGCCATTGGCGGCGTCGAAGATGTGGGCTCCGAACTTGCGGTCCGCCTCCAGGGCGAACAGCGCGGCGGCCAGCACCGGGAAGGCCAGCAGGACCAGCACACCGGTCAGCAGCACGTTCCACACGAAGATCGGCATGCGGAACATCGTCATGCCCGGAGCGCGCATGCAGATGATGGTGGTGATGAAGTTGACCGAGCCGAGGATCGTGCCGAAGCCGGAGAAGGCCAGACCCATGATCCACATGTCGGCGCCGACACCCGGCGAACGGACCGCGTCCGACAGCGGGGAGTAGGCGAACCAGCCGAAGTCGGCCGCGCCCTGCGGGGTGAGGAAGCCACCCACGGCGATGGTCGAACCGAACAGGTAGAGCCAGTAGGCGAACATGTTCAGCCGCGGGAACGCCACGTCGGGCGCGCCGATCTGCAGCGGCATGATCCAGTTGGCGAAACCGGCGAACAGCGGCGTCGCGAACATCAGCAGCATCACGGTGCCGTGCATCGTGAACGCCTGGTTGAACTGCTCGTTGGAGATGATCTGCATGCCCGGGCGCGCCAGCTCGGCACGCATGAGCAGCGCCATCACGCCACCGATGAGGAAGAACGCGAACGACGTCGCCAGATACAGCGTGCCGATCGTCTTGTGGTCAGTGGTCGTCAGCCACTTGATCACGACGTTGCCGGGCTGCTTGCGCCGGATCAACAACTCGTTGTCGTCCGGTCCCTCGGTCGCGCCGGCACCCTGGGGTTCATTGAGGATGCTCACAGGTTGTTCGTCTCCCGGTTCTTCTCGTGGCTCGTCTGCGCGATGCCGGCGGGAATGTAACCGGTCTGCCCCTTCTTGGCGAGGTCCTTGAGGTGCTGCTCGTAGCGCTCGGGGGAGACGACCTTCACGTTGAACAGCATCCGGGAGTGGTCGACGCCGCAGAGCTCCGCGCACTTGCCCATGAAGGTGCCCTCCTTGTTGGGAGTCACCTGGAAGGCGTTGGTGTGGCCGGGGATGACGTCCTGCTTCATCAGGAAGGGCACGACCCAGAAGTCGTGGATGACGTCCCGCGAGGTCAGCACGAAGCGGACCGTCTTGCCCTTGGGCAGCCACAGCGTCGGGCCGGGGTTGCCGGTCTGCGGGTTCCGCGTACCCGGCGTACCGACGTCGTAGACGCCACCGGCGTTGGCCGGGAACTGGTCCAGGAACCGCGTGGGGATGGCCGCGAGGTTCGGGTCCTTCTTGGCGTCACCGGTGGAACCCGGCACGTTCTCGATGTAGTTGAAGCCCCAGCTCCACTGGAAGCCGACCACGTTGACCGTGACGTCCGGCTTCTTCTCCAGGCTGAGGAGCTTCGATTCGTCCCGCGCGGTGAAGTAGAAGAGCACCGAGACGATGATGATCGGAACCACCGTGTACAGCGCCTCGATGGGCATGTTGTACCGCGTCTGCGGCGGAACCTCGACCTTGGTGCGGCTGCGCCGGTGGAACATGGCGCTCCACAGGATCAGGCCCCACACCAGCACGCCGGTAGCGAGCGCGGCCGCCCACGAGCCCTGCCACAGGGAGAGGATGCGGGGAGCCTCTTCCGTGGTCGGGGTGGGCATGCCAAGGCGGGGGAAGTCCTTGTATGTGCAACCGGTCGCGGTCGCAAGGACCAGGCCCGCGGTCAGTGCCTGCAGCAGCTTCCGCCGCGTCGCGCGCCGCGGCTTGGGGGTACCGCCCACGCCTTTCGGGCGAAGGGGGAGGTCGGAGCCGTTGGGACTCACGTAGCGCCTTCCCGAGAGTCTCGCCCGCGCGGTCGGCTGCGGCCTTCTCGCTGGTCGGTCGCCGCCCTGCGTCGGGCAGGGGTTTGGATGTTTATGCGGACCAAACCCTAGCCGACGGTCTCCGACGGTTCGCGGGGAGGGGGGCATACGCGTCGTCGGGTCGTTCTGAGGGGTGTCGCCGGGGGGCCAATCGCCGTTGTTGTTCCGGTTTGGGGGTTTGCGCGGTACCGCCTGGGCCGGGGTCCGCTTCCCGCGCCCCCGCGCCGGGCTCGTCCACCGGCGTTCTAACGTTGCCCCGTGGCTTTCTTCGATGTGGCTTCCGGTGCTCCGCTTCACCCTGTGGCGCGACAGGCGCTGTTGGCGTCGCTGGACGAGGGGTGGGCCGATCCCGGTCGGTTGTACCGGGAGGGGCGGCGGGCCCGGATACTGCTGGACGCGGCCCGGGAGGCGGCGGCCGAGGCGGTGGGCTGCCGGGCGGACGAGGTGGTGTTCACCTCGTCCGGGACGCGGGCCGTGCACGACGGTGTGGCGGGGGCACTGGCCGGGCGGCGGCGCGTCGGACGTCACCTGATCGTGTCAGCGGTCGAACACTCCTCGGTCCTCCATTCGGCGGAAGCGTTCGAGGCCGGGGGCGGCACTGTCACCCGAGTGGGCGTCAGCCGGGCGGGAGCGGTGGACCCGTCGGCGTGGGCGGCGGCCCTGCGGGAGGACACCGCGCTGGCGTGTCTGCAGTCGGCCAACCACGAGGTGGGCACCGTGCAGCCGGTGGCCGAGGTGGCCGCGGCGTGCCGGGCGGCCGGCGTGCCGCTGCTGGTGGACGCGGCGCAGTCGCTGGGCTGGGGCCCGGTGCCCGAGGGCTGGTCGTTGCTGGCGGCCAGCGCGCACAAGTGGGGCGGCCCCTCCGGCGTGGGCCTGCTGGTGGTGCGCAAGGGTGTCCGCTTCGCCGCCCAGGGGCCGGGCGAGGAACGGGAGTCGGGGCGTGTCTCCGGCTTCGGGAACATCCCGGCCATCGTGGCCTCGGTGGCCGCGCTGCGGGCGGTACGGGCCGAGGCCGACGCGGAGGCGGTACGGCTGCGGGCGCTGACCGAGCGGATCCGGGCGCGGGTTCCGCGGCTGGTGCCGGACGTGGAGGTGGTGGGCGATCCGGAGCGGCGGCTGCCGGGGATCGTCACGTTCTCCTGTCTGTACGTCGACGGCGAGGTGCTGCTGACGGAGCTGGACCGGGCCGGCTTCTCCGTCTCCTCCGGCTCCTCCTGCACCAGCGGCACCCTGACCCCGAGCCATGTGCTCAGGGCGATGGGTGTCCTGAGCGAGGGCAACGTCCGCGTGTCGCTGCCGCCGGGCGTCGCGTCGGAGGAGGTCGACCGCTTCCTGGAGGTGCTGCCGGGCGTGGTGGCGGGGGTCCGCTCCCGGCTCGGAGCCCCGGAGCCCCGGGTGGAGGAACGCGCGGCGGAACGGGTGGTCGACTCCCTGGGCAAGCGCTGTCCGATCCCGGTGATCGAACTGGCCAAGGTGTTCGGCGGCGTCCCGGTGGGCGGCACGGTCCGCGTCCTCTCGGACGACGAGGCGGCCCGCCTGGACATCCCGGCGTGGTGCGAGATGCGGGGGCAGGAGTACGTGGGCGAGGAGGAGGCGGAGCGGGGCAGTGCCTACGTCGTCCGCCGGGTGAGCTGACAGCGGCGGCCCGCTGAACTCCGGGGCGCGGGGCCGCACCGGATCCGCGGCCCCGCCGGGTCAGCGCGACGGGCCGCGGCGGGCCCGCGGCGAACCACGGACCCGCCGGCGCGGGCGGTCAGCCCAGGTGCTCACGAACCTCAGCCGCCGCGTCCTCGCCGTACGCCTTGGTGAACCGGTCCATGAAGTGCGCCCGCCGAAGCTGGTACTCCTGGGTGCCGACGGTCTCGATGACGAGCGTGGCCAGCATGCACCCGACCTGAGCGGCCCGCTCGAGGGAGACCCCCCAGGCGAGCCCGGAGAGGAACCCGGCGCGGAAGGCGTCGCCGACGCCCGTCGGGTCGGCCTTGCGCTCCTCGTCGGGGCACCCGACCTCGATCGGGTCCTCACCGACCCGCTCGATCCGTACACCCCGCGAGCCGAGCGTGGTCAGCCGGTGCCCGACCTTCGAGAGGATCTGCTCGTCGCTCCAGCCGGTCTTGGACTCGATGAGCCCCTTCTCGTACTCGTTGGAGAACAGGTACGTGGCGCCGTCCAGCAGGATCCGGATCTCCTCGCCCTCCATCCGGGCGATCTGCTGGGAGAAGTCGGCGGCGAAGGGGATCGCGCGGGAGCGGCACTCCTCGGTGTGGCGGAGCATGCCCTCCGGGTCGTCGGCGCCGATCAGGACGAGGTCCAGGCCGCCGACCCGGTCCGCGACCGTCTTCAGCTCGATCAGCCGGGCCTCGCTCATGGCGCCGGTGTAGAAGGAGCCGATCTGGTTGTGGTCGGAGTCGGTGGTGCACACGAAGCGGGCGGTGTGCAGGGTCTCCGAGATGCGGACCGACTCGGTGTCCACGCCGTGGCGGTCGAGCCATGAGCGGTACTCGTCGAAGTCGAAGCCCGCCGCGCCGACGAGGATCGGCCGGGTGCCGAGCTGGCCCATGCCGAAGGCGATGTTGGCGCCCACGCCGCCCCGGCGCACGTCCAGGTTGTCGACGAGGAAGGACAGCGAGACCGTGTGCAGTTGGTCCGCGACGAACTGGTCGGCGAAGCGGCCGGGGAAGGTCATGAGGTGGTCGGTGGCGATGGAGCCGGTGACTGCGATGCGCACGGCAGGCGTTCTCCTGGCGGGAGGGGGGAGCTGACAGTTCACGCTACCCGTAATCACGCAGCCGCTGAAGCAGGGAAAACTACCCGATAGTAGAGCTTTCTTCACCGGCCCTGCCGTGCCTACGGTGCGCTCATGACGAACCTCAGGCCCGACGACCTCGATGTGGATCTCCCCTCGCTGCGCGGCGACTGCGCCCGTATGGCCCCGCACTGGACCCCGCCCGAGCACCCGGCCGCCCGGCCGGTCCCGCCCTCGCTGATCCACGGGGTCCGGGTGCCGGCCCGCTCGGCGCGACTGGTGGACGCGATGTCCGAGTACGGCGGCTGATCCGGTCCCCTCCGGGGCGCGCGGACGGGAACCGCGCGCTCCCCTCGCACGTCCCACCGCCGTCCCCCGTGCGGGAGACGCGGGGCACGAGAAGCGAGGAGCGATGCGGTGACCAAGGAGCGAGCCGAGAACCCCGAGAACCCCGGCGACGCGGACCGGCCGGAAGCCGGGCCGGAGCCGAAGCGGGCTGCCGCGAAGGAGCCTGCCGCGACCTCGGAGACCACCGAGCGCGCCGAGGCCGGTGAGGGCCGGACGGGCGGGGAGGCCCCTCCCGCACCCGCCGGGCGGCCTCGTACGGCCGCGATCGTCGCCTCCGTCGCCGCCGCCGTGCTGCTCGTCGGCGGCGGGGGCGCCTGGCTGGCCTCCGGGTCCGGGTCAGGGTCAGGGTCCGATCAGAAGCCGGCCGGAAGCAGGGGCGCTCCCCCGCCGCTCGCCCTCGACGGCGACCCCGGTACCGGCTCGCCCGGTATCGCCGTCGGCGAGCCCGACCCCGGCGGCGCCGTCCACTACGTCGTCGGGGGCGACCTCCCCGACGGCCCCCGCTCCGCCCCCGTCCACCTCGCGGAGGGCAAGGCCGGCAAGGCCGGAGTCGCCCGTCTGGCCGAGGCGTTGGGCATCGACGGCACCCCGGTGGCCGACGGGAACGGCTGGCGGGCCGGGGAGCGGGAGGGCGGCCCGGTGCTCCGGGTGACCGGCGCCGACTGGTCGTACACCCGCTACGCCCCCGGTACCGACAACTGCCGCAAAATCACCGTGTGTTCGCAGGACCCGGCCGCCCCGGCGGACGAGCCGGCCGGCGCGGCGGAGGCGGAGCGGGTGGCGCGGCCGGTGCTGAAGGCGCTCGGGCAGGACGACGCGAAGATCGACGCGAGCCAGGTGATGGGCGGCCGGCGGGTGGTGAACGCCGACCCGGTGGTGGACGGTCTGCCCACCTACGGGTGGACGACCGGCCTGACCGTGGACGAGAAGGGCGACATCGTCGGCGGCCACGGCATGCTGGCGCGTCTCACCGACGGCGGCACCTATCCCGTGCTGGGCGCGGCCGACACGGTGAAGCTGATGAACGAGCGGCCCGCCGAGGGCCACCGGATGGGCATCGGCGGATGTGCGAGCCCGGTGCCGCTGAAGGACCGCCTGGAGCAGCCGTGCGGCGCCGCCACCGGTTCCCCGGCCGCCCCCGGGCGGGAGGCGGTGACGGTCGAGAAGGCGGTGTTCGGTCTTGCGGCGCAGTCGGTGGACGGCCGCCAGGCCCTCGTGCCGTCCTGGCTGTTCGAGGTACGCGGCTCGGCGGCGCGCGGCCGCTTCACCGTGGCGCATCCGGCGGTCGACCCGAAATACCTCGCCTCCCCCTCCCCCTCCCCCTCCTCGTCGGCCGGGGCGCCGAAGGGGGGCGTGACGGTGTCGGGCTACCGCGCCGAGGGACGGAACCTGACCGTGCGCTTCCTGGGCGGGGTGTGCGCCGAGTACCGCGCGGCGGCTCGGGAGAGCGCGGGCCGGGTGACGGTCGCGGTCACCGAGAAGCGCCGGCCGGGCAACTGCATCGCGCTGGGCAAGGAGTACGCCCGGACCGTCTCGCTGGACGCCCCTCTCGCGGACCGCGCGGTGGTCGGTACCGACGGCGGCCGGGTGCCGGAGGCGGAGCACGGCCTGGCCCCCTGAGGGAATCCCCGGTACACGAAGACGGCGGCGGCCCCCCGCGGGGAGGGGCCGCCGCCGTCGTTCCGGCTGTCGGGCCGGTTCAGCTGAAGGAGTCGCCGCAGGCGCAGGAGCCCGTCGCGTTCGGGTTGTCGATCGTGAAGCCCTGCTTCTCGATCGTGTCCACGAAGTCGATGGTGGCGCCGCCCAGGTACGGGGCGCTCATGCGGTCGGTGACGACCTTGACGCCGTCGAAGTCCTTCACGACGTCGCCGTCGAGCGAGCGCTCGTCGAAGAAGAGCTGGTAGCGCAGACCGGAGCAGCCGCCGGGCTGGACGGCCACCCGCAGGGCGAGGTCGTCCCGGCCTTCCTGGTCGAGCAGCGCCTTGACCTTGGCCGCGGCGGCGTCGGTCACGATGATGCCGTCGGTGACGGTGCTGGTCTCGTCCGATACGGACATCTACATCTCTCCCAAGTTGTACGGAGACTGCTTTCCGACCAGTGCAACCGGCGCGCCGGCCGAATCATTCCGGGCCGGGCGGACCGTCTGGCCGCGGTTCGCTTCTCATCTCATGCTCGCACACGGGCGGAAGCGGGGGCAGCGGGCCCGGCGCCGGAGGGGCCGGGATTCACGTCACATGGACGCTATCGCCGTCGTCAAAGTGACGTGAAGCGGTTATGATAGATAACGTCAGTTAGACGAAAAGTAGAAAGGGTAGGTGCCGTGACCACCGCCCAGACCCCGCAGCTCGACGTTCAGCCGTCTCCGCTCGCCCTGTTGCTGCTCGGCCGCGGGGCCGACCCGAGGAGCGAGCGGGGCGTCGAATGCCCCGGCGACCTGCCCGAGCCGTCCGACCCCGACCTCGTGGCGCGCGCCCGCGCGGCCAAGGAGAAGCTCGGCAGCAAGGTCTTCGTCCTCGGCCACCACTACCAGCGGGACGAGGTCATCCAGTTCGCGGACGTCACCGGTGACTCCTTCAAGCTGGCCCGCGACGCGGCCGCCCGCCCGGACGCCGAGTACATCGTGTTCTGCGGTGTGCACTTCATGGCCGAGTCCGCCGACATCCTCACCACCGACGACCAGAAGGTCGTCCTGCCGGACCTCGCGGCCGGCTGCTCGATGGCCGACATGGCCACGGCCGAGCAGGTCGCGGAGTGCTGGGACGTCCTGACCGAGGCGGGCGTCGCCGAGCAGGTCGTCCCGGTGTCTTACATGAACTCCTCCGCGGACATCAAGGCGTTCACCGGCAAGCACGGCGGCACCATCTGCACCTCCTCCAACGCCGAGCGGGCACTGGAGTGGGCCTTCCGGCAGGGCGAGAAGGTGCTGTTCCTGCCCGACCAGCACCTCGGCCGCAACACCGCCGTCCGTGACATGGGGATGTCCCTGGAGGACTGCGTCCTCTACAACCCCCACAAGCCGAACGGCGGGCTCACCGCCGAGCAGCTCCGGGACGCGAAGATGATCCTGTGGCGCGGGCACTGCTCCGTGCACGGGCGCTTCAGCCTGGAGTCGGTCGAGGACGTACGCGAGCGGGTGCCCGGCGTGAACGTCCTGGTGCACCCCGAGTGCCGGCACGAGGTCGTGGCCGCGGCGGACTACGTCGGCTCCACGGAGTACATCATCAAGACGCTGGAGGCCGCCCCGGCGGGCTCCAAGTGGGCCATCGGCACCGAGCTGAACCTCGTCCGCCGGCTGGCGAACCGGTTCGCACCCGAGGGCAAGGAGATCGTCTTCCTCGACAAGACGGTCTGCTTCTGCTCCACCATGAACCGTATCGACCTCCCCCACCTGGTCTGGACCCTTGAGTCCCTCGCCGAGGGCACCCTGGTCAACCGCATCGAGGTCGACCCCGAGACGGAGGCGTTCGCGAAGCTGGCGCTGGAGCGGATGCTCGCGCTGCCGTAACCCCCGGCGACCGACGGCGGAGGGCCCGCACGGCACAAGGTGTGCCGTGCGGGCCCTCGCGTCCGCGTTCAGCCGGGGTCCGACGCCCGCCACTTGTCGGTGTGCAGCACGGGCGTGACCACGACGGCTCGGAAGCGGGCCGGCGGATCGAAGGTGACCACCAGCTCCCCCGGCGCCGTCCCCTCCTGCACGCACCCGATCCGCGACCTCGGGACCAGCCGCCGGCGCCGAACGGCGGTTCGGAGTCGGCCCTGAAGTGGAAGTGGTCGTCGCAAGCCTCAGCGACGCCCGGAATCGCGGCGGGCTCCCCTTCCCCGCCGTAGGCGATCGCGCCGGACAGCAGCGTGTCCCCCGTGCCGACCCCGTGGGCGATCCGGACGATCACCCTCTTCGCCGGGCGGCGGCGCCGCCAGTCGAGCACTCCCGTGTGGGCCCCCGGCTCATGCCCCCTCCTTGGAGGCCTGAACACCGTGGTGAGCCACGGAAGGCACGGCCCGGAACGCACGGGTGTTGCGTTCCGGGCCGCCGGCCGCCGGGGACGCCGGCTACGCCTTCACCGGCTCCGGCTCGTCCGCCGAAGCCTCCGGCTCCGTCGGGTCCCCCCGCTTCGCCGCCTTCTTCGCCGCCCGGCGTTCCTTGCGGAGTTCGACCATCGCGTAGAGCGTCGGGACGAGGAGGAGGGTCAGCAAGGTCGACGTGACCAGGCCGCCGATCACCACGACCGCCAGGGGCTGGGCGATGAAGCCGCCCTCGCCGGTGACTCCGAGCGCCATCGGGAGGAGGGCGAAGATCGTCGCCAGGGCGGTCATGAGGATCGGGCGGAGCCGGTGGCGGCCGCCCTCCACGACGGCCTCGACGACCCCGTGTCCCTGGGAGCGGTACTGGTTGATCAGGTCGATCAGCACGATCGCGTTGGTCACCACGATGCCGATGAGCATCAGCATGCCGATCATCGCCGGGACGCCCATCGGGGTGCCGGTGACGATGAGCAGGCCGATCGCGCCGGTCGCCGCGAACGGGATGGAGACCAGCAGGATCAACGGCTGGACCAGCGAGCGGAACGTGGCCACCAGCAGCATGAACACGATGGCGACGGCCGCCAGCATGGCCAGACCCAGGTTCTTGAAGGCGTCGTCCTGGTCGGAGGAGACACCGCCGATCTCGGCCGTGGCACCCGCCGGGAGCTTCAGGGCCTTGATCCTCGACTGGAGCTGGGCGCTGACCGCGCCGGTGTTGTCCCCGGTCGGCCTGGCCGTGACGGTCGCGGCCCGCTGACCGTCGATCCTCGTCATCGACACCGGCCCGTCGACCAGCTTCACGGTGGCGATGTCACCGAGCTTCACCGAACCGAGCCGCAGGCCCTTCAACTGGGCCAGCGTGGCGGCCGGACGGGCGGACCGTACGACGATGTCGCGCTCGGTGTCGTCCAGGACGGCCTTGCCCGCCGGGACACCGCGCACCGACTGCGCGACCGCCGCGCCGAGCTTCTGCTGGTCGAACCCGGCAGCGGCCGCCTTGGCGCCCGCCCGCACCGAGACGCGCGGCACGCTCTGCGCGAGGTCGCTGCTGACGTCGGTGACGTCGTCCAGACCGGCCACGGTGGAGCGGACCTTCTCGGCAGCCGTGCGCAGGGTCGCGGGGTCGGCGGCCTTGACCACGACGCTGAGGTCCTGGTTGCCGAAGGCCGCGCCCGCCGAGACGGTGGTCGTCCCCGCGCCGTCCAGCTTCTTCAGCCCGTCCTCCAGCTCCCGCTGCACGTCGGCGGCGGAGCCGGAGTCCTCCAGCATGATCTGGTACGACGCCTGGTTGGTGTCGGTGCCGCCGCCGAAGGCGGCCATGAAGCCCGAGGAGCCGACGGTGACCTGGTAGTCCTTGATGCCGTCGATCCCGCCGAGCAGCTTCTCCACCCGACGGGCCTGCGCGTCGGTCGCGGCGAGGCTGGTGCCCGGCTTCAGCTTCTGCCTGACGGTGAGGACCTGCTGCTCGCCCTGGTCGAAGAAGTTGGTCTTCAGCAGCCCGGCCATGCCGAAGGTGCCGAACAGCACGACGACCGCGATCAGCAGGCTGACCAGCCGGCGCCGGGTGGCGAACCGCAGCACGGGGACGTAGAGGCGCTGGAGGCGGCTGCCGGCCTCCTTCTCCTCGGCCCGGCGGCGGGCCTCCTCGGCGTCCTCGGGGGTGCCCTTGGGTGCGCGCAGGAACCAGTACGACAGCACCGGCACCACGGTCAGCGACACCAGCAGCGAGGCCAGCAGGGCGGCCGTCACGGTGATGCTGAACGAGCCGAACAGGGCGCCCACCATGCCGCCGACCAGGCCGATCGGCAGGAAGACCGCGACCGTGGTGAGGGTGGAGGAGGTGACCGCGCCGGCGACCTCGCGGACGGCGCCGAGGATGGCCTCCTTGCGCTCCTCGCCGTAGCCGAGGTGCCGCTTGATGTTCTCCAGCACCACGATCGAGTCGTCCACGACCCGGCCGACGGCGATGGTCAGCGCGCCGAGCGTGAGCATGTTCAGCGAGAGACCGCGCGTCCACAGCACGAGCAGCGCCAGCACCACGGAGAGCGGGATGGAGACCGCGGTGACCAGCGTGGAACGGACCGAGGCCAGGAAGACCAGGATGATCAGCACGGCGAACAGCAGGCCGAGCGCGCCCTCGGTGGTCAGGCCGTCGATGGCCTTGGACACCGCGGGCCCCTGGTCGCTGACGACGGTGAGCTTCGCGTCCTTGCCGAGGTCGGCCCGGAGCTCGGGGAGCTGGTCCTGGACCGCTTCGGAGATGGCGACCGCGCTGCCGTCGTGGTCCATCGTGACGTTGACCGCGAGACTCGGCCTGCCGTCCGTACGGGTCAGCGAGTCGGCCGGGGCGGGCCGCTCGGCGACGGTGGCCACGTCGGCCAGGCGTACGGCCCTGCCCCCGCCCTGGCCCGCGACGCGCAGCTCCCTGATCTGGTCCAGCGAGGTGAAACCGCCGCCGACCTGGACCGTGCGGTTGGCGCCGTTCTCGTCGAAGGAGCCCGCCGGGACGGACGCGCCGCCCGCCTGGAGCGCCGGGATGAGCGCGGCCGGGCTGAGACCGGCCTTGGCGAGCTTGGCGTCGTCGGGGGTGACGGCGACCTGGAGGTCGCGCACACCCATGACCTGGACGCGGCCGACACCGTCGATGTCCTTCAACGCGGGGACGACCGTTCGGTCCAGCCGGTCGGCGAGCGCCTGCTGGTCGGTGCCGGAGGAGGCGGCGAGCACCACGGTCGGCATGTCGTCGGTGGAGCCGGAGACGACCTGGGGGTCGACGGCGTCCGGGAGCTGGGCGCGGGCGCGGTTGACGGCCTGCTGGACGTCGGTGACGAGCCGCTTGGTGTCGTTGCCGTAGTCGAAGGACGCCATGATCACGGCGTTGCCCTCGCTGGCGGTGGAGGTGACCGAGGTGACGCCGTCGACGCCCTGGAGGCCGTCCTCGATGGGCTCGACGACCTGCTTCTCCACCACGTCGGGCGAGGCGCCCTGGTAGGGGGCGATCACCGAGACCATGGGCAGGTCGATGGTGGGCAGCAGTTGCTGCTTGATCTGGGGTATCGCGATCAGGCCGAAGACCAGCGCGATGAGCGACATCAGGCCGATCAGGGCCCGTTGCGCGAGGCTGAACCGGGACAGCCAGGACATGGGACGGGTTCTCTCTTCTGTGAGCGGCAGAAGCTGCGGCGGGACGCGTCTGTGCGCCCACCTCACACCCTGGCCCATCGCCGGGACCTGACCCGTAGGCCCCTGGTCCATTTCCGGGGCGGGCCGGTACTCCCCGCGCAGTAGGGCGGGGAGGGGATCAGTCCGACCTCGGGCGGACCAGCCCGGACTCGTAGGCGGTGACGACGAGCTGGGCCCGGTCGCGGGCGCCCAGCTTCGCCATGGCCCGGTTGACGTGCGTCTTCACGGTGAGCGGGCTGACCTCCAGCCGCTCGGCGATCTCGTCGTTGGAGTGGCCGCCGGCCACCAGCACGAGCACCTCGCGCTCCCGGACGGTGAGCGCGTCGAGCCGGGCCAGCCGGGCCGGGTCGGGGACGGGGGCGTCGGACTGGGCGAGGAAGCGGGCGATCAGGCCCTTGGTGGCGGCCGGGGACAGCAGCGCCTCCCCGCTCGCGGCGAGCCGGATCGCGGTGAGCAGCTCCTCCGGCTCGCTGCCCTTGCCGAGGAACCCGGAGGCGCCCGCGCGCAGCGCCCGCACCACGTAGTCGTCGACCTCGAAGGTGGTCAGGATCACCACGCGGACGTGGGCGAGAGCCGGGTCGTCGCCGATCATGCGGGTGGCGGCGAGGCCGTCGGTGCCGGGCATCCGGATGTCCATCAGGACGACGTCGGCGGCGCACTCCCTGGCCAGCCGGACCGCCTCGGCGCCGTCGGACGCCTCGCCCACCACGGCCATGCCGGGCTCGGAGTCGACCAGCACCCGGAACGCGCTGCGCAGCAGCGCCTGGTCGTCGGCGAGCAGGACGCGGATGGTCATACGGGCTTCCTCTCGGCCCCGGCGCGGGTCTGGACCGGCAGGATGGCATGGACGCGGAAGCCGCCGCCGTACCGGGGGCCGGTGGTGAGGGTGCCGCCGAGCGCGGTGACCCGCTCGCGCATTCCGAGCAGCCCGTGCCCGCCACCGGTGCCGGAGGCGGCCGAGGCGCCGGCCCCGTCGTCCAGGACGCTGACCTCGATGTTGGGGCCGACCCGTACGACGCTGACCTCGGCCCTGGCGCCGGACCCGGCGTGTTTCTGGGCGTTGGTGAGGGCTTCCTGCACGATCCGGTAGGCGGCCAGGTCGACGGCGGCCGGGAGTTCGGTGTCCTGGTCGGCGCGTGCCACCTGGACGGGCAGTCCGGCGTTGCGGAAGGTGCCGGCGAGTTCGTCGAGGCGGCCGAGGCCGGAGGCGGGTTCGGTGGGCGCGGCGGGGTCGTCGGACTGGCGGAGCAGGCCGACCGTGGCGCGCAGTTCGTCCAGGGCGGAGCGGCTGGCCTCGCGGACGTGCGCGAGGGCCTCCTTGGCCTGGTCGGGACGCCGGTCCATGACGTGTGCGACGACGCCCGCCTGCACGTTGACCAGGGCGATGTGGTGGGCGACCACGTCGTGCAGTTCGCGCGCGATGCGCAGGCGTTCCTCGGCGACCCGGCGCCGGGCCTCCTCCTCACGCGTGCGCTCGGCGCGTTCGGCGCGCTCCCGGATGGCCTGGACGAAGGCGCGGTGGCTGCGGACGGCGTCGCCCGCGGTGGCGCCGATGCCGGTCCAGGCGACGAGGGCGAGGTTCTCCTGCGCGTACCAGGGCAGCGGTCCGGCGGCCATGGCGGCCGCCGTCAGCACGGTCATGGTGAGCAGGCCGACCCGCCAGGTGGTGGCACGGTCGGTGGTGGAGGCGACGGTGTAGAGGGCGATGACGGTGGTCATAGCCACGGGTGCGCGGGGGTCGCCGGTGACGCACTCGATCAGGGCGAAGGTGCCGGTGGCGGCCAGTACGGCGAGTGCGGAGCGCCGGCGCAGCACGAGGGCCGCGGCGGCCAGGACCATCAGCAGCAGGCTCAGCGCGTCGGGCGGCCGGACGCCCCAGTCCACACCGTGGTCGCCGTCGGGCGCGGCGAAGGCGCTGCTGATCATGCACAGCAGCACGGCCGCGGCGATGACCGCGTCGAGTGTGAGGGGGTGCGCCTTGAACTGGTGCCGGGCACGTCGGAGAGTGCTCACCCGGTGAACAGTACGGGGCGCGACGGCAGCGCGGGGGAGCGCCGGGACGCCAGGTGTCGGGTGGTGTTCGCCGGGGGTACGGGTGGTGGACGCCCGTCGTTGGCCGGGTCGGCCGAGCCTTCTCGTCGGCAAGCGGGCCGCCCGGACCCGATGCCTCGTCGAAAGGCAGTGACCGTGCGTCCTCCCGCCTCCCGCCTCCTCCCCACCGCCACCGCCGTCGCCCTGCTGGCGGTGCTCGGCCCGGCCGCCACGGTGCACGCGGCGTCCACCGGCACCCCGACGATCAAGCTGTCGGCCGCCTACCTGTCCGGCGCGGTCGGTGCGACCGGCGACCCGGTGGTGACGGTGACCGTGGCGCAGAGCGGCGCGGACTCCTCGGGGCTGACGGTGACGGCGTCGGGGAGCAGCCGGAGCACGGTGGCGGGCACCGGGGACGTCCGGATCACCGGCACCGGCGGCAGCCGAACGGTCGCGGTGACCGCCCGCGCCCGGGGGTATGCCGACCTCACGTTGAAGGTGACCGGCGCCGACGGCAAGTCCGCCACCACGACCCTGCACTACGCGGCCTCCCCCGCCGTCCAGCAGTCGGCCGACGCCCGCTATCTCACCGGTGCCTCGGACGCATCCGCCGCCGTGGACGCGGGCGGCGGCTATGTCCTGGTGGCCGATGACGAGGACAACACCCTGCGCCTGTACGACGGATCGGCCTCGGGCGCGCCGGTGCGGAGCTGGGACCTGTCCTCCGCGCTGGGCGCCTCCAAGGAGGTCGACATCGAGGGCGCGGCCCGCGTCGGGAACACCGTCTACTGGACCGGATCGCTCGGGAACAACAAGGACGGCGTGTACAAGGCGGACCGGAACACGGTCTTCACCACCACCCTCTCCGGCTCCGGCGCCGGGACCTCGGTGGCGTTCGGCAGCGCCGGGCACAGGCTGCGGGACGACCTGGTGGCCTGGGACGAGGCCAACGGCGACCGGTACGGCTTCGCGGCCGCCACCGCCGACGGCCAGACCCCCAAGCAGGTGGACGGCTTCAACGTGGAGGGCCTGGAGTTCGCTCCCGGCTCCACCACCACCGCCTACGTCGGCTTCCGCGCACCGCTGGTGCCGCCGAGCGAGGGCGGCAGGGCGCTGCTCGTGCCGGTGACCAACATGGACCAGGTGGTCCGCGGTACGAAGGCGGCCTTCGGCACCCCCGTCGAGCTGGACCTCGGAGGTCTTTCGGTGCGCGATCTGCGCCGGAACGACAGGGGGCAGTACCTGATCGTCGCCGGGTCCTGGGCGGCCGAGGACAACAGCGCGCCCTACGCCCTGTTCCGCTGGGACGGCGTGGCCGGGCACCGGCCCGTGAAGGTGCTCGACCTGCCCACGGCGGACGCGGGCGGCTGGGAGTCCGTGGTGTCGGTGCCCGACCTGGACGTGTCCGGGGGCCGGGTCCGGCTCGTCACCGACGACGGCAGCGCCGACCTCTACGGGGACGGGACCGAGGCCAAGGACCTCGCCCACCCGGAGTGGCGGAAGTCCCGCTCCACCGTCTTCACGCTGGGCTGATCAGCCGGGGATCAGCCCGTCGTCGCCGAGCATCTCCCGGACCTCCCGCACGGTGGCGTCCGGGGCGGGCAGGATCAGCTCGGAGGGCTCCAGGGAGTCGTCCGGGAGCGGGGTGCCCCGCTTGCGGACGGCTTCCAGCAGGGCGTGCAGGGTGCGCCGGAAGCCCTCCTCGTCACCGCCCTCGACCTCGGCGAGCAGTTCGTCGTCCAGCTCGTTCAGCTCAGGGAAGCGGGAGTCGTCCAGCCTCAGCTGGCCCTCACCCATGATCCGTACGATCACTGCGGCCTCCTCGGCCCGGGTCCCGGCGGCGGACTACTGCTTGTCGAAGCGGGGGGTGTCCTGCGGCTGCTGCGGAGCCTGCTGACCGCCCGTACCGCCCTCGATGGCCTGCTGCTGGGAGGAGGGGCCCCCGGCCAGCTCGGCCTTCATGCGCTGGAGTTCCAGCTCCACGTCCGAACCGCCGGAGAGGCGGTCCAGCTCGGCCTGGATGTCGTCCTTGGCCGTGCCGGACTGGTCGTCCAGCGCGCCGGAGGCGAGCAGTTCGTCGATCGCGCCGGCCCGCGCCTGGAGCTGGGCCGTCTTGTCCTCGGCCCGCTGGATCGCCATGCCCACGTCGCCCATCTCCTCGGAGATGCCGGAGAACGCCTCCCCGATGCGGGTCTGCGCCTGGGCGGCGGTGTAGGTGGCCTTGATGGTCTCCTTCTTCGTACGGAAGGCGTCCACCTTGGCCTGGAGGCGCTGGGCCGCGAGGGTCAGCTTCTCCTCCTCGCCCTGGAGGGTGGCGTGCTGCGTCTCCAGGTCCGTGACCTGCTGCTGTAGGGCGGAGCGGCGGGACAGCGCCTCGCGGGCGAGGTCCTCCCGGCCGAGCGCCAGCGCCTTGCGGCCCTGGTCCTCCAGCTTCCCGGACTGCTGCTGCAGCTGGTTGAGCTGGAGCTCCAGGCGCTTGCGGGAGGTCGCCACGTCGGCGACACCGCGCCGCACCTTCTGGAGCAGCTCCAGCTGCTTCTGGTACGAGTAGTCAAGGGTCTCGCGCGGGTCCTCGGCCCGGTCAAGGGCCTTGTTCGCCTTCGCGCGGAAGATCATTCCCATACGCTTCATGACACCGCTCATGGGCTTCGCGCGCCCCCTTCTGACGGACTCCAGCTCACCGATCCTGCGACAGAACCCACAGTACGGGCCCTGCCACCATTACCGCACCGTTCGGGCGGCGATGCGCTCCTCCCCAAGGACGAGCCCCGGCCCGGCCACTCCGGCGTGAGGAGTAGGTGGTCCCCGGGATGACGCCGCGCCGGGTGTGCGACTCGCCCGGGAAGCGTCCAGGACGTCCCCTCTGTACCCCGATAGACGTCCGGCGTTGCCGGATCGTTCCCGTCGGGACTGGGGTCCATACCGGTGATGCCCGTACCCTTGGGTTTTGTGTTCCGTAGCCGTGCGAAGGAAGAGAAGGCACCCGCCGACAAGGCGCAGGTGACCGGCTCCATGCAGCCCCGCGACCCGCAGGCCCCCAAGGGTCGGCCCACGCCGAAGCGCAGTGAGGCCCAGACCCAGCGCCGCAGTGTCGCCAGTACGCCCGTGTCCCGCAAGGACGCCGCCAAGCGGCAGCGCGAGGACCGCCGTCAGGCCCTGGACCGGCAGCGCCGCGCGCTCGCCGGGGGCGACGAGCGGTACCTGCCCGCCCGGGACAAGGGGCCGGTGCGCAAGTTCGCCCGTGACTGGGTCGACTCGCGGATCAACGTGGCGGAGTTCTTCCTGCCGCTGGCCGTCGTGATCCTGATCCTCAGCGTGGTGCGGGTGCCCTCGATCCAGAGCATCGCGCTGCTGCTGTGGCTGATCGTGATCGTGCTGATCCTCGTCGACTCCGCCTTCAGCGGCTACCGGCTGCGCAAGCGGCTCGCCGAGAAGTTCCCGGACACGAACCGTCGGGGCGCGGTCATGTACGGCCTGATGCGCTCGCTCCAGATGCGCCGGCTGCGGCTGCCCAAGCCTCAGGTCAAGCGCGGAGAGCGGCCCTGAGCGCAGAGGCCGCTCCCGGCACGGCGGCCCCGGCGGGGCCGCGCACGCCGGGCGAGCTGGTCCGGCAGCACCTGGTCGCCCGGCAACTGGACGAGCAGCTCGCCCGCGCCTTCGCCGTCGGGCGGCGGCTGCGGGTCCTCGACGTCGGTATGGGCCGGGGCGCTCAGGCGCTGCGGCTGGCCCGGCTCGGCCACCGGGTCACCGGAGTCGAGCGCGACCCGGAACTGGTCGCGGCCGCGCGTGCGGCGCTGACCGGTGAGCCGGACGGCATCCGCGAGCGGGTCCGGCTGGTGCAGGGCGAGGGCCGGGACACCGGGGTGCACTTCCTGCCGGGCAGTTTCGACGTGGTGCTGTGCCACGGGGTGCTGATGCACGTCGAGGAGCCCGACGCGCTGGTGGCCGGGCTGGCCCGGATGCTGGCGCCCGGCGGACTGCTGTCCCTGCTGGTGCGCAACGGCGACGCCCTCGCCGCGGGGCCCGGCCTCGCCGGCGACTGGGCCGGGGCGCTGGCCGCGCTGGACGGCGCAGCCCTGCTCCCCCGCTCGCGCACCGAGGCCGGCAGTGCCACCGGTCCGGCCCCCGCTCCCGGGGGCCGCGCCGACCGCCTCGCCGCCCTGACGGCCACCCTGCACGGCATCGCCGCCCCGCTGCACGCCTGGTACGGCGTCCAGGTCTTCGCCGGCCGCGTCCCGTCCGCCCCGGTCTCCCCCGACGACCTGGAGGCCCTCCTCGCCGTCGAGGAACGCGCGTGCCGCACGGACCCCTACCGGGGGATCGCGGAACTGCTGCACCTGTGCGGGGTGCGGGGCTAGGGACTTTCGTCCGGATCGGGCCGGTTCGGGGAGCGGGGTCCGGTGCTGTGGACCGCGAGCCCGGCACGATCCGGAAGAGAGGCCCCGGGTCCTCTCGTTCGGGTGTACTCGGCGGGCCGTGCCGCGGGGCTCGTGGGGAGACTCGTCCATGGACGCTTCCCGTATCCGGGCCGGGCGCAGGGGCGCCGTGGCCGTCGTGCTGGTGTGCGCCGCCGTGCTCGTGGGCGGCTGCTCGGACCCGGCGGACCCGGCCCGGAAGGGCGGGCCGCCGACCGCGCAGGCGGCGCTGCCGATGGCGGCGGACGACCTCCAGGACCAGTACCAGAAGGTCATCAAGGACGTCCTGCCCTCGGTCGTGCAGATCCAGGCGGGGCAGTCCCTCGGTTCGGGCGTGGTCTACGACGACAAGGGCCACCTCGTCACCAACGCGCACGTGGTGGGCTCGGAGAAGACCTTCCGGGTGACCACGGCCCGCAGCGAGGAACCGCTGGCGGCGAGTCTGGTGTACTCCTACCCCGAGCAGGACCTCGCGGTGATCAAGCTGGACAAGGTCCCGGCGGGTCTGCGCCCGGCGGTGTTCGGCAGCTCGGACAAGGTGGCGGTCGGCCAGATCGTGCTGGCCATGGGCTCCCCGCTGGGGCTGTCCTCCAGCGTGACCCAGGGCATCGTCTCGGCCACCGGACGCACCGTCAGCGAGCCAGGCGACGACGGCGGTACGGGTGCCACGATCCCCAACATGGTGCAGACCTCGGCCGCGATCAACCCGGGCAACAGCGGCGGCGCCCTGGTGAACCTGGACGGCCAGGTCATCGGCATCCCGACGCTCGGCGCGGCCGACCCCGGCATGCAGGGCGGGGCGGCGCCGGGCATCGGCTTCGCCATCCCGGCGTCCATGGTGCGCACGGTCGCCGGGCAGATCATCGCCACCGGCAAGGTCACCGACTCGGGCCGGGCCGCGCTGGGTGTCACGGTCCGCACGGTGGTGGACGGCGGCTACCGGCCCGCCGGTGCGGCGGTGGTCACCGTGAAGCGGG
Organism: Streptomyces sp. NPDC001781; assembly: GCF_053596035.1. Taxonomy (NCBI): domain Bacteria; kingdom Bacillati; phylum Actinomycetota; class Actinomycetes; order Kitasatosporales; family Streptomycetaceae; genus Streptomyces; species Streptomyces sp. NPDC001781. Next base: position 27,585 of record NZ_JBSFFI010000005.1, on the reverse strand, counting down.
GCGGGCCGGCCGCGAAGGCGGGACTCGAGGCGGGTGACGTGATCATCCGGCTGGATGACACCGCGGTCGGCTCCACCACGGAACTCGCCGAAGCGCTGGCGGCGAGGAAGCCCGGCGAGAAGGTCACGGTCACCTACCAGCGCTCGGGCTCCCGGCACACGGCCGAGGTGACGCTCGGGGAGCAGTGAGGACACCGGTGACGGGAGCGGGAAGCCCCCACCCCCGCCGGTCCGGCCCTGCCCTACACCCCTTCGGCGTCGAGGCTCATCGGCCCGTAGATCTCGGTGCCCTCCTCGAAGAGGCGCACCTGTTCCGCGCCGCCCTCCAGCAGCGCCTTCCAGTTCTCGCCGACCCAGGACTCGGCGTCGCCCTGCGTGGTGAACTCCTCGGGCTCCACGGCGGGCGGGACCTCCGTCCCGTCGGCCTTCTCGAACCGCCACGTCCAAGCTGTCATGCGGGCCTCCTTCGATCCGACTCCTGCGGGCAGCGTATGCGGTCGGCGAGGGCGCCCACAGCCCATCGTGGATCATCGTCCGCTCAGGTGACCCGGTGCGCGGCGCCGGCCGGGACAGGTGAAAATCGGTTCCGTGGACGTCACTCTGCTCGGCACCGGTGCCCCCTCGGGGCTGCCCCGCCCCGACTGCCCCTGCGCCGTGTGCGCGAGCGCGCTCGGCCCGGACTCGCGGGCGGCCACCGCGCTGCTGGTGGACGGGGCGCTGCTGCTGGACCTGACGCCGGGCGCCGCCTTCGCCGCCGCCCGCGCCGGGCACTCGCTGGGCCGGGTCCGCCAGGTGCTCCTCTCCCACCCGCACGAGGGGCCCGCCGTGGAGGTCCCCGCCGGGCTGCCGCAGCCGGTCCGGGTGCCGGACGGCCGCGACCTGACCCTGCTGACGGGGCACCGGGTCCGGGCGCTGGCGATGGACGCGGGCGGCACCGGGTACGAGGTCACCGGGCCGGACGGGCTGAAGCTGCTGTACCTGCCGCCGGGCGGGTCCCCGGCGGGCCTCGAAGCGGTGGCGGAGCCGTACCACATGGTGCTGGCCGACATCGTGGGGCGCCCGGACGCGCTGGCCCGGCTGCGAGCGGCGGGCGGGGTGGGTCCGGCGACCGACGTCGTCGCGGTCCACCTGGACCACGACGTGCCGCAGGCGGCGGAACTGCCCCGGCGGCTGGCGGCGGCGGGGGCGCGGGCGGTGCCGGACGGGGTGACGCTGACGGTGGGCGCGTACGACGAGGTGCCGGACGTGCCGCGCCGGACGCTGGTGCTGGGCGGCGCCCGTTCGGGCAAGTCGGTGGAGGCGGAACGGCGGCTGGGGTCCTTCCCGGACGTGGTCTACGCGGCGACCGGCGGCACCCGCGCCGGGGACCGCGAATGGGCGGACCGGGTCGCCGCGCACCGCGAACGCCGTCCCGGCTCCTGGCGTACGGCGGAGACGACGGATCTGGTCCCGCTCCTCGCGGAGGACGGCCCGCCCCTGCTCATCGACTGCCTCTCCCTCTGGCTCACCGACGTGATGGACGCGGTCGGCGCCTGGGACGACGCGCAGTGGGCCGACGGCGGGGAGAAGGCGCTGCGCGACCGGGTCCACGAACTGACCCGGGCGGTGCGCGAGACCCGGCGCACGGTGGTCGCCGTCTCCAACGAGGTCGGCTCCGGCATCGTCCCCGCCACTCCGTCGGGCCGCCGCTACCGCGACGAACTGGGTCGCCTGAACGCGGCGTTCGCCGCGGAGTGCGAGCACGTCGTGCTGGTGGTGGCGGGGCAGGCGCTGGTGCTGCGGGGTTAGGGCCTCCGGCCCGGTTTGCGGGCCACGACCCGGTAGGTGCTGGCGAAGCGGGTCCGGCGGGTCAGGGGGGCCAGAAGGCGGTCCAGGGCGGTGGCCGCCGCCAGGGGGGCGCGCAGGGGGCGGGGGAGGGTCGTGGCGAGGTCCTGGGGCTGGTGGACGCGGGCCGTGGTGGTGACCGCGCAGTCCAGGGCGTGCAGTTCGGCCTCCAGGTTGGGCAGCGGGAGCAGGTGGGCGTGCCGGTGCGGAAGCCAGTGGGAGCCCAGGAGGGTGGCGTAGGCGCTGTCGGGGGCCGCGGCCTCGACGACGAGGTGGCCGCCGGGGCGGAGCACGGTCAGCGCGGCCCGCAGTTCGGCGCGGGGGTCGGGGACGTGGGCCAGGTGGTGGAGCATGCTGACCACGTCGTAGCGGGCGCGCAGCCGGTCGGTGACGCCGGGCGTGGCGAGCAGCCCCCGGTGGGCCTCCTCGACCCGGCCCTCGGCGAGCGCCCGTTCGACCCGTGCGGTGGGATCGAGCCCGTCGAAGCTGGTGTACGGGAAGAACTCCCGCGCGGCCTCGGGGAAGTGACCGTGCCCGGTGCCGACGTCGAGCCAGCTCTCGGGCTCGGCCAGCCATGCGGCGAGGGCCCGGGCGGTGGCGCGGTGGGAGCGGGCGGCCGGCGAGGGGGCGTCGGCCGGGGACCGGGGGTTCTGGAAGGCGTGGGCGCACGCCTCGCACTCGTCCAGGGCCAGGGCGCGGGGCCCGCGCAGCCGGGTGCGCAGACGGACCGAGCCGCACCAGGGACAGTCCTCGCGGCGCGGGCCGGGGAACCGGCCACTGACCTGCGGGGCGGAGGGCGAGGACGGCATGGCGGCTCCTGTAGGGCATTTCGCGGTAAACCGGAACGTAGGGGATGCCGATCTTGGGTGCAATGACGTACGCCGGGCGTGGTGGCGGTGTGGCGCGGGGCGTCGCGCGCGCGGGCGGTACTGTTCCGCGAATGGACAGCCTTCAACTCGACGACTTCACCGATCTGATCGAGCGCCCGGACGGCGGCGTGCGCCGGGACGCCGAGGCGCGGCGGGAGCGCCTGGCCGTACCGTCCGGCGCGCTGGGCCGGCTGGACGAGCTGGGCGAGTGGCTGGCGGCCGCGCAGGGCGCGGTACCGGTACGGCCCGTCGAACGGCCCAAGCTGATCCTGTTCGCCGGTGACCACGGCGTCGCCGCCCTCGACGTCTCCCGCCGCCCCGGGGGCGGCGCGGCCGGCCTGGTCCGGGCGGTGCTGGAGGGCGCGAGCCCGGCCGCGGTGCTGGCCCGCCGCCTGGACGTGCCGGTACGAGTGGTCGACCTGGCGCTGGACTGCGAACCGGACGCCTTTCCCGCCGAGGTGACCCGGCACCGGGTGCGGCGCGGCAGCGGCCGGATCGACGTGGAGGACGCGCTGACCGCCGAGGAGGCCGAGGCGGCGTTCCGGGCGGGCATGGCCGTGGCCGACGAGGAGGCCGACTCCGGCACGGACCTGGTGGTCCTCGGCGACGTGAGCGTCGGCGGCACGACGGCGGCGGCGGTGCTGGTGGCCGCGCTGTGCGGGACGGACGCCTCGGTGGTGACCGGGCGCGGCGGCGAGGCCATCGACGACCTGGCCTGGATGCGCAAGTGCGCGGCGGTACGGGACGCGCTGCGCAGGGCGCGTCCGGTCCTCGGCGACCAGCTCGCACTGCTGGCGACGGTGGGAGGCGCCGACCTGACGGCGATGACCGGGTTCCTGCTCCAGTGCGCGGTGCGCAAGCTGCCGGTGATCCTGGACGGCGTGGTGGCCGCGGCCTGCGCGCTGGTGGGCCAGCGGGTGGCGTTCCGGGCGCCGGACTGGTGGCTCGCGGGACACGACAGCGGTGAGCCGGGGCAGGCCAAGGCGCTGGACCGCATGGCGATGGAGCCGCTGGTCACCCAGGGCGTACGGGTGGGCGAGGGCGCGGGCGCCCTGCTCGCCCTCCCCCTGGTCCGCTCGGCCGCGGCCCTGGCCGCCGAGCTTCCGGAGCGCCCGGAGGCGGAGAAGGCCGCGGAGCCCCAGGAGGCGGAGGAGACCGTCTAGTGCTGTGACCGGGAAGGTTCACCGGCTCGCGGCGTCCGGCAAACCTTTCCGGTCACAGCGCCAGCCCAGCCGCGCCCCTCGGCCCCGATGAACGCGATTTACGTCAAATGCGGACATATGATCACCGTTCATGGGAGATGCCCGAGTTGCCGAACGGTCGAGCGAACCGGACCGGCGGACGGAACCTGACCAGTGGACCGGGCGGCCGGGGCGGCGGCCGGGCGGGGTGTCGTCCCGCCGGGCCGCCACCGGCGCCGTCTGGTACCTGCGGGCCGTCGCGTTCGTCAACTTCCTCAGCGCGGTGTGGGTCTCGCTGGGCCAGGACGTGCGACGCCACAACCAGGAGAACCTGTTCACGCCGTACCTGCTGACGGCCGGCTTCGCCTCGGGCGTGTTCACCGCGTTCCTGGCCATCACCATGCGGCGGCGCAAGCGGGCCGCGTGGATCCTGAACCTGGTGCTCAGCGGGGCGTTCCTGGCGCTGTTCGCGGTCGCCATGGCCTTCCCGGAGATCCGCCGCTCCCCGCAGAACTGGGTCTCGCTGGCGCTGACGGCCGCCTTCGTCGCCGTCCTGCTGCTCGGCCGCCGGGAGTTCTACGCCAAGGGCGACCGGGCCAACCCCCGCCTCGCCGCGTCCGTGGCCCTGGGTGGCGGTACGGCCGCCTCGCTGCTCGCCGCGCTGCTGGTGACGGCCACCAACCGGGCCCCGGACGCGGCCCGTTCGACCTTCCTGGAGCGCTGGCAGTACGGCACGCTGCGGCTGGTGTCGGTGGCCACCGAGGAGTCCGGCTTCCCCGGTATCGATCCGCCGGGCTGGGCCGATGTCACCGTCAACGTGCTCAGCACCGCCCTCCTCCTCGCGGTCCTGTACGCCGCGTTCCGCTCCCGCCGCGCCGTCGACCCGCTCACCGAGGACGACGAGAAGCGGTTGCGGGAACTGCTGGACAAGCACGGCGAACGGGACTCCCTCGGCTACTTCGCGCTGCGCCGCGAGAAGAGCGTGCTGTGGTCCCCGACCGGCAAGGCGGCCGTCGCCTACCGGGTGGTGGGCGGGGTCAGCCTGGCCTCCGGAGACCCGCTGGGCGACCCCGAGGCATGGCCCGGCGCGATCGTGCCCTGGCTCACCGAGGCACGCGCCCACGGCTGGATTCCCGCGGTGATGGGAGCGAGCGAGGAGGCCGGGACCGTCTACGCCCGGCACGGCATGGACGCGCTCGAACTCGGTGACGAAGCCGTCGTGGAGGTCGCCGAGTTCACTCTGGAGGGCCGCGCGATGCGCACCGTGCGGCAGGCGTACAACCGGGTGCGGCGGGCCGGGTACGAGGTGCGGATGCGGCGGCACGAGGACATCCCGGCGGCCGAGATGGCCCGTCTCGTGGAGCGGGCCGACGACTGGCGGGACGGCGCCACCGAACGCGGCTTCAGCATGGCGCTGGGCCGGCTCGCGGACCCCGGGGACGGCCGGTGCGTGATGCTGGAGTGCACCGACGCCGAGGGCCGGCTGCGCGCCCTGCTGTCGTTCGTGCCGTGGGGCCCCGGCGGGCTCTCGCTGGACCTGATGCGCCGTGACCGGGACAGCGACAACGGGCTGATGGAGTTCATGGTGATCGACCTCCTGCGCAGGTCGCGGGAGCTCGGCATCAGCCAGGTCTCGCTGAACTTCGCCGTGTTCCGCTCGGTGTTCGAGCGCGGCGCCCGCCTCGGCGCCGGGCCGGTGCTGCGGCTGTGGCGCTCGCTGCTGAGCTTCTTCTCCCGCTGGTGGCAGATCGAGTCGCTGTACCGGGCCAACGCCAAGTACCGGCCGATCTGGGAGCCGCGCTTCCTGCTCTTCGAGAAGAGCGCGGACCTGCCGCGCATCGCCCTGGCGGCGGCCCGCGCGGAGGGGTTCCTGGAAGCGCCGGGCCTGCCGAAGTGGCTGCACCGCAGACATCTGGAGACCCACCGGTGAGAGCGTGGGCGCGCGCCGAGTGGGGCCCGCTGTACGCGGCCCTGCGGGCGGTGCTGCTCGCGCGCGGCCCGCTGCTCGGGGCGCCGCTCACGTTCGGCGCGGTGGGCCTGACCGCGCTGCTCCAGTTCGCGCAGAACCAGCCCTGGGGCTTCGCCCTGGTGGAGGCGGCCGGCGCCGTACGGGCCGCCGACCCGCTGTGGCTGGCCCTGCTGCGCACCCCGCTCTCCCTGTTCGTGCCCGCCCTGGACCTCCCGGTGTGGGGCGCGCTGGCGCAGGTGCTCTGCGTGTTCGGCGTCGCGGAACTCTGCCTGGGCCGCCGCCGCACCCTGCTCATCGCCTACACCGCGACGCTCGCGGGGACCCTGTACGCCCGTGTCGGCGTCGCCCTCGGCCCGCACGCCCCCTTCGGCCTGCCCGCCTCGGACGCGCTGGTGGTGGACACCGGCCCCTCGGCCGCCGTGGTCGGGCTCGCGGTGTACGTCGCGGTACGGCACCACGCCCGCGTGACGGCGGTGGCGGTACCGGCCGCGATGGTGATCGAGGTGCTGCTCAAGGACAACCTGGCCGGCAAGGAGCATCTGGCGGCGCTGCTCGTCGTGGGCCCCCTGTGCCTGGTGGGGCTTCAGTCGCCGCTGGGCAGCCGGGCCGGTGACGGGTCGGGCTTGCCGCCGATCCAGTCCTGAACGACCCGCTGGGGCCCCGCCCAGCGCCGGTCGTGCCGGTAGGCCCGCAGCAGGGACCGGGCACGCGCTCGTGGACGCCGGCCGTAGAAGCGCCGCGCCCAGAACGAGGCGGGGCGGGCCAGCCGGACGGCGCCCGCGACGGCCAGCAGGGGCACGATCGCGCCGAACACGGCGGTACGGGTCTTGCCCTTGCTCAACGCGACCAGCGAGATCAGGAAGTTGGCGACGACGAACGCGATGACCTCGCCCCGGTCCTGCAACTCGTCGTGCGAGAGGTCGTTGACGCCGAACGGCGAGAAGCCCGCGAGCAGCAGCCCGACCATCGCGGCGGTGACGACCACGACCTCGACGCTCTTGCGGCCCTCCGCGCTCCAGTACACGTCGTCCAGGTGCAGGATCAGCGCGAACTCGTCCAGCACCAGACCGGCGCCGATGCCGAAGACCACTGCGGCGATCGCACCGCCCGCGCCGTGCCGGTCACTTGCGACGGCGCCGAAACCACCGACGACGGTCAGCACCACACCGGGCACCACGTGATGGATGTGCAGCCCGCCCGCCTGGACGTTGCCGAACGGGCCCTTCCCGGCGCGGATCAGCCGGACGATGATCCGGGTCACGACGAAGGTGACCACGAAGGAGAAGAGGGCCAGCAGCAGCGGAAGCTTGCCCGGTTCCAGGATGTTCCGCTCCCACCAGTGCCCCATGTGCGCACTTTATCCCCGGCCCGCCGGCCGGGCCCGGCGACAGCCCAGGTAGCCTGCGCCGATGCCCGAGACCCCGCCGCCCGGCCCGCTGGACGGACCCCGCTTCGCCTTCGGCACCCTCACCGTGATCCCGGTCCGGGTGCACCACTGGGACCGGACGGCCGCGCGGGCGGGCATGCTGTGCGCGCCGCTGACCGGACTGGCCGCCGGCCTCGCGTCCGCCGCGCTCGGGCTGTCGTTCCTGCTGCTGGGCACCGGCCCGCTGCTCGCGGCCGTCGCCTCCGTCGCCGTGCCGGCCGCGCTCACCCGGGGGCTGCACCTGGACGGGCTCGCGGACACCGCCGACGGGCTGGGCAGCGGCAAGCCCGCCGGGGAGGCGCTCGCCGTCATGAAGCGGTCCGACATCGGGCCGTTCGGTGTGCTCACCCTGGTGCTGACGCTGCTCGCTCAGGTCGCCGCGCTCGCCGGGCTGTACGGCGACTCGTGGGCGCGGGGTGCGCTCGGGGCCGTCGTCTCCGGGGTCGCGGCCCGGCTGGCGCTCACGCTGGCCGCGCGCGCCGGGGTGCCGGCCGCCCGGCCCGAGGGGCTGGGCGCGGCGGTGGCCGGAGTGGTGCCGGTACCGGGGGCGGTGGCGGTGGGGGCGGCGGTGACGCTGGCGGCCGGGGTGGGCGGGGCGCTGCTCGGGCCGTGGGAGGGGGTGCGCGCGGCGGCGGCCGTGCCGCTCTGCATGGTTCCGGCCGAACTACTGCTGCGCCGGTGCCTCACCCGCTTCGGCGGGGTCACCGGGGACGTGTTCGGCGCCCTCGCGGAGACGGCGGCCACGGCCGCGCTGTTCGTGCTGTGTGTGGGAGGCACCGGTCCGCCGGGCGGATGAGAGCGGCAACTCTGCGGTTCCTGAGGCGAGTTGCCCCATCTGGCCGGCAGGGTCGCCCGAAGCGCGGACGGCAGGGTGGTCCTCGGCCGTGAGCGAACGCACGTACGCGCGTAGTCTCATGCCGGGTGTTCGCCGACAGGGAGTCGACCCACCCCTTGCGGCGGTCGCCCCTCACGGACGACCGGCTTGCGCAAACGGCCCCAGCAAACCTCACATTCGGAAGCGAGATTTCACCACCGTGACTGCTCTGACTCTCAAGCCAGCCGCGGCGCCGGGCCCGCGGGCCGACGCGATCGTGATCGGTGTCGCCAAGGCCGGCACGGGCCCCGTCGTGGCGCCCGGCGCCGAGGCCGTGGACCAGGCGTACGACGGCGGGCTGGCCGGCGTCCTCAAGACCCTCGGTGCCTCCGGCGCCGAGGGCGAGCTGACCAAGCTGCCCGCCCCCGCCGGTCTCGACACCCCCCTCGTGGTGGCGGTGGGCCTGGGCGCCGAGCCCGAGGCGGACGCCGGGTACGACACCGAGACGCTGCGCCGGGCCGCCGGTGTGGCCGCCCGTGGCCTCTCCGGCACCAAGAAGGCGTCCTTCGCTCTCCCCGTCGACGGCCCGGGCGCGCTGGCCGCGATCGCCGAGGGCGTGCTGCTCGGCGCGTACGCCTTCGACGCGTACAAGGAGAGCCCGAAGGACGGCGAGGCGAAGGACGCCAGCGGCCCGCTCGGCGAGGCCGTGCTGCTCGCCGGCGACGAGGACGCGGCCGGACACCGGGCGGCCGTCGACCGCGCGAGGGCGGTCGGCGAGGAGCTGAACCGCGCCCGCGACCTCGTCAACACCCCGCCGAACGACCTGGACCCCGAGGCGTTCGCCGCCGTCGCGCAGGCCGCGGCCGACGAGCACGGCCTCACCGTCGAGGTGCTGGACGAGCAGGCCCTCAAGGACGGCGGCTACGGCGGCATCCTCGGTGTCGGCGGCGGCTCGGCGGCCACCCCGCGCCTGGTGAAGCTGGCGTACAAGCACCCGGAGGCGGAGAAGCACCTCGCCTTCGTGGGCAAGGGCATCACCTACGACTCGGGCGGCATCTCGCTGAAGCCCGCCGGGCACAACGAGACGATGAAGTGCGACATGGCCGGTGCCGCCGCCGTGTTCGCCGCCGTCGTCGCGGCGGCCCGCCTCGGCCTCAAGGTCGACGTGACCGGCTGGCTGGCGCTCGCCGAGAACATGCCGTCGGGCTCGGCCACCCGCCCCGGTGACGTGCTGCGCATGTACAGCGGCAAGACCGTCGAGGTGCTCAACACCGACGCCGAGGGCCGCCTGGTGCTGGCCGACGCGCTGTGGGCGGCCTCGGCCGAGGAGCCGGACGCGATCGTGGACGTGGCCACGCTGACCGGCGCGATGGTGCTGGCACTGGGCAACCGCACCTTCGGGATCATGGCCAACGACGACGCCTTCCGCACCACGCTGCACGAGGTGGCCGAGGAGTCCGGCGAGCCGGCCTGGCAGATGCCGCTCCCGGAGCACCTGCGCAAGGGCATGGACTCCCCCGTCGCCGACATCGCCAACATGGGCGAGCGGATGGGTGGCGGCCTGGTCGCCGGCCTGTTCCTGCGCGAGTTCGTGGGCGAGGGCATCACCTGGGCCCACCTGGACATCGCGGGCCCGGCCTACAACGAGGGCGGCCCCTTCGGCTACACGCCCAAGGGCGGCACCGGCACCGCCGTGCGCACCCTGGTCAGGCTGGCCGAGCAGGCCGCCGACGGCGAGCTCGGCTGACCCCGCGAAGGGCACCGGGGGCGCGGACCGACCGGTCCGCGCCCCCGGCGTGAGACGTCCGGAGCGGACGTGGGACGTCTCACACCCCGGCCCGGCGTCCGTCGCACCCCCGACAGGTGCAAAGATGGAGCCCGGCAGGACAGGGCCCCCACCACAGGGCCGAAGCATTGAGCGGCCGGACACCAGCCGCCTGCCGGTCATCGGAGACCGGCACAGGCGCACATGCATGGAGGACGTGACGTGGCGAACGACGCCAGCACCGTTTTCGACCTAGTGATCCTCGGCGGTGGCAGCGGTGGTTACGCCGCGGCCCTGCGCGGAGCGCAGCTTGGCCTGGACGTCGCCCTGATCGAGAAGGACAAGGTCGGCGGCACCTGTCTGCACAAGGGGTGCATCCCCACCAAGGCCCTGCTGCACGCGGGCGAGATCGCCGACCAGGCCCGCGAGAGCGAGCAGTTCGGCGTCAAGGCGACCTTCGAGGGCATCGACGTCCCCGCCGTCCAGAAGTACAAGGACGACGTGATCTCGGGCCTCTACAAGGGCCTCCAGGGCCTGATCGCCTCCCGCAAGGTGACGTACATCGAGGGTGAGGGCCGGCTGTCCTCCCCCACGTCGGTGGACGTGGGCGGGCAGCGCGTCGAGGGCCGCCACGTCCTGCTGGCGACCGGCTCGGTGCCGAAGTCGCTGCCGGGCCTGGAGATCGACGGCAACCGGATCATCTCCTCCGACCACGCCCTCGTCCTGGACCGCGTGCCCAAGTCCGCGATCATCCTCGGCGGCGGTGTCATCGGCGTCGAGTTCGCGTCGGCGTGGAAGTCCTTCGGGGCCGACGTCACCGTCATCGAGGGCCTGAAGCACCTCGTGCCGGTCGAGGACGAGAACTCCTCCAAGCTCCTGGAGCGCGCGTTCCGCAAGCGCGGCATCAAGTTCAACCTGGGCACCTTCTTCGAGAAGGCCGAGTACACCCAGGACGGTGTCAAGGTCACCCTCGCCGACGGCAAGGAGTTCGAGGCCGAGGTCCTCCTCGTCGCCGTCGGCCGCGGCCCGGTCTCGCAGAACCTCGGGTACGAGGAGCAGGGCGTCAACATCGACCGCGGCTACGTCCTGGTCGACGAGTACATGCGCACCAACGTGCCGACCATCTCGGCCGTCGGTGACCTCGTCCCGACCCTGCAGCTCGCCCACGTCGGCTTCGCCGAAGGCATCCTGGTCGCCGAGCGGCTGGCCGGTCTCAAGACCGTCCCGATCGACTACGACGGCGTCCCGCGTGTGACGTACTGCCACCCGGAGGTCGCCTCCGTCGGCATCACCGAGGCCAAGGCCAAGGAGATCTACGGCGCGGACAAGGTCGTCGCCCTGAAGTACAGCCTCGCGGGCAACGGCAAGAGCAAGATCCTCAAGACCGCGGGCGAGATCAAGCTCGTCCAGGTCAAGGACGGTGCCGTGGTCGGTGTCCACATGGTGGGTGACCGTATGGGTGAGCAGGTCGGCGAGGCCCAGCTCATCTACAACTGGGAGGCGCTGCCCGCCGAGGTGGCCCAGCTCATCCACGCCCACCCGACGCAGAACGAGGCGCTCGGCGAGGCGCACCTGGCGCTGGCCGGAAAGCCGCTGCACGCCCACGACTGAGCCTTCGGCCCCCGGGCGCGACGACACAGACTTCCGCAATTCCTAAGGAGCAACAGAAACCATGGCGGTTTCCGTAACCCTTCCGGCGCTCGGCGAGAGCGTCACCGAGGGCACTGTCACCCGCTGGCTGAAGGCCGAGGGCGAGCGCGTCGAGGCCGACGAGCCGCTGCTCGAGGTCTCCACCGACAAGGTCGACACCGAGATCCCGGCCCCCGTCGCGGGTGTGCTGGCCTCCATCAAGGTCGCCGAGGACGAGACCGTCGAGGTCGGCGCCGAGCTGGCCCTGATCGACGACGGCTCCGGCGCCCCCGCCGAGGCCCCTGCCCCGGCCGCCGCCGAGGCCCCCGCCGAGGCTCCGGCCGCCGAAGAGGCCCCGCAGTCCGCCCCGTCCACCGAGCAGGCGGCGCCCGCCCCGGCGCCGACCGCCGAGGCGACCTCCGGCGGCGGTTCCGCCGAGGGCACCGACGTGGTCCTGCCGGCGCTGGGCGAGTCGGTCACCGAGGGCACCGTCACCCGCTGGCTGAAGTCGGTCGGCGACTCCGTCGAGGCCGACGAGCCGCTGCTCGAGGTCTCCACGGACAAGGTCGACACCGAGATCCCGGCGCCCACCTCGGGCACCCTGCTGGAGATCGTGGTCGGCGAGGACGAGACCGCCGAGGTCGGCGCCAAGCTGGCCGTCATCGGTGCCGCGGGTGCCGCCCCGGCCGCCGCCCCCGAGGCCCCGAAGGCGCCCGCCGCCGAGGCCCCGGCCGCTCCGGCTCCGGCTGCTCCGGCTCCGGCTGCCCCCGCCGCACCGGCCCCGCAGGCTCCGGCCCCGCAGGCCCCTTCGGCTCCGGCGCCGCAGCAGCAGACCGCACCGGCTCCCGACCCGGCCCCGTCCGCCCCGGCTCCCGCGCCCGCCCAGGCTCCGGCCACCGCGCCGAGCGCGCCGACCGCCACCCAGGCGACCGACGAGGGCGCCTACGTGACCCCGCTGGTCCGCAAGCTCGCCGCCGAGAACGGCGTCGACCTGGGCTCGGTCAAGGGCACCGGTGTCGGTGGCCGCATCCGCAAGCAGGACGTCATCGCCGCCGCCGAGGCCGCGAAGGCCGCTGCCCCGGCTCCGGCCGCGGCGCAGGCTCCGGCCGCGGCGAAGAAGGCCCCGGCGCTGGAGGTCTCCCCGCTGCGTGGCCAGACCGTCAAGATGACCCGCATCCGCAAGGTCATCGGCGACAACATGGTCAAGGCGCTGACCGAGCAGGCCCAGCTCTCCTCGGTCGTCGAGGTCGACGTCACGCGTCTGATGAAGCTGCGCGGCAAGGCCAAGGACGGCTTCGCCGCCCGTGAGGGCGTCAAGCTCTCCCCGATGCCGTTCTTCGTCAAGGCCGCCGCGCAGGCGCTGAAGGCCCACCCGGTCATCAACGCCCGCATCAACGAGGCCGAGGGCACCATCACCTACTTCGACACCGAGAACGTCGGTATCGCGGTGGACTCCGAGAAGGGCCTGATGACCCCGGTCATCAAGCACGCCGGTGACCTCAACCTCGCGGGCATCGCCAAGGCGACCGCGGAGCTGGCCGGCAAGGTCCGCGCCAACAAGATCACCCCGGACGAGCTGTCCGGTGCGACCTTCACCATCTCCAACACCGGTTCGCGCGGCGCCCTGTTCGACACGATCATCGTGCCGCCGAACCAGGTCGCCATCCTCGGCATCGGTGCCACGGTGAAGCGCCCGGCCGTCCTGGAGACGGAGGAGGGCACGGTCATCGCCGTCCGCGACATGACCTACCTGACCCTCTCCTACGACCACCGTCTGGTCGACGGCGCCGACGCGGCCCGCTACCTGACCACGGTCAAGCAGATCCTGGAGGCGGGCGAGTTCGAGGTGGAGCTCGGCCTGTAACCCCCACGGCCTGTGAAGCCCCCCTGTCGGAGGACAGGGGGGCTTCGCCGTTTCGGCGCGGGCCGGTGGAACAGGCCCCGGGAGCGGGGCCGTGCTGAGGTGCGGCTCGCCGCGCGGGCGCGAGCGGCCACTCCGGCGCCGCATCCGCCCCAAACCCGCCCCCCTTTGGCGAGACCGATCGAAAACACCCTGTGCCCCTCGTCTCACCTGGGCAAAAGCACCCCTATGCGCACTACGGGCAAGCGACTGCCCCCGTATCGTCGTAGAGCCGCCTCGCGAAGGAGCCCAGAATGACCGCGCCCGTAATCCACTCGCTGCGCGAACAGATCCGCGAGCACATCGTGGAGGGCATCGTCAGCGGCCGCTGGCAGCCGGGCGAGCGCATCGTGGAGCGGAGGATCGCCACCGAGCTGGAGGTCAGCCAGACCCCGGTCAGGGAGGCCCTCCGCGAACTGGAATCCCTCCGCCTCATCGAGTCGGCCCCCAACAAGGGCGTACGCGTCCGCAACCTGACCGCGGCCGACCTGGAGGAGAGCTACCCGGTCCGAGCCGGCCTGGAGGCCATCGCGGCGGAGCTCGCGGCCGAGGCCCTGGCGGAGAGCTGCGAGGCCCTGGAGCCCCACGTGGCGGCCCTCTACGAGGCCGACCAGGCCGGAGACGGCACCGCCCAGGTCCGCCACACCGTCGGCTTCCACCGCGAACTCGTCCGCGCCGCGGGCAACTCGGTGCTGCTGCACACGTGGGAGGGGCTCGGCATCGAGGTCTTCACCGCCCTGTCGATCCGCTGGCTCGGCACCGTCCAGCAGTCGTACGCCGAGGAGCACGAGGAGCTGGTGCAGGCGTTCCAGCGCCGCGACCCCCGGATCGCCGAGCTGGTGAAGGCCCACGTGCTGGGCTGCGCGCCCCGCCCCTGAACCGACTGAGCGGCACTCCGCTCACCTGCGAAAACAAGGCACGGCGTGCCTGTACGAAAGACACCGGGTGCCTACTTTTGGGTTCAGACCTGGTTTTCGCCCCCAAACCTTTGATCGATCATCGATCAGGGAGTTATTGTCACCGACGGACTTCTACCGAGTTCTCGCCCTGTCCTGCCAAAGACCAAGGGCAACCCAGAACCCTCACCCATGAGGGCTTTCCCCTTCGACTGAGGAAGGCGGCGAGATGACCGACCCCAACGCCATCCAGCCGAGCGCGCTCGACCAGCTCCCGGACCGCGACCCGGAGGAGACCGCCGAGTGGCGCGCCTCCCTGGACGCCGTGGCCAGGGAAGCGGGCCCGCACCGCGCCGCGTACCTGATGCGGCGCACGCTGGAGCGTGCCGAGGCGGGCGGTGTCGCGCTGCCGAAGCTCCTGGAGACGGACTACGTCAACTCCATCCCCACCGCCGCCGAGCCGGGCGTCCCCGGTGACGAGGCGATGGAGACCCGGATCACCGCGTGGAACCGGTGGAACGCGGCGGCGATGGTCACCCGCGGCAGCAAGCACGGCGTCGGCGGCCACATCGCCACCTTCGCCTCGGCCGCGTGGCTGTACGAGACCGGCTTCAACCACTTCTTCAAGGGCAAGGAGTCCCCGGACGCCGACGGCTCCGGTGACCAGCTCTACATCCAGGGCCACGCCTCCCCCGGCATCTACGCCCGCGCCTTCCTGGACGGGCGGCTGAACGAGGCGCACCTGGACAACTTCCGCCAGGAGGCGGGCGGCAACGGCCTGCCGTCGTACCCCCACCCGCGCCGGCTGCCCTGGCTGTGGGAGTTCCCGACGGTGTCGATGGGCCTCGGCCCGCTCTCCGCGATCTACCAGGCGCGGTTCAACCGCTACCTGACCAACCGCGGCATCAAGGACGTCTCCGCGTCCCACGTGTGGGCGTTCCTCGGTGACGGCGAGATGGACGAGCCGGAGTCGACGGCGGCCCTCGCGCTCGCCGCGCGTGAGGAGCTGGACAACCTCACGTTCGTCATCAACTGCAACCTGCAGCGCCTGGACGGCCCGGTCCGCGCCAACTTCAAGATCGTGCAGGAGCTGGAGGCCCAGTTCCGGGGCGCCGGCTGGAACGTGGTCAAGACGCTGTGGGGCACCGCCTGGGACGAGCTGTTCCAGCTCGACACCACCGGCGCGCTGGTCCGCCGGCTGCGCCAGGTGCCGGACGCCCAGATCCAGACCTACCAGACGCGCGACGCGGCCTACATCCGCCAGGACTTCTTCGGCGGCGACCCGGCGCTGGTGGAGATGGCGAAGCTGCTGAGCGACGACAAGATCCTCGAGTGCTTCCACCTCTCGCGCGGCGGTCACGAGGCCCGCAAGGTCTTCGCCGCGTACAAGGCGGCCGTCGAGCACAAGGGCGCCCCGACCGTGATCCTGGCCCAGACGGTCAAGGGCCACACCCTCGGCCCGGGCTTCGCCTCCAAGAACGCCAACCACCAGATGAAGAAGCTCTCGGTGGACGAGTTCAAGGCGATGCGGGACCTGCTGGAGCTGCCGATCTCCGACAGTGCCTTCGCCGACGGACAGGTGCCCTACGGCCACCCGGGCGCCGACTCCCCCGAGGTCCGCTACCTCCAGGAGCGCCGCGCCGCCCTCGGCGGTCCGGCCCCGGCCCGCCGGGTGCACCCCCTCGCGCCGCTGCCCGCCCCGGCGGAGAAGGCGTTCGCCTCCTTCGACAAGGGCTCCGGCTCGCAGAACGTCGCCACCACCATGGCGTTCGTCCGTCTGGTCAAGGACCTGGTCCGCGACAAGGAGACCGGCAGGCGCTGGGTGCCGATCGTCCCCGACGAGGCCCGCACCTTCGGCATGGAGTCGCTGTTCCCCTCGCTCGGCATCTACTCGCCCAAGGGCCAGACGTACGAGCCGGTCGACCGCGACCAGCTGATGTACTACAAGGAGGCCAAGAACGGCCAGATCCTCAACGAGGGGATCACCGAGGCCGGTTCGATGGCCGACTTCATCGCCGCGTCCACCGCGTACGCGACGCACGGCGAGGCGATGATCCCGTTCTACATCTTCTACTCGATGTTCGGCTGGCAGCGCACGGCCGACCAGATGTGGCAGCTCGGCGACCAGCTCGGCCGCGGCTTCCTCGTCGGCGCGACGGCCGGCCGTACGACCCTGACGGGCGAGGGCCTCCAGCACGCCGACGGCCACTCCCCGGTGATCGCCGCGACCAACCCGGCCGCGCTGACGTACGACCCGGCGTTCGCCTACGAGGTCGCCGCGATCGTCAAGGAGGGTATGCGCCGGATGTACGGCGAGGCCGCGCCGGGCGAGGACAGGGACGTCTTCTACTACCTGACGGTCTACAACGAGCCGATGCCGCAGCCGGCCAAGCCCGCTGTCCCCGGCATCGACGAGGGCATCGTCAAGGGCCTGTACCGGTTCAACACGGCCGAGTCCGCGGGCGTCACCGTCCCGGCGAACGCCCCGCGCATCCAGCTGCTGGGTTCGGGCACGGCGATCCACTGGGCGCTGGACGCGCAGCGGATGCTGGCCGAGGAGTGGGGCGTGGCCGCCGACGTGTGGTCCGCGACCTCCTGGTCCGAGTTGCGCCGGGACGCGATGGACGCCGACGCGGCCCTGCTGCGCGGCGAGGAGCGGGTGCCGTTCGTGCGCCGGGCGCTCCAGGGCGCCGAGGGCCCCGTCCTCGCGGTCTCCGACTACATGCGCCAGGTCCCGGACCAGATCGCGCAGTGGGTCGACCAGGACTGGTCCTCGCTGGGCGCGGACGGCTTCGGCCTCTCCGACACCCGCGCTGCGGCCCGCCGGCACTTCGGTGTCGACGCCGAGTCGATCGTGGTCGCGGCCCTGGCCCAGCTCGCCAGGCGCGGCGGGGTCAAGGCGACGTCGGTGAAGGAAGCCCGCGAGAAGTACGGGCTGTGACCTCCTGAGGGTCCGGTGAAGCGGTACGGCGTGCTGCCGTACCCCTTCACCGTTCTCCCGCCGGTTCCCACACCGTTCCGCGTGCGGGGCGGGGGTGGAGGCCCGATGCTGGTGGCGTGATGGACGAGACGGAGTTCTGGGAGCTCATCGACGCCACCCGCGAGGCCGCCGAGGGCGACCCCGAGGAGCAGGCCGACCTGCTGGTGGACCGGCTCCTCCAGTTCGACCCGGACATGGTGCTGGACTTCGCCCGTCACTTCGAGGCCCGCTACAACCGCGCCTACCGCTGGGACCTGTGGGGCGCTGCCTGGCTGCTGCTGGACGGCGCGAGCGACGACGCCTTCGACTACTTCCGCTGCTGGCTCATCGGCCAGGGCCGCGAGGTCTTCGAGGGCGCCCTCCACGACCCCGACTCCCTCGCGGAGCTCCTCGACGAGTTCGACGAGGAGATGGACGGCGACGGCGAGGAGCTCGGCTACGCGGCCGACGAGGCATACGAACGCCTGACCGGGACCGTCGCCCCCGACCTCGGTATAGCCCCCGCGCCCGGCGAGCCCTCCGGCGCCCCCGTCGACTTCGAGAACGACGGCACCCTGGCGGACCGCTATCCGATGCTGTGGGCCCGCTTCAGGCCGTGAGCGGCCGTCGAGCCGGCCGGCGGCGCGGCGTGTTCGTGGGGCCCTTCGCGCGGCCGCCCTGCGGGCGGTGGGCCAGGGTCTTCCGTTCGGATCAGGCCGGATCCCGGACCCCGCGAGCCCGGCATGATCCACACGGGAGGCCCTGAGGGCAGTCCCGTAACCCCGGGCGGGCGCGCGGCGTCGGGGGCTACGGGACAGCCCTAAGGGGCGCGGCCCTGGAGACGCGCTGCCCTGGCCCGGACGGCGGGGAGGGCGGCGGTGAGAGCGGCGCCGGGGCAGGTGGTGGCGTAGGCGGCGTTGTGGCCGGCGATCGCGGGGAGGGTCGCGGGGGTGCCCGAGTGGTAGCGGCTGAGGTCGCTGGTGGAGGTCAGGCGGACGCGGGCACGGGGGTCGGTGCCGGAGTGGCCGAGCTTCCAGGCGGCGAGCGCGGCGATGGCGTCGGTCATGGCCGCCGGGACCGTGGCGCCCGCGGTGAAGGTGCCGAGCGCCGCGATGCCCGTCGAGCGGTGGTTGAACCCCTGCGTGTGGGCCCCGGTGACCGCCCGGTCGGCGCCCCCGGCCCGTCCCTCGTAGATGGTGCCGCAGCGGTCGACGAGGAAGTTGTAGCCGATGTCGTCCCAGTTCCGTGCGCCGGTCTGGCCGGAGTACAGCGAGCGGATGACGCGCGGGGCGTCGGCGCAGTCGTAGTCGTTCGGCGAGTCGGTGTGGTGGACGAAGACGGCGACGACCCGGTCGTCGTAGCGCGGCGGGGGCTGACGGCGCAGGGTGGCGCGGTCGAGCCAGGCGGAGCGGGGCAGGATGACCGGGCGGGGCGCGCGGTGCGGGGCGGGCGCGGTGCGGGGCGCGGGTTGCGCGGGACGGGCCGTGACGGCACGCTCGCTGCCCCCTGCGAGCAGCAGCGGCGCTGCCACGGCGGTCAGGGCCGCGAGGACGCCGGGCAGGCGCGCGGCACGCCACGGGCACGTCCACTTCATGGTCCCACTGTCGGTCCGGCGCGGCGGGTCCGCGATGTGTGGTGTGCCACCCGGTGGAACCATCGTCCAGGTCCGGGGCGTTTCTGTGGGTACACACATACGGGAAGCCCTGGGGCTGCGACTGATCAGCGGGCCTGTCCCGCCCGTATTGGGGGGTCCGAGAGAAAGGCGGCTTCGTGGACCTGCTCGACGTGCTGCTCGTGCTGGTGATCCTGCTGTACGCGGCTTCCGGGTACCGGCGCGGTCTGGTGGCCGGCTGTGTCTCGCTGGCCGGCTTCGTGGGCGGCGCGGCGATCGGCGTGTGGGCGCTGCCGTGGGTGACGGGGCTGGTGGCGCGTGGCTCCGCGGCGGCCACCGTGGTCGCGGTGCTCACCGTGCTGGTGCCGGGCATGGTCGGGCACGAGCTGGCGGGCCGCCTGGCGCTGCGGCTGCGCAGCCGGATGGACCGGGTGGGCCCGAACCCGCTGCGGGTGGCGGACGGCATCGGGGGCGCCGCGGCCAACGGGGTCGCCGTGCTCCTCGTGGCGTGGGTCGCGGCGAGCGTGCTGGGCGCGGCCCCCTCGCAGACGGTGACCACGGCGATCCGCAACTCCGCCCTGCTGGGCGCGGTGCAGCAGACGATGCCGGAGACCACCCCCGCCTGGTTCTCGCGAGCCACCTCCGCGCTGACGGAGGCGGGCTTCCCGCAGGTCTTCAACCCCTTCGAGAACGAGTCGACCGCGCAGGTGGCCGAGCCTTCCGGCGACAGTGTGACCCCGGCGGCCACGGAGGCGGCCCGGCGCAGCACGGTGAAGATCGAGGGCTCGGCGGGTGCCGAGGGCCGCGAGGGCAGCGGCTTCGTGTACGCGCCCCGCCGGGTGATGACCAACGCGCACGTGGTGGCCGGCATCGACGCCCCGACGGTACGGATCGGCGGGGTGGGCCCGGCCTACCGGGCGCGGGTGGTGCTGTTCGACCCGGACAAGGACGTGGCGGTGCTGTACGTACCCGCTCTGCGCACCCCGGTGCTCCCCTTCGACTCCTCCGCGCGGCGCGGCGAGTCCGCGGTGGTCGCGGGCTACCCGCAGGACGGCAGCCTGGACCTCAAGGCGGCGACGGTGGCGAACCGGGTGCGGGCGACCGGCCAGAACATCTACAGCGACCGCTCGGTCACCCGCGAGATCTACTCCATCCGTTCCACCGTCCGCCCGGGCAACTCCGGCGGCCCCCTGCTCACCACCGACGGCCGGGTCTTCGGTGTGGTCTTCGCCCGCTCCACCTCCAGCTCCGGGACGGGGTACGTGCTGACGGCGTCGGAGGTCTCGGCGGACGCGGCCCGCGCGCGAACGGCGACGGCACCGGTGGACACGGGTGAGCTGATCACGTCGTAGGGAGTAGACAGGCGCTCTGATCCCGCCCTCGCGGGGCATGCTGGGATCATGGAATCCTCCCGAATCGCGGTGACCGGCGCCTCCGGTCTCATCGGCAGCGCCCTGGTGCGGTCCCTGACCGACGACGGGCACCAGGTGGTGCGGCTGGTCCGGCGCGCACCACAGGGCCCGGACGAGGTCCGCTGGGACCCCGAGAAGAGTTACGTGGACGCGGCCGGGCTGGCCGGGGTCGACGCGGTGGTGAACCTGGCGGGCGCGGGGATCGGCGACAAGCGCTGGACGCCGGAGTACAAGCGGGTGATCCGGGACAGCCGGGTGTTCGGCACGACCGCGCTCGCGGAGGCCGTCGCCTCCCTCCCGGAGCCGCCGCGCGTCTTCGTGAACGGCAGCGCGATCGGCTTCTACGGCGAGACCGGCGACCGGATCACGGACGAGGACGCACCGCCCGGGGAGGGGTTCCTGCCCTCGGTGTGCGAGGAGTGGGAGGAGGCGGCCACCCCGGTGCGGGAGGCGGGCGTCAGGACGGCGTTCGTGCGCACCGGTCTGGTGGTGTCCGCCGCCGGCGGGGCGTGGGCCAGGATGTTCCCCCTGTTCAAGGCGGGGCTCGGCGGGCGGCTGGGCAGCGGCCGTCAGTACTGGTCGTACATCGCGCTGCACGACGAGGTCGCCGCGATCCGTCACATCCTGGACCGTGAGGACCTGTCCGGGCCGTTCAACCTGACGGCGCCCCACCCGCTGACCAACCAGGAGATCACCGAGGCGATGGGCCGGGTGCTGCACCGGCCGACCCCGTTCCCGGTGCCGGCGGCACTGCTGAGGACGGTGCTGGGCGGGATGGCGGAGGACGTGCTGGGCAGTCAGCGGGTGGTGCCCAAGCGGCTGCTGGAGTCCGGTTTCCAGTTCGCGTTCCCCGGCATCGAGGACACCATCCGCGCGGCGGAGTAGTCCGGCGGCATAGGCGCGATCCTGGCGGGCACCGGGCGGTCATGACCGTGTGCGACCGCCGTGCGACCGTGCCCTGCCGGTGCGCGACTGGAACTGACCGACAATGACCGTAACCTCGACTCGAACTCGCGTATTCCGCGGGCCAGTTGAGGGCATGACCTCTCCACCGGCCGCGCAACCACAGGAGGGGCCCCGTGCTTGAGCCCGCGTACCAGGTGGACGTCGTCGTCGTGGGGGCCGGGGTCGCCGGACTCTCGGCGGCCCATCGGCTGACCAGCGCAGGAGTGACGACCGCAGTCCTGGAGGCCGCCCCCGAAGCCGGCGGCCGCATGTCGACCGAGGAGGTCGACGGCTTCCGTCTCGACCGTGTCGGACGGCCCCTGACCACACCCGGCGCCGAACTGCGCACCGTGCCGGGCCTCGAACCGCTCGGACTGAGGCAGTTCGCGCCCGGCGTGCTGCTGCACCGGGACGGCCGCAGGCATCGCGCGGGCGCCCCGGCACCCGTGGGGGGCGCCAGGGGCGCACTCCACGTCGCGCGCGCCCTGGCGAGCGCCCCCAGGGGGCCGGTCGCCGCGCTGCCCGGCCGGACCGGGACCCCGGTGGGCGGGGCGTGGGACCAGGCCCGGCTCAACGCCGCGCTGTCCCGGATCGCGGCCACCCCGGTGGAGCGGCTGCTGGCCCGCCCGGAACAGGCCGCCGCCGACGCGCTGGCGACGCGCGGGATTCCCGCCCGCACCGTCGACGGCTTCCTGCGGCCGCTGCTCGCCGCGCTGCTGTGCGACCCGGAGCTGACCACGTCCAGCCGGGGCGCCGACCTCGCCCTGCGGGCGTTCGCCGGGGGCCGGCTGAGCGTGCCGGCGGGGGGCGCGGCGGTAGTGCCCGAGCAGCTGGCGCGCGCCCTGCCGCCGGGCACGGTGCGCACCGGGGTCCGGGTCACCTCGGTCTCCACCACCTCGGTCACCACCGCCGAGCACGGCGTGCTGCGCTGCCGCGCGGTGCTGCTGGCCACGGACGCCCGTGCGGCGGCCGAACTGCTGCCGGGGCTGCGCGTCCCCGACTTCCACCCGGTGACGGTGCTCCACCACACCACCGACGACCCCGGCCCGGCGCTGTCCACGGGCACCTCGCTGCTGCTGGACGCCGACCGGGGCGGCCCGGTCGCGCACACGGCGGTCCTCAGCAACGTCGACCCCGGCCGCGCCCCGGCGGGCCGCACGCTGATCTCCTCGACGGTGCTCGGCACCCCGCCCGCCGACCTGGACTCCGCCGTCCGCACCCACCTGGCCCGCCTGTACGGCACGCCCACGAACCGTTGGGAGACCCTGGCGGTCCACCACACCCCGGATGCCGTACCGGCCACACGCCCCGCGTACGACCCCCACCGCCCGGTGCGTCTCCTCGCGGGCCTCTACGTCTGCGGCGACCACCGTGACACCCCCACCCTCCAGGGCGCCCTGCACTCCGCCACCCGAGCCACGGCAGCCATCCTGACGGACCTGGGCGCCGCCTCGATGCACCTGGCCGACCCCCCGGCGTCGATGCCGCGGGCGGCCTGACCGGAGTCCGGCCGCCGCGCCCGGCCCCGGCCTGATCCACCGGGGATCACGGGGCAGCCCTCAGCCCAGCGCCGCCACCCGCTCCCGGTAACCCCGGGCCGGGGCCGCGTCGCGGTAGGGCTCAAGGCGGCGTTCGAAGTCACGGATGTACTCCACGGCGCGGACCGAGCGCATCTCGGCGGCCTGGGCGGCGGCATCGGCGGCGAGGGCGCAGGCCTGGTCGAGGTCGCCGAGGCCCAGGCGGGCGGTGGCCAGGACGACCCGGGAGAACAGCCGGCTGCGGGCGTGGGCGGCCGGGCGCAGCCGGAGCGAGCGCTCCGCGTGCTGGGCGGCCGGACGGAACTGGTGCAGGTCCCGGTGGCAGTGGCCGAGCTCGTCCGCGAGCTGGGCCTCGTCGAAGAAGCGCGCCCAGTGCGGCACGTCGTCGCCGGGCCGGGCCGTCTCCAGGGCGCGCTCGGCGCGTACCAGCGCGCCGGTGCACGCTCGTGTCTCTCCGAGGACGGCGTGCGCCCGCGCCTCGGCGGCTTGCAGCAGGGCCTGCACGACGGGCGCCGCGCCGGTGCCGATCCCCTGCTGGGCGACCCGTGCCAACTGGACGGCCTCCCGCCCGTGCCCGAGGTAGACGGCCTGGCGGCTCATGGTGACCAGCACGTACGAGCCGTAGGCACGGTCCGCCGCCGCCTGGGCGAGCCGCAGGGCCTGCACGAAGTACCGCTGGGCGAGCCCGTGCGCCGCGATGTCGTACGAGGTCCAGCCGGCCAGCCGGGTGAGGTCGGCGGCCGCGCCGAACAGCCTGCGGCCGGTCTGCTCGGAGTAGCTGCCGCGCAGCATCGGCTCGCACTCGTGCTCCAGGTAGCGCACGAGGGCCTGCCGGGCGTGCCCGCCGCCGTACTGGTCGTCCAGCGCCCGGAACAGCTCCCCCACCGAGCGCAGCGCGGCGAGGTCCCCGCCGGTCACCCGGTGCCCGGAGGGCCGCTCGGCCACCGGGACCCGCACGGGCCCGGCCTCGGCGCGCCGCGCCTGGGCCGGCACCCGTACGGCGGGTTCGCGCGCCACCCGGTCGTCGGCCTTGCCGATCAGCCAGTCCCTGCTGGGCACCACCAGCCCGGCGGGGGTGAAGGCGATCTTGCGTAGTTCGGCGTGGCTGCCGGAGTCCTTGCGCCACAGCCCGCTGACGATGTCGACGGCCTCCTCGGGGGTGCCCGCGAACTCGAGCCCGGCGTACACCGGCGCACACGCGTCCAGACCGAGGTCCTGGGCGGTGAGACGGCGGCCGAGGCGGCGGGTGAAGACCTCGGCGATCAGCGCGGGAGTGGTCCCGCGCGGCTGCTGGCCGCGCAGCCAGCGGGTGACGGAGGTCTTGTCGTATCTGAGGTCCAGCCCGTGCTCCAGCCCGAGCTGATCGATGCGACGGGCCAGACCCGCGTTGGAGAACCCCGCCTCTGCGATGAGCGCGGCGAGCTGGCGGTTGGGGGTGCGCTGCGCGGGTCGGTCCGTCATGTGCGGTGCGGTCTCCTGCCTGACAGGCCACTGAGATGCCGGGACGGGCTGTGAACAGCCCTTTTGGCCTCACGAACGGCGCGAATGTAGCGGAGAGTGAACAAGTCCTCGCACAGTTCCCCAGGCATTCATCCGATCGTGTGAGGATTACCCGCGCGGCTGACGTCACCCGTCCGGACGTACAGTGGCGTGGGCGCCGTACGCGCCTGACAGGACCCGACGAGGGGTGCCCGGCTTAGGGAGGCGCTTGCCGTGAGTGACTTGCGGTTCGTCCACATGGGATTCGGCGCGGACGCCGTCGACTACCAGGAGGCGTGGGACGAGCAGCGCCGGGTGCACGCCGCCCGGTTCGCCGACGAGGTCCCCGACACCGTGCTGCTGCTGGAACACCCCCCGGTGTACACCGCCGGCCGCCGCACCGAGCCGGGCGAGCGGCCGCTGGACGGCACCCCCGTGATCGACGTGGACCGGGGCGGCAAGATCACCTGGCACGGACCGGGCCAGCTCGTCGGTTACCCGATCCAGAAGCTCCCCCGCCCCGTGGACGTCATCGCCCACGTCCGCCGCCTGGAGGAGGCCCTGATCCGCGCCTGCGCGGAGTACGGGCTGGAGACCAGCCGGGTCGAGGGCCGCAGCGGTGTCTGGGTGCTGGGCGACCCGGTCGAGCAGCGCCTCGGCGGCCTCTCCCTCGACCTCGATCCCCGGATCGGCGACGACGAGTTCGACCCCCGCATGAACGGCCCGGAGTACGCCCCCTCCAACGCGGGCCAGCGACGCGAGGACCGCAAGATCGCCGCGATCGGCATCCGCGTGGCCAAGGGCGTCACCATGCACGGCTTCGCTCTCAACGTGAACCCGGACAACCGCTGGTTCGACCGCATCATCCCGTGCGGCATCCGCGACGCCGGCGTGGCCTCGCTCGCCGACGAACTGGGCCGGGACATCAGCATCGAGGAGGTCGTCCCGGTGGTCGAACGCCACTTGCGCGAGGTCATGGCCGAGGCCGTCCTCGCCCCCAGGGTGATCGAGAAGCCCGCCGCGGTCTGATCCGGGAATGCGGCCTGCGTCCGCGAGGTTTTCACCCCCGGCAGGACCCAATGAACACGGGCGTACCCTGGTGTACGCCGAAGAATCGAAGACTTACTTCGCAACAAGCAGGGAGCCGGTCGTGTCCGCAGTCGCACCCGACGGACGCAAGATGCTGCGCCTGGAGGTCCGGAACAGCCAGACCCCCATCGAGCGCAAGCCCGAGTGGATCAAGACGCGGGCCAAGATGGGACCCGAGTACACCAAGATGCAGAACCTCGTGAAGAGCGAGGGCCTGCACACCGTGTGCCAGGAGGCCGGCTGCCCGAACATCTACGAGTGCTGGGAGGACCGCGAGGCGACCTTCCTCATCGGCGGCGACCAGTGCACCCGGCGCTGCGACTTCTGCCAGATCGACACCGGCAGGCCCGAGGCCCTGGACCGGGACGAGCCGCGCCGCGTGGGCGAGTCCGTGGTCACCATGGACCTCAACTACGCCACGATCACCGGCGTCGCCCGCGACGACCTCGAGGACGGCGGCGCCTGGCTGTACGCCGAGACCGTGCGCCAGATCCACGCCCAGACCGCGGGCCGCGAGGCCGGCCGCACCAAGGTCGAGCTGCTGGCCCCCGACTTCAACGCGGTGCCCGAGCAGCTCGCCGAGGTCTTCGAGTCCCGCCCCGAGGTCTTCGCGCACAACGTCGAGACGGTCCCGCGCATCTTCAAGCGCATCCGCCCCGGTTTCCGCTACGAGCGCTCGCTGAAGGTCATCACCGAGGCCCGCGACTTCGGCCTGGTCACCAAGTCCAACCTGATCCTCGGCATGGGCGAGACCCGCGAGGAGGTCGTGGAGGCGCTGCGGCAGCTGCACGACGCGGGCTGTGAGCTGATCACCATCACCCAGTACCTGCGCCCCTCCGTGCGCCACCACCCCGTCGAGCGCTGGGTGAAGCCGCAGGAGTTCGTGGAGCTGAAGGAGGAGGCCGAGCGGATCGGCTTCTCCGGTGTGATGTCGGGGCCGCTGGTCCGTTCCTCCTACCGCGCCGGACGCCTCTACCAGATGGCGATCGAGAAGCGTGGTGACTACATCGCCGTCCAGGCGGTGTGAGCGAGTCGTGTGAAATCACGCACAGGTTCCTACTGGCCGGTACTGGCCGAGTCGACGCGGTCCCGTCCGTCCTCGCTGATGAGGGCACATGGCGGGGCCGCGTCGGCGTGCGGGGAACCCGCGCAGAGGTTTCACCACCGTTTGACCGGTCGGTCACGCGCTGGTAACACCGATCAGTGACGCTGATGTCACGCCCCGTAGACCACCCGCACCGAGGGGGGACCTCGACCATGCAGGCCGCACCCGTCCGCGCCACCGCCATCCCGTCCTTCACCGTCGCCCTGCGCGCGGTCGAGACGCTGCTGCTCCAGGGCGGCCAGCGCACCGCCCGCCGCAACGCCTGGACCTCCGTCCTGGAGGACCGCCGCCGCGCCAAGGACCGGGTCGAGGCGGAGCAGTTCCTCGACCGCGCCGTCACCCGTCCGTAACCCCCGCCCTACGCCGGGCACCGCCGTCGAGAGTGCTCCGGCGGCCACGTAGACTCGTGGGCATGGCGAGGAAGGAAACCGCGGCGGACGCCGCGAGCGCAGGGCGACTGAAGCAGATCGCCCTCACGTACAAGATGACCCGTAAGGCCGACAAGACGATCGGTCTTGTACTCGCGGCTGTCGGGCTCGGCATTTTCGCCGTCCTCCTCGCGATCGGCTTCCTGATCGGGCATCCCGTCTACGGCGGCATCCTGGGCCTGCTGCTCGGTCTGCTGGCGACGGCGATCGTGTTCGGGCGCCGGGCCGAGCGGGCCGCGTTCGGGCAGATGGAGGGCCAGCCGGGTGCGGCGGCCGCGGTACTGGACAACATCGGCCGGGGCTGGGCGACCACCCCCGCGGTGGCGATGAACCGCAGCCAGGACGTGGTGCACCGGGCGGTCGGCAAGGCCGGCATCGTGCTGGTGGCCGAGGGCAACCCGAACCGGGTGAAGAGCCTGCTGGCGGCCGAGAAGAAGAAGATGAACCGCATCGTCGCGGACGTGCCGGTGCACGACGTGATCGTCGGTGACGGTGAGGGCCAGGTCCCGCTGAAGAAGCTGCGGACGACCATGCTGAAGTACCCGCGGGTGCTGACGGGCCCCCAGGTCACCGCCACCAACGACCGGCTGCGGGCGCTGGGCGACCTGATGAGCAACATGCCGCTCCCCAAGGGTCCGATGCCCAAGGGCATGCGGATGCCGAAGGGCGGCGGCAGGGGCCGCTAGGGCCTCTCGACACGAGCACGCGACCCAGAAGGGGCGCCCGGAGAGTCTCCGGGCGCCCCT